>NZ_JBEXYC010000086.1:0-18590 GCF_040630835.1 Kitasatospora sp. NPDC005751
GGCGACCGCCAGGGGCGGTCGCCGGGCCGGGTGGGTCCGGGTCAGTTCTTCCCGGCGTCCTTGACCTTCTCCACGGCCTGCTTCAGGTCGCTCTTGGCCTGCTCGCCCCGGCCCTTCGCCTCGATGGTGCGGTCACCGGTCGCCTTGCCGGCGGCCTCCTTGATCTTGCCCTCGACCTTCTCACCGGCGTTGCGCAGCTTGTCGTCGGCACCCATCGTGTCGCTCACTCCCTCTCGTGGAGTCCGGCTCTCTCGTGGACTCGGGCGTCGCTCGCCCCGACCGGCGTCTGCCCGGTTCGCCCGGTTCCACACCCGGTGATGCCGGGTTCGTCGCGGAACCCGGTGCCGAAGGGTCCGTCGCGGGCCCGGTGGTGCCGGATTCGTCGCGGGCGGGGAGCGTCGCAACGCCCGGCAGGTGTGACCGGGCCGGAGCCGGGCAGGCGCGAACCATGCCGGAGGCGCGGGTGAGAAGGGTGCCCGCCGCCCCCGGGGCGTCGGTTCGGCCGGTTCCCGACGATCGGTCGCCGACCGGCGTCCGCGCGCTCGCCCGTGCCACGCGCCATGATGTGCGGGACGGCCCGCCGCCGTCCGGACCCGACCGGGAGCCAGCCATGCGGAGGCCAGCCGAGCAGCCCACCCGAGGGGCGGGGGAGCGGTTCCGGCACGCCGTCCTCGGTCCCGGCCGGGTGGACGACGCCGGCCGCACGACGGCCGACGGCACCGGGCGGATCGTCGCCGGGCCGCCCGCCCCGGGCCTCCGCGACTCCCCGGGCCTCCGCGACTCCCCGGGGAGGCCGGGATGAACCGCTCCCCGAGTGGCCCCGTTCCCGACCGGCCCGGCGTTCCGATACCCCCCGGCCGGGGGCCCGCACCCGAGTACTCCGAGCGTCTCCTGCTCGACGGCGGCGAGGGCGCGGTGCGGCGCTGCCGCGAGTTCAGCCGCCGGATCCTGGAGGAGTGGCACTGGCTGCCCGCCGACGACGAGGAGCAGCGTGCGGTGACCGAGGACGTCCTGCTGATGGTCTCGGAACTCGTCACCAACGCCTGTCTGCACGCCCCGGGCGGCCCCCGGGAGCTGCGGCTGAGCTGGAACGGCGAGCGGCTACGGGTCGAGGTCGTGGACGCCAGCCCGGTGCCGCCGCGGGTCCGGCCGGCCATCGTCCCGGGGCGGCCCGGGGGGCACGGCCTGCGCATCGTGGCCCGGCTCGCGAGGGCCTGGGGCTCGCTGCCCGCGGGCCGCGGGAAGCTGGTCTGGCTCGAAGTGCCCTCCCCGCTCGGCCAGCGCGTCCGCGGCGGCTGACCCGGGCGGGGACGGCTGTGTCGTGGCAGCGCCGGGCGCTCCGGGCCCGGACCCCCGGTAGGCGATCACGCGGCAGGCGGGTGCGGGGACCGCCGCGTGGATGCGTCGCGGAGGTTCCAGTCGGGACCTGGTGCGGACACCGACCGGTGCTCAGGCCTGCGGCGGGGGCGGCGGGTTGTCGAGGAGGAGGTCGTGGCCGACGTCGGTGAGGGCGTGGCGGACCTGCTTGCCCTCGCGCTGGGTGGCGATCAGGCCGGCCGCGCGCAGGGCGGTGGCATGGGCGGAGGCGGAGGGCGGGGTGACGCCGAGCCGCTGGGCGAGCTCGGTGGTGGAGCAGGCGCTGCCGGCGATGGCGCGCAGGACGCGGGCCCGGGCGGGGCCGAGCACGGCGGCGAGGCCGTCGGCGGCCGGGGTCCGGGCCGCGGGCTCGGCGGCCGGAAGGGCGATCGGGTGCAGCAGCAGGCTCTGGCGGTCCGGCTCGGCCAGCAGGCTGATGCTCCGCTGGACGAAATAGTTGGGCCGCAGTTCCAGGCCCCGGCCGCCGAGCTCGAAGGAACCCTCCAGCTCGCCGAGGGTGCACTCCAGCACCCCTTCGTCCCGCCAGACGGCCTTCGGGTGGAGCGTGCCGAGCATTTCGCCGATCCCGGAGCGGGCGGCGGTGCGGGCCCGGGCGGCGATGTCGGCCTCCAGGGCGCGGCGGATGTCGGGCCAGTCCGGGGCGAGGCAGGCCTGGAACAGCGCCCAGGCGCCGTCGCTGACCTCGCGCAGGCCCCGGCTGCCGTCGTCGCGCAACCGGGCCAGGGCGGCCGGGAGTCCCAGGCGGTTGCCGAAGATCGCGACACCCTCCTCCACGGTCTGCTGCGGGACGGAGAGGAGCACGTCGAGCTCGTCGGTCAGCTGGCGGCGGACGGCGTCGAGGTCCGCCACCATGAAGTCGGGGATGCCGATCGGGCTCGCGTTGACCACTTCGAGGAAGCGCACGGCCCGGTGGGGCACGTGGCGGCGGGCGTCCCGCCACCAGCGTTCGCTGCGCGACCCGTTGCCCTGGTGAACGCCCAACCGGGCCGAACCGGCCAGCAGATGGTCGAGCGGGGATATGACGAACCGGGTCCTCGCGAGGTCCGCGACCCCGAACCTCAGTGCGATCACGAACCTTCCTCCGGCTCCCCGCAGCCATCCTGACCTGCCGCGTTGTTGACTATTAGGCTCAGAGGCTAATGCATGGCCGTCCGGCCGTCCCCATTGGCATGCTCTCTCTCGTCGGCGCGACTGAGGCCCGCTCCGGCCCCCACCACGAGGGGAGTGGGGGCCGGAGCACGATCCTCGACCGGGCGTTCGCCGAGCCGAGCGCCCGGTGTCGCCCGGCGGATCGGCCACGGCGGCCAAGACGGCCGCGCCGGCCGTGATCTGACGGCCCGCCCGGGCGCAGAGGGCGTTGGCGAAGTCCCGCCGGGTCCGCGACCTCGCAACCGCCCCTAGGTGCTCTTCGCCGCGCCGACGGTGCTGAGCGGCGCGGCCAGCGACTCCAGGCTGCGCCGTTCGGCCCGGACCCCGATCGCGGCCTCGACCAGCCCGGCGGCGGTCATCAGGGCGGCGCCGACGCAGAACGCGAGGGTCGTGTCGGACACCTTGCCGCTGCTCACCAGCCCGTTGAACAGCAGCGGCCCGCTGATGCCGCCCACCGCCGTGCCGACGGCGTAGAAGAAGGCGATGCACATCGCCCGGGTCTCCAGCGGGAAGATCTCGCTGACGGTCAGGTAGGCCGAACTCGCCCCGGCGGAGGCCAGGAAGAGCACCGCCGTCCAGCAGGCCGTCATGCTGACCGCGGACAGCGAGCCCTGTTGGAAGAGGGCGGCGGTGCCGAACAGCAGCAGGCCGGAGCCGATGTAGGTGCCGGCGATCATCGGTTTGCGGCCGACCGAGTCGAAGAAGTGGCCGAGCAGGAGCGGGCCCAGGAAGTTGCCGACCGCGATCACCGCGAAGTAGTAGCCGGTGTCGCCCTCCGGCACCTCGAAGTACTTGGTGAGGATGACCGCGTAGCCGAACGTCACCGAGTTGTAGAGGAAGGCCTGGCCGATGAAGAGCGCGAGGCCCAGTACCGTGCGGCGCGGGTAACTGCCCACCACCGTACGGGCGATCGTGATGAAGCCGAGCGGTCCGCGCTCGCGGATGCGGATCGGGTCCCCCTCGACCGGCGGCAGGGCGCGGCCGGTCTCCTCCTCCACGATCCGTTCGGCCTCGGCCACCACCTCCTCCGCCTCCGCGGCGCGCCCGTGGGTGAACAGCCAGCGCGGGCTCTCCGGGACGTGCCGGCGCACCAGCAGGATCACCAGGCCCAGCACCACGCCGATGGCGAAGGCGAGCCGCCACCCGACGTCGGTGGCGAACAGCGCGGTGTTCAACAGCGCGATCGAGGCGAAGGCGCCGAGCGCCGCGCCGATCCAGAAGCTGCCGTTGATGATCAGGTCGATCCGGCCGCGCACCCGGGCCGGGATCAGCTCGTCGATCGCGGAGTTGATCGCCGCGTACTCGCCGCCGATGCCGAAGCCGGTGAAGAAGCGGCAGAGGAAGAAGAACCAGGCGCTCCAGGAGAACGCCGTGACGGCGGTGGCCACCAGGTAGACGGCCAGGGTGAGCATGAAGAGCTTCTTGCGCCCCAGCCGGTCCGTCAGCCAGCCGAAGAACAGGGCGCCGCTGCACGCACCCGCCACGTACACGGCGGCCGCGACGGTGGTCACCTGGGTCGTCGAGATGCTGACGCCGCTGCCCTGCTCGGCGAGCCGGGCCGCCATGTTGCCGACGATCGTGACCTCCAGACCGTCGAGGATCCAGACGGTCCCCAGGCCGATCACGATCCGCCAGTGCCAGCGGGACCACGGCAGCCGGTCGAGTCTGGCCGGCACGTCCGTCTCGATGACCTCGCCACCGGGGGAGTCCCCGGTCCGCGGTGGCTGTTGCGACCTCTTCGCGGACGCCTTCACCGAGTCGGCCATGACACTCTCCTCCTACGCCGGAACGGGACGCCCCCGCGTCTGCCCGGCTCTCCGGCGATCACACGGGCCGACTCGCGTCCGCCGGGAGCCGGCCGGAACCCCCGGGCCCCGAAACGCCGTTGGCGGCCCCTCGACGGGACCGCCAACGGCGTGTCGTGACCGGGCGGTCAGCGCTCCGGGAAGCGGTGCCGCTCCAGCAGGCGGGCGAAGCCGTCCCAGAAGTCCTCGTCGGCCCGCTCCCCGGGGCCGCGGACGGCGACCCCGGCCAGGTCGGTCGGATCGCCGGCCCCGGCCGCGCGGACGAGCCCGGCGCCCGATCCGAGGACCGCCACCGGCTTGCCGTGCCGCAGCGCCTCGGTGACGAACCGTACGGCGTCCGGATCGGCGGTGAGGTCGGGGCCGGTGCCGCCCGGCACGATCACGGCGTCGTAGAAGACGCCGGTGCCGTCCGGTACCACCACGGCGTCGTAGAGGACGGACGCGGTGGTGGGCAGCGGGCGGTCCACCACGAGGCGGCCGCCGTCCCGTGCGGGCAGTTCGCCGCCGTGTGCGGCGAGGGTCTCCACCGTGGCGCCGCGGGCTCCCAGGTGCTCGTGCGCGGCCCGCACCTGGTCGGCGTCCGCGCCGGGGCCGACCAGCACGGCGACCTTGCGGGTGCGGATGCCGGAGCCGCGCAGGTGCTCCAGGCTCAGCGCGGGGGAGACCAGCGGCCCGGCCGCGCCGGCGTCCTCCTGCGCCGGGGCGTCCAGCTCCGCCGGCTCCGGCTCGGGCACGCCGATCCGCCGGGCGACCTCCGCGGCCAGGACGGGGTCGACGTGCACGAGGTTGCCGACGGTGCGCCGCCGCACCTCCTCGTCGACCACCTTGCCCAGCTCGAACGCGAAGGCGGCGGTGATGTGTTCCTGCTCCCAGCCGGTCATGCTGCGCCAGAACAGGGTGGCCTGGCTGTAGTGGTCGGCGAAGCTGGGGCTGCGCCGCCGGATCGTCCGGCCGTCGACCCGCTCCTGGTAGTGCTGGAAGACCCCCTCCGGCAGCCGGCCGCCGCCCATGGTGAACGGGCAGCCGCCTCCCACGGAGTTGGGCGAGTAGCCGTGACCCGGGTGGATGGTCTGCTGGCCGTGGCCGTCGCGGTGGTTGACCCGGACGTCGGCCAGCGGCCGGTTGACCGGCAGCTGCGAGAAGTTGGGGCCGCCCAGGCGGATGAGCTGGGTGTCGAGGTAGGAGAAGTTGCGGCCCTGGAGCAGCGGGTCGTTGGTGAAGTCGATACCGGGGACGATGTTGGCGGTGTGGAAGGCGACCTGCTCGGTCTCGGCGAAGAAGTTCTCCGGATTGCGGTTCAGGACCATCCGCCCGACCGGCCGGACCGGCACGAGCTCCTCCGGCACCAGCTTCGTCGGATCGAGCAGATCGAAGGGGAACGCGAACTCGTCCTGCTCCGGTATCAGTTGGACGCCGAGCTCGTACTCCGGGAAGTCGCCGTCCGCGATCGCCTCCCACAGGTCGCGGCGGTGGAAGTCCGGGTCGCGTCCGGCGGTGAGCTGGGCCTCGTCCCAGACCTGGGAGTGCGTTCCGAGCAGCGGCCGCCAGTGGAACTTCACGAAGGTCCCGCGACCGTCGGCGTTCACCAGGCGGAAGGTGTGGACGCCGAAGCCCTGCATCATCCGGTAGCTGCGGGGGATGGCCCGGTCGGACATCGCCCACATGAGCATGTGGGTGGACTCGGGCTGGAGCGAACAGAAGTCCCAGAAGGTGTCGTGAGCGGAGGCGCCGGTGGGGATCTCGTTCGGGGCCTCCGGCTTCACGGCGTGCACGAAGTCGGGGAACTTGGCGGCGTCCTGGATGAAGAACACCGGCATGTTGTTGCCGACCAGGTCGTAGTTGCCGTGGCGGGTGTAGAACTTGGTGGCGAAGCCGCGGACGTCGCGCACGGTGTCGGCGGAGCCGCGCGGGCCCTGGACGGTCGAGAACCGGACGAAGACCGGAGTGCGCCGACCGGCCTCCTGGAGGAAGTCGGCGCAGGTGAACTCGGCGAGCGAGGCGTAGGGTTCGAAGAATCCGTAGGCGCCCGCCCCGCGGGCGTGCACCACCCGCTCGGGGATCCGCTCGTGGTCGAAGTGGGTGAGCTTCTCCCGCAGCTGGAAGTCCTCCAGCAGGGTGGGCCCGCGATCGCCGACCGTCAGCGAGTTGTCGGTGTCGTCGACCCGCACGCCCTGGTCGGTGGTCAGCGCTCCGTTCGGGTCAGGAGCCCGGGCGGCGTCCAGCGCGGCGTCCTTGGCATCGCGCCCGTGCTCCACCGGCGGCCCCGGATTCGGGGTCCCGGTGACGAGGGGCGCGTCAGGGCGGTGCTCGGGAGGTCCGGGGTTGATCGTCATGGCACGCTCTCCGTCCTGGAAGGGGCCGGGCCGCCGCTCTCCGGGCGCCCGGCCTGGGTCGGCGGTGCGGCTGCCCGATGGACGGGAGTGCAAACCGGGCGGCGCGCGTCCGGGCCCCGGCCCGGCGGGGGCTCAGCGGTCCCGGTCCCTCCGGTGGGCGTGACGGCGCAGCACCCAACGGGGGAGGACGAGCCAGCAGACGCAGAACCACGCCAGCGCCGCGCCGCTGAGCACCCAGGCCGCCGGTGAGCTGTCGGTGGCGGTGCGCAGGAGCAGCAGCAGCGCGGCCGAGATGGTGAGGGCGAGCAGCACCAGACCGAGGCCGATGAGCCGCGCGGCGACGTGGATGAGCTCGGGCTTCATGCCGTGGCCGGACATGAAGCGGTGGAACGCCACGGGGGCGATGAGCGTGCCGGTGGCGAAGGCGCCGAGCAGGACGGTGGCCACGTAGAGGTGCTTGTCGAAGTCCGGCAGTGTCGCGAAGCGGGGGGTGAAGGCGGTGGCGAGAAGGAAGCCGAAGAGGATCTGGGCGCCCGTCTGGCAGACCCGCACCTCCTGCAGCATCTCGTTCCACAGGCGGTCGGCACGCTCTTCCGGAGTCTCGTCACGCCCCCGGGCCGGTCGGTCGTGGTCTGCGGTCATCGGCGGGTCCCCTGCGGCGGTCTGGGCCGGGCGCCGACGGGGCGGCGCAGCGCGGCGAACGGGTATCGGCGGCCGGTGTGCCCTCGGCGGGACCGGCGCCGCACCCGTCTGCCCAGTCTGGCGACGGCCAAGCAGGGGCGCCACCGGGAGCGGCGGCCCGGCCCGGGCGGGCGGCGGAAACCCGCCGGGCGGCGCTCACGGGCCCGGACCGACGGTGTCCGGGCACCGGCCTCCACCGGCCGGGTTTCGGCCGGCCCCGACGGGTCAGACGAGAGCGCGGGGAGTTTCTCCCGGTCCCCCGCCGGCGAGTCGAGCTGCGAACGGAGCCCAACAGATGAAGGTCTCGGACTACATCCTCGAACGTTTGCGGCAGTGGGACGTCGAGCACGTCTTCGCCTATCCCGGTGACGGCATCAACGGCCTGCTCGCCGCCTGGGGCAGGGCCGACGACAAGCCGCAGTTCGTGCAGGCGCGGCACGAGGAGATGGCCGCCTTCGAGGCCGTCGGCTACGCCAAGTTCTCCGGCCGGACGGGGGTGTGCGCCGCGACCTCCGGCCCGGGCGCGATCCACCTGCTGAACGGCCTCTACGACGCCAAGCTCGACCACGTCCCGGTCGTCGCGATCGTGGGCCAGACCGACCGCAGCGCGATGGGCGGCTCCTACCAGCAGGAGGTCGACCTCCTCTCGCTCTACAAGGACGTCGCCTCCGCCTACTGCGAGATGGTCACCGTCCCCGAACAGCTGCCCAACGTGCTGGACCGGGCGATGCGCGTCGCCGCCACCAGCCGCACCGTCACCGCCGTGATCGTCCCGGCCGACGTCCAGGAGCTCGACTACCAGCCGCCGGCCCACGCCTTCAAGATGGTGCCCTCCAGTCTCGGCGTCGGCCGGTACGCGCCGGTGCCGTCGGACGCGGACCTCGCCCGCTGCGCCGAGATCCTCAACGCCGGCGAGAAGGTGGCCGTCCTGGTCGGCCAGGGCGCGCGGCGGGCGCGCGCCGAGGTCGAGCAGGTCGCCGGGATCCTCGGCGCCGGGGTGGCGAAGGCGCTGCTCGGCAAGGACGTGCTGCCGGACACGCTGCCCTACGTGACCGGCTCGATCGGCCTGCTGGGGACGCGGCCGTCCTACGAGCTGATGCGCGACTGCGACACCCTGCTGGTGATCGGCTCCAGCTTCCCGTACACCCAGTTCCTCCCCGAGTTCGGCAAGGCCAGGGCCGTGCAGATCGACGTCGACCCGTCGATGGTGGGCCTGCGCTACCCGTTCGAGCTGAACGTGGTGGGCGACGCGACGGAGACCCTCAAGCGCCTCATCCCCCTGCTGGACCAGAAGACGGACCGGTCCTGGCGGGAGACGGTCGAGGAGAACACCGCCCGCTGGTGGGAGGTCATGGAGCGGCGCGCCGCCGTCTCCGCCGACCCGCTCAACCCCGAGCACGTGGTGCACGCCCTCGACGCCCTGCTGCCGGAGAACGCCATGATCGCCGCGGACTCCGGGTCCGCCGCCAACTGGTACGCCCGCCACCTGCGGATGCGCGGGACGATGCGCGGCTCCCTGTCGGGCACCCTCGCCACCATGGGCCCCGGGGTCCCGTACCTGATCGGGGCGAAGTTCGCCCACCCGGACCGCCCCGCCATCGCCATCGTCGGGGACGGCGCGATGCAGATGAACGGCCTCGCCGAACTGATCACCGTCGCGAAGTACTACCAGCAGTGGTCGGACCCGCGGCTGATCGTCGCCGTCCTCAACAACCAGGACCTCAACCAGGTCACCTGGGAGATGCGGGCCATGCAGGGTGCCCCGCAGTTCGAGCCCTCCCAGCACCTGCCGGACGTGCGGTACGCCGACTTCGCCGTCCAGCTGGGCCTCTACGGCACCCGGGTGGAGAAGCCCGAGGACGTCGAGCCGGTGTGGCGCCAGGCGCTCGCCTCGGAGCGGCCGTACGTCATCGACTTCCGCACCGACCCGGCCGTGCCGCCGATCCCGCCGCATGCCTCGCTCGACCAGATCACCGCCGCCGCCTCGGCGGTCCTCAAGGGCGACAGCGACCGCGGGTCCATGGTCAAGCAGGGCCTCAAGGCGAAGATCCAGGAGTTCCTGCCCGGCAGCGGCAAGGAGTGAGCGCGATGACCAGGGCCCCGGCCGCACGGCACCTGCCCGGGCGCGTGCCCCGCGCGGTGCACGACGTACGCCACGGCCGCTTCGAGCGGTCCCTGTCGCTGCTGATGTCGGGCGGCGCCCTGGTGACGGCCGCCGAGATCTACCTGGAGCACGACCGCGCGAGCTTCGGCAACCGCGTGATGTGGTGGCCGGTCGTGCTGGGGCCGCTGGCCGCCGCGGCGGGGGTGGCGGGATTCGCCAGCGAGCGCGCCGCGCACACCGTGCTGCCCGTGATGTCGGCGGCCGTGGTGGCCAACGGCCTCCAGGGCACCTACCTGCACGCGCGGGGCGTCGCCCGCAAACCCGGGGGCTGGGCGATGGCCCGCTACAACGTCGAGATGGGCCCGCCGCTGTTCGCACCGCTCCTGGTGACGATGGTCGGGGGGATGGGCCTGCTCGCCGCCGTCCTGCGCCGGGAGCGGTGACCGTGCCCGCGCGCCGCCGGCCCGCCCGCCGGCCCGTCCCCTCCGGCGAGGCGGGTCGGCGCTTCCCCGGCTTCGATGTCCTGGACCAGTCCGACGCCTGGGACCCGGCGACCGCCGCCACCGTCCACCAGCGCCTCCAACTCCAGCCCGACCTGAGGTACTTCACCCCGGTGGAGGAGGCCTGCGCGGGCGCCCTGCTGGACCGGCTGCTCGCCCAGGACGGCCCGCCGGAGCGCCCGAAGGTGCCGGTCCTCCAGATGATCGACGCCCGCCTCGCCGAGGCCCGGACGGACGGCTGGCGGTACCGGGACATGCCCGAGGACGGGGAGGCCTGGCGGGCCTCGCTGCGGGCCCTCGACGAGGACGCCGCCGACCGGTACGGCGCGCCGTTCGCGGCGCTCGACCCCGACCGGCAGCGCGCCCTCGTCCAGGCCGTCCAGGACCTGCGCGGCAAGCCCTGGCACGGCATGCCCGCGGCCCACGTGTGGAGCCTGTGGACCAGGTACGCCTGCACCGCCTTCTACGCCCACCCGTGGTCGTGGAACGAGATCGGCTTCGGCGGGCCGGCCTACCCGCGCGGCTACGCCCGCCTCGGCGTGGGGGCGCGCGAACGCTGGGAGCACCCTGACGCGGACCCCGCCGACCCGGCCGGACCCGATCCCGGGGGAGACGGCGCCGACGACGGCCCCGCCGATCACGGCCCCCACGGCCACGACTCCGCCGACGACAGCCCCGCCGACCGAAAGGACAGGACGTGAGCCGACGTCTGGAAGCGGTACGGTCCACGCTGGCCCTCACGGCCGGATCGCAGCAGGGGATCCGGGACCGCAACGCCTCCGCCTGGCTGCTGCCGGACGACGGAAGCCGGTTCGACCACGCGCTGATCGAGAACATGCGCCGCTTCGACGACACGGACGAGGTGGACCTGGTCATCGTCGGCTGCGGGGCCGGCGGCGCCACCCTCGCCCAGCGGATGGCGCACGCGGGGTGGTCCGTGGTCTGCCTGGAGGCCGGGCCGTTCTGGGATCCGGACACCGAGTGGGTCAGCGACGAGGCCGGCTCCCACCACCTCTACTGGACGGAGCCGCGGGTGATCTCCGGGCAGGACCCGGTCCCCATGGGCTCCAACAACTCCGGTCGCGGCGTCGGCGGTTCGACCGTGCACTTCGCCGGATTCGTGCCCCGCCTGCACCCCAGCGACTTCTCCACGCTCACCGACGACGGCGTCGGCGCCGACTGGCCGATCCGCTACGAGGACCTGCGCCCGTCCTACGAGCGGATCGAGCAGGAACTCCCCGTCGCCGGGCAGTACTGGCCGTGGGGCGACCCGCACGCCTACCCCCACGCCCCGCACCCGGCGGGCGGCAACGGCGAGATCTTCCTGCGCGGCGCGGCCGCCGCCGGGATCGAGGCCCGGGTGGGCCCGGTCGCCATCACCAACGGCCGGTTCGGCAACCGCCCGCACTGCGTCTACCGGGGCTTCTGCCTCCAGGGCTGCAAGGTCAACGCCAAGGGTTCCACCTTCGTCACCCACGTCCCCGACGCCCTCGCGCACGGCGCCGAGATCCGCACCGACGCCATGGTCACCGCGATCGAGACCGACGCCGACGGCAGCCGCGCCACCGGGGTCCGCTATCTGCGCCGGGGGCGCGAACACCTGCAGCGCGCCCGGACGGTGGCCGTCGCCGGGCACGCGATCGAGACCCCGCGGCTGCTGCTCAACTCCGCGAACCGGCGCTTCCCCGAGGGGCTCTGCAACGACCACGACCTGGTCGGCCGCTACGTCATGGTGCAGGGCGCCCCGCAGACCGCCGGGCGCTTCGCCGAGGAGATCCGCGCGTACAAGGCACCCCCGCCGGAGGTCTCCTCCGAGGCCTTCTACGAGACCGACCCCGGCCGTCCCTACAAGCGGGGCTTCGCCGTCCAGACCGTCTCCCCGCTGCCGATCACCTGGGCCGAGCACGTGGCGGCCCAGGGCCACTGGGGGCACGACCTGCGCCGCTACCTCCAGGACTACATCCACTGGGCCACCCTCGGCGCCCTGTGCGAACTCCTCCCGCAGCCCGACAACCGCGTCACCCTCGCCACCGAGAAGGACCGCCACGGCCTGCCGGTGGCCGACCTCTCCTACACCCAGTGCGACAACGACCGGGCGGTGATCAAGGCCGCCCGGTCGACCATGGAGGAGATCCTGCGGGCGGCCGGCGCCACCGAGGTCATCACCATCGAGCGCTACGCCCACCTGGTCGGCGGCTGCCGGATGGCCCAGGACGCCGAACACGGCGTCGTCGACGCCGACCTGCGGAGCTTCGCGATCCCCAACCTGCTGATCACCGACGGCAGCGTGCTGCCCACCCAGGGCTCCGCCAACCCGGCGCTGACCATCATGGCCCTCGTCGACCGCGCCGCCGGGCGGCTGGCCGCCGGAGCCCGGTCCGGGCTGCGCGCACCCGCCGGGAGGAGCGCCCGATGAACGGCACCGACGGACCGCCGCTGGAGCGGATCGACGTCCAGGTGCTGACCGTGCCCACCGACGCGCCCGAGGGCGACGGCACCCTCGCCTGGTCGTCCACCACCATGGTCCTCGTGCACGCGCGCGCCGCGGGCACCACCGGCACCGGCTGGACGTACGGCGCCGCCGCCACCGCCGACGTGATCAGGGACGAACTGGCCGGGGTGGTCACCGGGCAGTCCGTCCTCGACGTCCCCGCCCGCAACGAGGCGATGACCCGGGCGGTGCGCAACGCCGGCCGCCCCGGCCTGGTCGCCGGCGCGATCTCCGCGGTGGACATCGCCTTGTGGGACGTCAAGGCCCGGCTGCTCGGACTGCCGCTGGTCCGCCTGCTCGGCGCCGCCCGCACCGAGGTGCCGGTCTACGGCAGCGGCGGCTTCACCACCTACGACGACGCGCGGCTGGCCGACCAGCTGCGCGACTGGGCGGACCGGCAGGCCGTCCCCCGGGTCAAGATCAAGATCGGCGAGTCCCGCGGCACCCGCGAACAGCGCGACCTGCACCGCGTCGAGCGGGCCCGGGAGGTCATCGGCGACACCGCCGAACTGTACGTGGACGCCAACGGCGCCTACACCCGCAAGCAGGCCGTACGGATCGGCCGCACCCTCGCGGGACTGGGGGTGAGCTGGTTCGAGGAACCGGTCTCCTCGGATGACCTGTCCGGGCTGGCCCTGGTCCGCGACGCCCTCACCGCCGACGTCGCCGCGGGGGAGTACGGCTGCGACCTGCCCTACTTCGCCCGGATGATCCCGGCGGTGGACTGCCTGCAGGCCGACGCCACCCGCTGCGGCGGCCTCACCGTCTGGCTGCGGGCGGCGGCCCTCGCCGAGGCGCACGGACTCCAGCTCTCCGGCCACTGCGCCCCGCACGTCCACGCCCACGCCGCCGCGGCCGTTCCCAACCTCCGCCACCTGGAGTGGTTCCACGACCACGTCCGGATCGAGAACCTGCTCTTCGACGGCGCCCTCGACCCCCGCGGCGGGGTGCTGCGCCCCGGCGCGGACGGCGCGCCGGGCCTCGGCCTCACCCTGCGCGCCGACCGCGCCGAGCAGTACCGCACCGGCTGAGCACCGACCCGCCACCCCGCCGAAGGAGAGCCGAGCCCGTGACCGACGACCGCCCCCCGCCCCACGCGCTGCGCGACTACGCCCTGCTGGCCGACGGCGAACGCGGCGCCCTGGTGGGCCCCAGGGGCGACCTGGTCTGGATGTGCGCACCGCGCTGGGACAGCGACGCCGTCTTCTCCGCACTGATCGGCGGCCCCGGCTGGTACTCCGTCGCCCCCGCCGCCCCCTTCGTCTGGGGCGGCTACTACGAGAGCGGCACCCTGATCTGGCGCAGCCGCTGGGTGACCACCGGCGGCATCGTCGAGTGCCGTGAAGCCCTCGCCCACCCCGGCGACCCGCACCGGGCCGTCGTGCTGCGCCGGATCCTCGCCGTCGACGGGCCGGCGACCGTGGACGTGACCCTGCAGGCCGCCGCCGCGTTCGGCGAGCAGCCCGCCCGTGACCTGCGGCGCGACGAGACCGGGCGCTGGACGGGCCGGGCCGGCGACCTGCACCTGCGCTGGACCGGCGCACCGGCGGCCCGGCCCCGTGACGACGGCGGCCGCCCCACCCTCCGCACCCGGCTGGAGCTGGCCGCCGGCGCGCACCACGACCTCGTACTGGAGCTCTCGGACCGGCCGCCCGGCCGGGTCGCGAGCGCCGACCGGCTCTGGCGGTCCACCGAGGCCGCCTGGGCGCAGCAGGTCCCGACCTTCCCCGACGCGCTCGGCTCCCGCGACGCCCGGCACGCCTACACCGTCCTGCGCGGCCTCACCGGCGCCCACGGCGGCACCGTGGCCGCCGCCACCACCAGCCTCCCCGAACGCGCCGAGCAGGGGCGCAACTACGACTACCGCTACGTGTGGATCCGCGACCAGGGCTACATCGGCCAGGCCGTCGCCGCCGCCGGTCCGCACCCGCTGCTCGACGACTCGGTCCGCTTCACCACGGCCCGCCTCCACGAGCACGGCCCCGACCTCGCCCCCGCGTACACCACCACCGGCGCCGCCATCCCGGACCGGCGCACCCTGGACCTGCCGGGCTACCCGGGCGGCTTCGACGTGGCGGGCAACCACGTCAACCGGCAGTTCCAGCTCGACGCCCTCGGCGAGTGCCTGCTCCTCCTCGCCGCCGCCGCCCGCCACGGCCGGCTGGACACCGACGGCGTCCAGGCCGCCCGGATCGCCGCCGACGCCATCGCCCACCGCCACACCGAGCCCGACGCCGGGATCTGGGAACTCCACGACGACCACTGGACCCACAGCCGTCTCACCGCCGCCGCGGGGCTGCGGGCGGCCGCCACCGCCGGCGCCGCCGACCGCTCCACCGCCGGCCGCTGGGAGGGGCTCGCGGACGAGATCACCGCCCGGACCGCCGCCACCGGCACCCACCCGACCGGCCGCTGGCAGCGCACCCCCACCGACCCCGGCGTCGACGCCGCCCTGCTGCTCCCCGCGATCCGCGGCGCCGTCGCCCCGGACGACCCGCGCACCCGCGCGACGCTCGACGCGGTACGGGCGGAACTCTGCCGGGACCACTACGCCTACCGGTTCCGCCACGACGAGCGGCCGCTGGAGGACGCCGAGGGAGCGTTCCTGCTCTGCGGCTTCGTCATGGCGCTCGCCGAACACCAGCAGGGCGACCCGGTGGAGGCGGCCCGGTGGTTCGAGCGCAACCGGGCGGCCTGCGGACCGCCCGGCCTGTTCGCGGAGGAGTTCGACATCGCCCAGCGCCAGCTCCGCGGCAACCTGCCGCAGGCCTTCGTCCACGGCCTGATGCTGGAGGCCGCCGTGCGGCTGGCCGGGCCCACCCGCTGATCGCGGCGGCCGTCCCTGTCTGCGACGGCCTGCGCGTGGTAGGCGCGAGGACGGGGACGACGGCGTGGAGGCCACCATGGCTGAGGACCGGGACCGGGACCGGGACGCGACCCCGGGCACGGCGGGCACAGCGGGCGCGACCGTGGCGCCCGGGCGCCGCAGCGCCGCCTCGGTCGCCCTGGAGGTCTGGAAGCAGGGCCGCTCGGTGGAACTCCTGCAGCGCTCGATGGCCTTCGCCGCGCTGTTCTTCGTCACGCTGGTGCCGCTGCTGATCGTGATCGCCGCGGCCCCGCCCACCCGGAACAGCGGAATCAGCCAGTGGATCACCGACGGCCTGGGCCTGACCGGCCGCGGCGCGCAGGCCACCCGCGGCCTGTTCGCCTCCCGCGGCCAGATCCTCAGCACCACCACCGGCTTCGGCCTCGCCGCCCTGACGGTCTTCGGCATCTCCCTGATGGCCTCCGTCCAGACCGTCTACGAGCGCATCTGGCAGCTCGAACGCGGCCCCTGGCACGCCGTCTGGCGCCAGGCCCTGGGCCTGGCCGGACTGACCGCCTACATCCTCATCGCCGCCTGGAGCGGCAGCCCCTGGCAGGGCAGCGCGGCCCAGCCCGCGCTGCGCCTGGCCGCCACCCTGCTCGGCGGCGTCCTGCTGTTCTGGTGGCTGCAGCGCCTGCTGCTCGGCGCACGCGTCCCCTGGCTGTGGCTGCTCCCCGGCGCGCTGGCCACCATGGCCGCCCTGACCGGGCTGCGGTACTTCTCCCGGCTGGTCCTCGCCCCGCTGCTGGTCTCCAACGCGGTCTCGTACGGGACGGTCGGCGCGGTCCTGGTGGTGCAGTCCTGGCTGATCGGCGTGGGCTACACCATCTACGGCGGGGCGCTCGCCGGCCACGCGATCATGAGGAGGCGGGCGAGCCTGGCGTCCGACGGCGCCGTGCCGGCGGACCGCTGACGGGTGAGCGCCGACCGGCGACCGTTCCGGGGCGCCCCGGTACGCGTGGGATCGGCGGGAGCGGGCACACGCCCGCACAGCCGAGGCCGTCCGGCGGCCCGGCCCCTCGCCATCCGTACTCCCGACCCTTCCCGGTCACGTCCAGCCGAGGTGAGAACCCCTTGACCAACATCTCGCGCCTGCCCGGCGCCTTCGACCACCGTTGGAACTGGCAGCTCGCCGCCGCGTGCCGCTCCGTCGACACCGCGTTGTTCTTCCACCCGTTCGGTGAACGCGGCCAGGCACACGACGACCGGGAGGAGCAGGCGAAGCGGATATGCCGGGGCTGCCCCGTCCGCGAAGAGTGCCTCCGGCACGCCCTGGAGGTGCGTGAGCCGTACGGTGTCTGGGGCGGTCTGTCGGAGACGGAGCGCGCCGACCTGCTCGGCCCCGTCCGCTCCCCGCAGGCCGCGTGACCGGCACGCCGGAGCCGGGTCCCGGGACCGCCCGGGTGACCTCCTGATTGAGCGCCCGCGATCGGGGCAGGCGCGCCGGTGTACGGAATGCCCGATCCTGTCGATTCGGAAGGAGACCGTTGTGAGCAAGGTGAAGGAGTCCATCGACGTGGACGTCCCGCTGCACAGCGCCTACAACCAGTGGACGCAGTTCGAGGACTTCCCGCGTTTCATGGAGGGCGTGGAGGAGGTCCGCCAGACCGACGACCGGCACTCGCACTGGACGACGAAGGTCGCGGGTGCGCGCCGCGAGTTCGACACCGAGATCGTCGACCAACTCCCCGACGAGCGGATCTCCTGGCGCACCGTCGGCGGTGACGTCCAGCAGATGGGAGTCGTGACCTTCCAGCGCCTCGACGACTCCCACACCCGGGTGAGCCTGGCCATGGACTTCCACCCGACGGGCATGGCCGAGAAGGCCGGTGACCTGCTCGGTGTCCTGGACCGGCAGGTCAAGGGCGATCTGAAGCGGTTCAAGGGCTTCATCGAGGAGCAGGGCCGCGAGAGCGGAGGCTGGCGCGGCCGGCTCTCCCCCGAGGGCACCGGCGGCCAGGGCACCGGCGGTCAGGGCACCGGCGGCCAGGGCACCGGCGGTCAGGGCTCCGGTGGTCAGGGCTCCGGCGGGCCCACGGCACTCGGCGACGCGCCGCCGCGCGAGCGGCCCCAGGCCCGGATGACCGGTGAGGGCGCACCGCCCCTGCCGGCGGACCCGGACGACATGCGACACGGCTGACCCGCCCCGATGCCCGGGCCCCGGCGCCCCGAACCACGGCGCCGGGGCCCGGGCATCGCCGGTCCGTGCCGCCACCGTTACCCGGAAGGACAGGTAGACCCATGACCGAGTACGGCTACTTCCTCTCCTGCGAGGAGTTCACCCCGGCCCAACTGCTCGACCAGGCCCGGCTCGCGGCCGAGGCCGGCTTCACCCGGCTGGCCGTCTCCGACCACTTCCACCCGTGGAACGACGCCCAGGGCAGCAGTCCGTTCGTCTGGTCGGTGATCGGCGCCCTCTCGCAGACCGTCGACCTGCCGGTCACCACCCTCGTGACGTGTCCGACGGTCCGCCTGCACCCGGCGGTCACGGCGCAGGCCGCCGCCACCTCCGCCGTCCTGCTGGGCGGGCGCTTCACGCTGGGTGTCGGTACCGGCGAGGCGCTCAACGAGCACGTGCACGGGGATCGTTGGCCCTCGTTCGACGAACGGGCCGAGATGCTGGAGGAGGCCCTGGAGGTGATGCGCAAGCTGTTCACCGGCGAGCAGGTGTCCCACCGCGGCCGGCACTACACCGTCGACAACGCCCGCCTCTACACCGTCCCCGCCGAGGCACCGCCGGTCTACGTCTCCGGCTTCGGGCCGAACGCCGCCGCCCTCGCGGGCCGGATCGGGGACGGCTTCGTCACCATGACCCCCGACCGCGACCTGGTCGGCGCGTTCCGTGCGGGCGGCGGCGCCGGCAAGCCGGTGATCGGCGGCGTGAAGGTCTGCTGGAACGACGACCGGGACAAGGCCGTCGACCTGGTGCACCGGCTCTGGCCGACCGAACTGCTGCCGGGCGAGCTCGCCCAACTCCTCCCCACCCCGGCCCACTTCGAGCAGGCCAGCGAACTGGTCACGCCCGAGATGGTGGCCGAGGCGGTGACCTGCGGCAACGACGTGGACGAGCACGTCGCGACGCTGCGGTCCTACGTCGACGCGGGCTTCGACGAGGTCTACGTCGGCCAGATCGGCCCCGACAACGAGGCTTTCTTCGACCACTACCGCCGCGAGGTCCTGCCGGCCCTCCCGCGCTGACAGCCCGCACGGCGCCGGGGGCGCGGGGGGGCCCGGGGGGCCGGCGCCCCCGCCGGGGGGCGGCGGGGGGGGGCCCGGGCGGCCGC
>NZ_JBEXYC010000087.1:0-18174 GCF_040630835.1 Kitasatospora sp. NPDC005751
GTTGAAAATTTATACTATCTGGTGCGGCACCAGCGGCCGTAGGGGGAGGAGTTGTTCCGTCGGGCGCTCCGCCCCCCCCGTGGCCCGGGCCCGGGCCACGGCAGGGGCGGTCGGCCCGTCACACGTAGATCTCGTTGGTGCAGTAGGTCTTCCAGGTCGGGGGAGCCCAGCTGAGGTACTTGGTGCCGCAGAGGTGGAAGCTGTGGACCTGCTCGAACTTCTTCGCGGTGGACTTGCCCCGGTCGACGGCCAGTTCCGGCTGCACGTGTCCGAACGAGTCGGTCACGACGACGGTGGCCTTGAAGTAGGTGCCGGGGTCGGCGGCGTACAGCCACACCCAGCCGGACGAGCAGTTGTCGACCTGGACCTGGATGTTCTCATTGGAGTAGTACTTGGTGCAGCCGGCCGTGGCGGCGGTGCCCGCCGACGCCGGGGCGGCCGACAGGCCGGTCAGCGCGGCGACGGCGAGGCCCAGGGCGCCAGCCGTCCTGGCGAGCCCGTTCGACGGTTTCCTCATGGTGATGACTCCTCGGGTGTGCTGGTGTGCGGAACGCCTCCACTGTCCCGGCGCAGTCACCCGGGCGGCATCCGTCAGATGACTGCAGGGCGCGCACGTGCCTGATCGACCGCCCCGGAGCCGGCAGCCGTGCACGGTCCTCGCCCGACACCCGGCCCGTGGCGCGTCGAAGAGTCGCCGCGAGTCCGTCCGGACCGCCTCCACCCGGGCCCGCGGCACCTGCTCGACCACGTAGCGGGCGCCGCCCCCGGGGACACCCGACCCGAAGATCAGCAGGCCCCGGCAGTGCCCTGCCGGGGCCGACCTGGTCTTCTCGGGACCACCGCAGAACCTACCGGTGGGCACTGACATCCGCGCGCCGGAGCCTCTCGCCGCGCGCCCGGGGGGTCAGGGACGGTGGCAGCCCTCGCGGCTGGAGGGCCGGCCGGGGGCGAGGCCGCGGACCCGGACGGAGGTCCCGTTCGGATTCTCCCGGTTCACCGCGGCGGCGCCGAGCCCAAGTCCCCTGGGCGGTGCTCCCGGCCGGCCCGGCCGCCGGACGAGCCGGTCCGCGGGGGCGGCCGACGGGAAAATGCCGATTCCGGGAATTCGACGGTCCGTTTCCGTCCGGTGCTCCTGCTGTTCCGTGGCATGGCTTCGTGGCGAGGAAACGAAGGATAGGTCGTACGTCTGCGGAACGCCTCATGTGCGGACGGGCGGTGGCGGGTTCCACTCATCCGCCGAGCGGTCGCCGCGGCCCCGCGTCCCACCGCCCGGTCCGGCCGGCGGGCGACGCTCCCGTTTCCCCAGGTCGGGGCGGGAAGGATCGGCGCGAGTACCGGTCGCGCGGGTGGCGGCCCTGGCGCGCCGACCATCACCACTCATGGCCCAGCGGTCCCAGCGGCCCCGTCCGGTACGAGGAAAGCCGGATGGATGTGACCGATACGCGGTCAGTTCGTCACAGCCGTCATTGACCACGCCGCCGGTCGCCCCAATGCTGGGTCGAGTACGACTCAACCGGAGGTCGGTCATGTTGTACGTATCCGATTCGGTTTTCGATTCGTCCGAGGAGAATTCGTGATCTCGAAAACGAGGAAGCTCGTGAGTGCCGCGGTCGCCACCTTCGCCGCGGCGGCCGCGTTGACGGTGGCGGTGCCGTCCAGCGCGTACGCCATCGACCACGTCGAGTGCCGGGGAGGCGAGAACTTCCTGAAGATCTGGTCGCACCTCGACGGGCGCCAGAGCGTGGACTGCTACGCGAACGGGGGCCGCACCGACTTCGGCAGCTGGTGGGTCGACCGGATCTCCACCGGGAACAACGACCTGATCTACTACGACGCCAACGGCGACTCGGTCCGGATCAACCGGTGGACCGACATCACGTTCCCGAACCGTCCGCCGCTGGTGAAGTCCATCGAGATCCTCTGACGGACCGCAGTGCGGACGCGCCGCACCGCCGACCGGCCGGCCGGCGGTGCGGCGCGTGGTGAACCTACGGGTGGGGGCCGGGGAGCCAGGGCGGCCGCCAGGTGGTGCGGCCGAGGCCCGGGGTGGGTCCCCACGTCCCGCGCGCGTACGGCACCGGCGCGGGCGGGTGGTCCACCAGGGGCTGGATCACCCGCCAGGTCTCCTCCACGACGTCCTGCCGGGTGAACAGCGAACGGTCCCCGGTCAGCGCGTCGTTGAGGAGCCGCTCGTAGGGTTCGGGCGGCCTGCCGAGTTCGGCGGCGAACGACAGGCTGAGGTGGACGCTCCGGGCCGAGCGGCCGGATGCCTCCTTCGAGAGCATGCCCAGCCGCAGCGCCGGGTCCGGGTCGATCCGCAGGACGAGTTCGTTGGCGTCGGGGTGCGCGGGCTGGTCCAGGAACGCGAGCCGGGGCGGGCGCTTGAAGACCACCCGTACCTCGGTGGCCCTGGCGGCCAGGGCCTTGCCGGCCCTGATGGAGAAGGGCACTCCGCTCCATCGCCAGTTGTCCACCTCCAGGCCGAGTTCGACGTAGGTCTCGGTCACCGAGCCGGACTTGACGCCGGGTACGTCGAGGTAGCCCTCGTACTGGCCGCGCAGGCAGTGCGCCGGATCGACGTCCGCCGTCGCGCGGAAGACATCGACCCTCCGGTCCCACAGCGCGTCCGGGCCGGGGCCGACCGGCGCCTCCATCGCGACCAGGGCGAGCACCTGGAGGAGGTGGTTCTGGACCACGTCGCGCAGCGCGCCGACCGGGTCGTAGAACGCTCCCCGGTCCTCCACCCCGAAGTCCTCGGCCATGGTGATCTGCACGGCCGCCACGTGGTCGCGGTTCCAGACCGGTTCGAGCAGCGAGTTGGCGAACCGCAGGAACTGGATGTCCAGCACGGGCTGCTTGCCGAGGAAGTGGTCGATGCGCAGGATGCGGTCCTCGGGCAGCACCCGGTGCAGCCGTGCGTTGAGGGCCCTGGCGGAGGCCAGGTCATGGCCGAAGGGCTTCTCCAGCATCACCGTGGCGTGCGTGGTGAGGCCCGCCGCCGCCAGCGCCTCCACGACCGGGCCGAACAGCGAGGGCGGGATCTCCAGGTAGAAGAGCGGCCTGGCGGCGCCCTCCAGCAGCGCGCCCAGCGCCTGGTAGGTGGCCGGGTCGGTGAAGTCGCCCCGCAGGTAGGAGAGCCGTCGGGCCAGCCGTTCCAGCGGCCCGGCCGCCACCTCCTCACCGGCTGTCCGCAGGGCCTCGCGCAGGGAGGCGACCAGGTGGTCGTGCGACCAGTCCTCCAGGGCCACGCCGATGATCGGGCAGTCCAGGAGGCCGGCCGCCTCCAGGCGGTAGAGCGATCGGAAGGTCATCTTGTGCGCGAGGTCGCCGGTGATGCCGAAGATCACCAGGGCGTCGGCGGTCACCGTCGGGCTCCCGGTCGCACGGATCCACGGCCGCCCGGCCGGCCGCGGCGGGCCGCCCGGGCGCCGGTCGCCTCATCCGGCCCGGCCCCTGACCACGCGGAACCGTCGGACGGCCCCCGCCGCTGCGGCACTCGCACCGGGGCCGTCTCCGTGAGAACACCGCCGGGGCCCCTCAGGTGCGCCCGGCCCGGCCCCGACTGACGATCGCTCATGGAGGGACGATATAACCCGACGTGTCGACTTGCTCGCACTGCGGAGCGGCGTCGCGCCTCGGGTCGCCGGTCACCGGTCCCGGTGTCCACCGGACGGCCCCCGGCTGCCGCGAGCCGCCCGGGCGGGTGCCCACGAGAATCATCACGGGTGCCGGTGGGGCCACAGCTGGAGCAGCCAGTGCTCGGCCCGGTGGGGGAGGAGGGACGGGGTGGGGTGGAGGGCGCCGCGGTGGGCGGCGAGCGTGTAGCGGCCGGGTGGGAGCGGCAGCGCGGCGGCGGCCGGGAGGTGGGAGACACCGGAGGTGAGGGCGAGGCGGCCGCCTTCGAGGTCGACGGTGAGCCGGATGTGCTGGGGCCAGTGGCCGGGCGGGGCCGGGGGCCGGGCCGTCCAGTACTGGAGGGTGACGTGGGGGTAGTGGTCGGACAGGGCGCTGTTGAAGGTGACGGTGCCGCCCGCGGTGGTCGCGAGCCGGCCGGGGCCCGGGGTGGGCGGCCGGTCGTCGGCGTCGCCGCTGGGCGGGGCGGCGGTGTCGACGAGGTGGAAGAGGTGGTTCTCCGCGCGCACCTCGGCGGCGAGTTCGGTGGCGAGTTCGGCGGCGGGGGCGGCCGGGGGCCGGTCGGCGCGGGGGTCCACGAGCGGGTCAGGGGTCGATCTGGACGTGGAACGGGTCATTGGTGAAGTCGCTGCCGAGGATGCGCCGGTTCTGGTAGAAGCCGCTGAGCCGGCCGCCGGAGCCGCGGTTGTCCCAGTCGTGGATGGGCTCGACGCTGTAGTTCTTGAGGTTGTCGTCGGCGCCTTCGAGGGTCGACGCGAAGGGGTACTCGTCACAGTCCAGGCCTTCGTGGGCGTAGTCGGGGAAGTACTTCAGGCAGGCGGCGACGGCGACGACGCGGTGCGCGTCGATGGCGTTCTGGTCGGCGACGCGGTGCAGCGGGGCCGCGCCGGGGGCGCCGGGGATCTGCTTGTTCGGCGCGTCGGGGACGGTCTGGTCCGGGTGGTACTGGGCGGTGACGATGTGGTCGGCGGACTCGGGGTGGTCGGCGCGGTGGAGGTGCAGGGTCTCGGTGACCCAGGGGAAGACGCAGCCCTCACCGGAGGCGGTGCCGACGAGGTAGGAGGCGGAGTCGCAGCGGATGCCGCTGTTGGGGCCGTCGTAGGGGTTGGCCGCGCCCTCGCCGATGACCGAGACGTGCGCGGCGAGGTCGGCGTAGCTGATGAGGGCGCTGCCGATGCCGCCGGCGGAGTCCTGACGGAAGGAGTAGTAGCGGCTGGTGATCGAGCCCTCGGCGGCCCACAGCCCGATCGGCTGGACGTAGGGGCCGCCGAAGCCGCTGTCGACGACGCAGGGGCCGAACCCGGGCCGGGCGGTACAGGTGACGTCGACGCTGAGCGGTACCTCGGCGATGTCGCCTTCGAGCCGCCAGTTGTCGAGGACCTGGACGACGTCGACCTCGCGGCGGACGTTGTGGCCGTACTGGACGTCGGTCATCTCGGCGTCCGCGCTGCCGGTGACGGAGCAGAAGATCCACCAGCAGGTGACGTGGGTGGGGTGGAGGTGGAAGGCCTGGCAGGTGACGAACCGCGATTTGCCGTACCCCTGGTCGTGGAAGGCGGCGTCCTGCTCGCGGCACTCGTAGGCGGGCAGGTCGTCCTGGCCGGAGCGCTGGGCGGTGCGGGGAGCGTGGTTCTCGTGGGGACCGGGCTCCATGGCGCGGATGCGCCCGAGGAGCCGGTCGAGGGGCTGTTCGTGGCCGGGTTCGGTGAGGGGGACGTGGGCGGGGGCCAGCAGGACGTAGTCCCGGCGTGCGGCGGCGTCGCCGGCGCCCGCCGCGCGGGCGGGGGTGACGGCGACGGCGGTGGCCAGCGTCAGCAGCGCCGTGACGAGGGCGGTCACGGCGCCGCGCCGGCGGGGCCGGCGGTGGGTGGGGCGGTCCGAGCGCATCGTTGCCTCGATTCCTGTTCTGGGAGTCCGGGGCTCAGGAGCGGGGGTCGATGCGCCACCCGCGGGGGTCGCCGATCACCTCGGTGGAGGTGTCGGTGATGACCTGCCGGGTGTAGGAGTCGCGGAAGAGCCGGTGCTTCACGTCGAACGCGGCGAGGTCGTTCGCGCACGTGCCGCTGGGGTAGCAGTGGTCGACGCGGATCTTCAGGACGACGGTGCGGTAGTCGGGCGTCTGGTCCTGGTTCTGGAACCAGGCGCGGATCCTCCAGCCGGCCAGACCGTAGCCGCGGTTCGGTGCGGCCTGGGCGACGTCGAACGTCCACTCGTTGGCGGGCGTGAAGGCGCACGCGTTGATCGAGGCGTCCACCTCCGCGGCGCGCTCCCAGTCGCCGTAGCGGTTGAGCGCTTGCAGGTGGTAGGTGGGGGAGGGGGCGCACGCGGTGGCGGCCTGGTCGGCCCGCGCGGTGGTGCTGGGCGTGAAGGCGGTCGCGGCGGCGATCGTCAGGGCGGCGGCCGCGAGGCGGAGCGCCGTGCGGGGGGTCGTGCTGTTCATCCGGGTCGTGCCCTTCATCCGGCTTCTCCTCGCTTGACTGTTCGTGGACTACCCATTGAACGTGACATCCAGTCATCGTGCGGACACATGCTGTCATCCGAGTGGATCGCCTTCGCCCTCGTGCGCCCTGGTTCGCGCCGTCCCCCGGCCGGCCGGGTCCGGGTCCCGCCGAGGGGGCGGGGCGGGGACCGTCCGTTCCGCTCGGCGCCGGGGTGCGGGGGCGACGCGGCCGGACGTGCCCGCGCCGGCCGGCCGCAGTAGCGTGGGCGGTCGGCTTCCGAACAAGGCAACGAGGAGGTAGCAGTGTCAGCCGTGAATCGTGACCTCTCCACACTCGGCGGCTCGCTGGAACGGGTGGCCCGGCCCCCGGACGGGACGGTCGCGGACCGGGCCCGCGAGGTCGTCTCCGCCTACGCCCGCGACCTGGAGGACGAGCAGCTGCTCCTGGCCGTGCTCGGTCTGGAGGAACCGGCCGAGCGGACGGCCCCCTGAGGCACGGCCCTCGGCAGGGGGCAGCTCACCCACCGGCCCCTCGCATCGCGCCGGAGGGTTCGGCTGTCCGGCTGTCCGGCTGTCCGGCTGTCGGTGCCCCCGGTGGTCGGTGGCGCCACGTGGTCGGGGGCGATGCCGCGGTTGGCGCACAGGGGTGTCCGAACTGTTACGTCCGGGGTGTGACGCGCCGGACGGCGACGGCGCTGAGGGACATGAGACGACCGTGACCGGTCCGGTCGGACCGGTCGGCGTCCCCTCTGCGACCACCTCTGACAGCGAATGGTGACCATGCGCGCTTCCCTCACTACCCGCGCCGTTCTCACGGCGGCGGCCGCCGGCCTCCTGATCCTCCCCACCGCGCCTTCGGCCTTCGCCACCGCCGGCACCTACACCGTCCCCGTCCACCAGGACCTTCCCGTCACGGCCGCCGGCTTCGGCGAGCACGAGGCGAAGTGCGGGTCGATCGGGGCCGACCAGGACGGCTGGCACTTCGTCCTCCCGGGGAACTCGACGGACTTCGTCAAGCTCACGGTCTCCTTCGACAACGGCGCGCCGCAGGTGGTGACCGTGTTCGGGCCGCCGACGGGCAAGCACGCCTATGTCGGATCCGCCCCGGGCGCCAAGCTGACCTCGGCCAGCGCGGAGGTGACGGGCGGCGAGGTGAAGTGGTTCAACCTCTCGCACACCTGCCCGGCGGTGCGTGCCACCGCGAGCCCGACGCCGTCCACGCCCGCGCCGTCCGCCCCCACCACTCCGTCGGCCTCGACCACCCCGTCGGCCTCCACCTCGCCGAGCGTCTCCACCTCGCCGGGCGCCACGACGACCGCTTCCGTCTCCGCGTCGCCCACCGGCAAGGCCTCCTCCAGCCCCACCGCGACGGTCGCCCCCTCGACGGGTTCGACCTCCGGCGTGACCGCGGGCGAGTCGCCCTCGCTCTCGGCTTCGCCCTCGGAGTCGGTGGCGGCGAGTGGTTCGGACCACCTGGCCTCGACCGGCGCGAACGTCGGCCTGACCCTGCTCGCCGCCGTCGTGCTGGTCGGGGCGGGCTCCGTCCTGGTCATGCGCCGCCGCAAGGCGGGCCGGCACTGACCTGACCGTCGTCCGACACGGTGCGGGCGGGGCGGCCCACCGGCCGGTCCCGCCCGCACCGTCCCGAGCCGGTCGGGCGGCGGCGCCGCCGGCGCGACCGCGTCGCGACACCACGACCCGGGCCCTGGCGGCCGTGTTACGGCAGGCGGGTGAGGGGCGTGACGGGCGCCCCGGCGGCCGGAGCCCACGACGGTAGGCCGGAGGGCGGTGGCGGGAGGGCGGTGGCGGGAGGTGTCGCTGCTCCCGCCACCGCCCTCCGCCGTGGCGGCCCGCTGCTCCGGGCCGACGTGTCCCGGGCGGGTGGTGCGTCAGGAGGTGACGGAGACCTGGTCGACCGTCCAGAACGCGCTGTTGGTGCCGGTGTAGCGGAACTGGAGCTGTGCCGTGGTCGCGCCGGCCGGGACGGTGACCTGGAGCTTCTCGAAGGTGTTGAGGTCACTGCGGTAGGACTTCACCAGCTGCGGGGTGCCGGTGCCGAAGACGACGTACAGGTCGCCGGTCTGCGGGCCGTCGACCTTGTAGTCGGTGGCGAAGGAGACGGTGGCCCGGGTGCCGCTGACCGGGAACGCCGGGCTGATCAGCGTGGAGTCGAACTGCCCGGCGCCGTGCGACTTGTCGTCCCACTCGTCGGAGTCGGCGACCGCGAAGACGTTGCGGGCCCGGACGTTGGTCTCCCGGGACTGGCCGAGCTGGGCCGCCGTCCAGAACTCGTCCGTGGCGAAGGCCCAGCCCCGCCACTCGGTGATGCCGCCGCTGGGCATCCGGGAGTTGTCGATGGTCCAGCCGGACGGCGGGGTGTGGGTCCAGCCCTTGGTGGTGGCGGGGATGCCGGTCTCGTCCACCCGGGTCTGCAGGCCGGGGCGCAGGGCGTCGAAGGCGTCGGGGACGATCTCGTCGATCGGCTTGCCGTCCAGCTGCCAGGCCGGCTGGAGGGCGACACCCTCGTGCTTGAGGACGGTGGGCGCGATGTCGACCGGCTTGACGTCGAAGCGGGTCGAACCGGCGGCGTAGCCGGCTCCGTTGACGATCTGGAAGGTCTGGCGCTCGACGGCGCTGTTCCCGCCGTGGCCGCCGGCGTCGGTGTGGCCGTGGTCGGTGGTGACGATGATCAGCCAGTCCTCGGAGGCGTAGGTCGCGCGGTTGCGCACCGCCTGGACGACCTGCCCGACCAGCGCGTCGACCGAGTGGATCGCGGCGGCGTACTGGGAGCTGGTGCCGCCGTAGCTGTGGCCCGCCTCGTCGACCTCGTCGAAGTGGAGGAAGGTGGTGTCGGGGTTCCCGTTGGTGAGGTAGTCGGCGGCGTCCGAGGCGGTCTTGACGTCGTTCTCGCTCTCGTCGATCCGCAGGTCCGCCGTGCCGTGGAAGACGTTGTCGGCGATCGGGTTCCAGGAGGCGGCGACCAGGGTGGAGGCGCTGGGCGAGGCAGTCTCCAGCCGGGTGGCGAAGTCCGGGTAGAGGTCGAAGCGGGAGCCGGCGAAGGTGTTGTCCTTGACGCCGTGCCTGTCCGGCCAGACGCCGGTGGCGATGGTGGACCAGCCCGGCCCGGAGAGCGTCGGCGCCGACGGGCTGGCGTAGAGGTTGCCGGTCGCGGTGAGGCCCGAGGCCATCAGCGCCTTGATGGCGGGCGCGTCGGCGGTCAGCAGCTTGTCGTACCGGGTGCCGTCGACGCCGATCACCAGGGTCTTGGCCGTCCTGGTGCCGTTCGGCAGGCCCTTGTACGGGCCGGTGGCGGCCGAGGCCTGGACGCCGGTGAGCGGCAGCAGTGCCGCGGTGAGCGTGACCGTGGCGAGGGCGGCCCGGACGGAACGGGACATGTGCACAGGAACTCCCTTGGGGAGATGGGGAGATGGGGGGAGGTGCGGGACGGGACGGCCGGGGGGAACACGTGCTCGGGGCGGCCGCCCGCCGAAGAGTGTGGAGCCGCACGGCGATCCCCCGGCCTCACCCAACGCACGGCTGCGTGAACAACTCTCGAACTTGGATTCAGACCGGTTACCTATTCGTGACCATCCGTGCGCGGCGGACGAGGTGCGCGACGGACGAGGTGCGCGCCGGAGCGCCGGCGCGGCGCCAGGCGCGCCGCCCGCGCCCCGTACCGCTCCGGCACGACGCGGTAACAAGATGTTAACCGGACCGGCGCACTTTCCTCCCAGATGCGGGCTTTACCTTCTTCATGGCCGTGCTTTACTAGCGCTTGACGATGCATCAGGTCATCGGGGGATCACCGAAGGTCACCGGCCGTGCGGCTCCGCCGTGCCCGACGGCCGGTCCGGGCCCGGGGCCTGGGCCGAACGTCCCCTGCCCGATCCCGATCGCCCGCCCGCCGTCCGTGGCGGGAGGCAGAAGGAGGCATGCCCTCATGGAACCGTTGATCGACCGTGCCCGCGCCTTCCCCGAGCGCGCCGGCCGGGCCGGCCGCGAACTCGACGGCCTCGCCACCGGTCAGTCGCCGCAGGCGCTCTTCATCACCTGCTCCGACTCCCGGGTGGTGCCGGCCCTGATCACCGGGGCCGCGCCCGGCGACCTCTTCGAACTCCGCACCGCGGGCAACATCGTCCCGCCCTACCGTGCGGACTCCGCCTCCGGTGAGACCGCCACCATCGAATACGCCGTGGACGTCCTCGGCGTGCGCGACGTCGTGGTGTGCGGCCACTCGCACTGCGGGGCCGTCGGCGCGGTGGTGCGCGGCGACGACCTCAGCCTGGCGCCCGCCGTCCGCTCCTGGCTGGGCAACGCCGACCGCGGCGTTCTGCGGGCCGACGGGACGGACGTCTTCGACCCGACCGTGGCCGGGCCCGTGCAACGGCACGTCCTCGCCCAGCTGGAACAGCTGCGCGGCTACCCGGGCATCGCACGGCGACTGGTCGACGGCCGGGTCCGGATCCACGGCTGGTTCTACGAGGTCCACACCGGGCTGGTGCTCGCGCACCGGGCCGACTCCGGGCTCTTCCTCCCGCTGTGACCGGCCGCCTGCCCTCCGTCCACTCCATCGAACCGAGGACCTGATGATCCGTCGTCCCGCCCTCCGGCCCGCCGACCTGCGGGCAGACCTGGCCGCCTCCCTCGTCGTCTTCCTGGTCGCGCTGCCGCTCTGCGTCGGTGTGGCCGTCGCCTCCGGCGTCCCGGCCGAACTCGGCCTGCTCACCGGCATCGTCGGCGGGCTTCTCACCGGGCTGCTGCCGGGCAGCAGCCTCCAGGTGTCCGGCCCCGCCGCCGGCCTCACCGTCCTGGTGTTCGCGGCCGTGCAGGAACACGGGCTCGCCACCCTCGGCGTGATCACCGCGGCCGCCGGACTGCTCCAGATCGGCATGGGCGCGCTGCGGCTGGGGCGCCTGTTCCGCGCCATCTCGGTCTCGGTCGTCCAGGGCATGCTGGCGGGCATCGGCTTGGTGCTGATCTCCGGGCAGCTCTACGCGCTGGCCGACGCGAAAGCGCCCAGGAGCGGACTCGACAAGCTGGCGGGCCTTCCCGGCCTGGTCCTCGACACCGTGACCTCGACGCGGGCGCTCACCGCCGCCGCGATCGGCATCGGCACCATAGCCGTTCTGGTGCTCTGGCCCCGGCTGCCCGCCCGGGTCCGGGCGGTGCCCGCGCCGCTGGCCGCCGTCGCCGCGGCCACCGCCGCAACCGCGCTGTTCGACCTCTCCGTCGGCAAGGTCGAGGTCGCCGGTCTGGCCGGGGTGATCGACCTCCCTGGCGGCGCGGACCTGGCGGCGCTCGGCGATGTCGGCGTCCTCGGCACCGTGCTCGCGTTCGCCCTGATCGCCTCGGCGGAGAGCCTGTTCAGCGCCGCGGCGGTGGACCGCCTGCACGGCGGCCCGCGCACCCACTACGACCGGGAGTTGATCGCCCAGGGGGTCGGCAACACGGTCTGCGGCGCTCTCGGCGCGCTCCCGATGACCGCCGTCATCGTGCGCAGCGCCGCCAACGTCCAGGCCGGGGCGCGGACCAAGGCCTCCCGCGTGCTGCACGGCCTCTGGCTGCTGCTGTTCGCCGCGCTGTTCCCCGCCGCGCTGTCGGTCATCCCGCTCGCCGCGCTGGCCGGGGTCCTGGTGCACGCCGGGGCCAAGCTCGTGCCGGCGAAGGCGCTCGTTCCGCTGTGGCGGACGCACCGCGGGGAGGCCTTGATCCTGATGGCCACGGCGGTCGCCGTCGTGGTGACCAACCTCTTCGAGGGGGTGCTGCTCGGCCTGCTGCTCTCCGTGCTGAAGAGCGCCTGGGACACCTCGCACCTGCACGTGGAGGTCGACGAGCGCGGGGACGGAACGGTCGGGGTGACACTGGCCGGCAACGCGACCTTCCTCCGCCTGCCCCGGCTCCTGGACACGCTGGAGCGACTGCCCGCCGGCCGGACCGTCCACCTGGACCTGACCGGCCTGCGCCACCTCGACCACGCCTGCCGGACGGCGCTGGAGACCTGGGAGGAGCGCCACAACCGGGTGGGTGAGGCGCTCGTGGTGCGCGTCCCGGTCGGTGTCTGACCGCCGCTGCCAGGTCTGCTGCTTCCGAGGAGGCGACGGCGCGGTAGCGGCGGATCGGCCGTCGCTGCCGTGCGGCCCGCGCCGTGCCGCCCCGCCGAACCCGCGGTACTCAGGAACGGCCGCGTCGCGTCACCCGGGGGCGGTGGCTCCGGCCGTGCCGCGGGACGCGGCCCCGGTAGCCCGCTGTTCGGTGGCCGCCGCCAGCGCGCGCCCGGTGAGGGAGTCTGTCCGGCGCAGCAGTTCGGCGGGCGGGCCGGCGAAGAGCAGGCGGCCGCCGTCCGTCCCGGCTCCGGGGCCGATGTCGATCACATGGTCGGCCTGGGCGACGACGCGCAGGTTGTGCTCCACGACCACCAGCGTCGCACCGGCGTCCACGAGGTCGGCGAACAGCAGGTCGAGCCGTTCGACGTCGCTGGGGTGCAGACCGGTCGTCGGTTCGTCCAGGACGATCCGCTCCTCGGCGAAGCCGGGCGAGCTGCTGAGGTGCCGGGCCAGCAGGAGGCGTTGCTTCTCGCCGCCGGAGAGGGTGTCGAGCGACTGTCCGACGGCGGCGTAGCCGAGCCCGACGCGTTCGATCCAGCCCATCGTCCGCACGATGTCGGAGCGGTCCGCGAAGAGGTCCGCCACGGGGCCCGCCGGCATTCTCAGCACGTCGGCGATCGTCCGGCCGTCGAGCTGGACCTTCATGGCGGCGGGGTTGAAGCGTTCACCCCCGCAGACGTCGCAGGGTGTCGCGACGTCGTCGAGGAAGGCGAGTTCGGTGGTGATGTAGCCCCTGCCCCGGCAAGTGGGGCAGGCGCCCTTGGAGTTGAAGCTGAACCAGGCCGGTTCGAGCCCGGAGGCGGCACTGAACGCCTCGCGCACGCTGTCCGCGACGCCGAGGATGCTGAGCGGCATCGACCGTACCCCGCCGCGCAACGGGTCCTGCCCGACGACCGTGAACTCGGGGTGCTGCCGGGGGAGTTCGTTGGTGGCGAACGAGCTCTTGCCGGAACCCGCCACGCCCGTGACCGCGGTGAGGACGCCGAGCGGAATGTCGACGTCGAAGCCGGCGAGGTTGTGCGCGGAGGCGTTCTCCACGCGGACGAAGGCTCGCGGCCGGCGGTTCGCGCGTGCGAGCGGCAGGGGCGTCGAGAGCAGCCGTCCGGTGACGGTGTCGCTGCCGGCCAGAGCCTTCGGCGTACCTTCGAACTGCACCAGCCCGCCCCGTGAGCCCGCCCCCGGTCCCATGTCGATCACATGGTCGGCGATTCGGATCACCTGGGGGTGGTGCTCCACGACCACCACGGTGTTGCCGGCGTCGCGCAGCCGCAGCAGGAGGTGGTTGAGACGTTGCACATCGGCGGGGTGCAGGCCCGTCGAGGGCTCGTCGAAGACGTAGGTGATGTCGGTGAGGGCGCTGCCCAGGTGTCGGACGATCTTGACCCGTTGTGCCTCGCCGCCGGACAAGGTCGATGACTCGCGGTCGAGCGAGAGGTATCCGAGCCCCACGGAGAGCAGTGCGTCCAAGGTCCGCCGGATCCCGTCGAGGGCCGGTTCCACCCGCGGATCCGCCAGCGCCGCCAGGAGTTCGCGGAGCTCGGCCACCGGCATTGCCGACCAGTCGACGATCGAGCGCCCCTCGATCAGGCTGGCGCGGGCCGCGGCGTTCAGGCGCGCTCCGCCGCACTCATGGCAGACGCGGTGCGTCGTCAGACGGTCCAGCTCCTCCCGCACCTGCGGCGAGATCTTGGTCGGACGGTTCTTGACGTACACGTCCCGCATCCGGGTGACGACGCCGTCGAAGCGGGCGGTCTTGGGGAAGCGCGGATCCGGATTCGGCAGCTTCAGCTGATCCGCGTAGAGGAACAGCCGCATCTCGTCCCGCGTGTAGTCCTTCAGCGGCTTCGCCCGGTCGAACAGGCCGCAGTAGGCGAAGCGCTTCCAGCGGTAGACGCCGGGACGGAACTGGCTGAATCGAACAGGTCCCTCGTCGATGTTCTTCTCCGGATCGATCAACTCCTCGACATCGATGTCGACGACAGTGCCGAGGCCTTCGCACGCGGGGCACATGCCCGTCGGATCGTTGAAGGAGTAGGCCGGCGAGTATCCGGCGGAGGGCACGCCGATCCGTGAGAACACGAGTCTGAGCAGGGGAGCGAGGTCGGAAGCCGTCGACACCGTCGACCGGGCGTTTCCGGTGAAGCGGCGCTGATCGATGATGACCGTGAACGTCAGACCGCTCATCGACTGCACCTCGGGCGCCGGCATGTGGGGAAGGCGGTTCCTCACGAACGACGGGTACGAGTCGTTCACCAGACGTTGTGCCTCGGCGGCGATCGTGTCCAGCACGAGTGAGGACTTGCCGGACCCGGAAACCCCGGTGACCACGGTCAACGCCTTCTTCGGCAGGTCGACGCTCACCTGGGCGAGGTTGTTGGCGGCCGCTCCGACGATACGGATGAGGGACTCGCCTGCTGCAGCGTGATCGGCCATGGCCGCCATCGTAGGCGCGGCCCACGGGGACGGGGTGCTGCGCGCGACGCGCCGCACTCGGCGAGCCCCCGGCGGGGGCCCTCGCGCCGCAGCCGCCCGCGCGCGCTCTGACAGCACGGCTCTCTTCACCGGCCACCACCATCGGGACCGCGGGGATGGCCTACGGCTCGGTGCGGGTCGTTCGTCCCCGCGCTCGACGAATGCGGATCGGGCCACGGGCCTCGGCGGGCGTCACAGGGCGCCCGGCCTGAGTGACCTCGACCTCACCCGCCGAAGCCAGCCGCCACGCGGCCCGGCGAGTCGGCTCCATCAACGCGCGCCATCCCTCGCCCTCTCCCGCGTATGCCGCCCGGGCGGCATCGGAGGGGCAGATCGACGAGGTCGGCCCACGACGCTCCAGCAGAGCCAGAATGGTCCGCTCGACGAGCCGGTCGACCTTCTGCGGATCCTTCGCCACCACCCGAGTATCGCACTGTGCCGGTCGGGCCGGCCCGACCAGGCACGGGTGGGAGCGGTGCTCGGAGAGCCGGTGCGGGTGGCCGGGGCCGTCACCGCTCGCTGCTGGCGTCCAGGTCCGCGAGGCCCCGCTCCCATCGCTCGCGGCGCTCCCGGGGGGACTGCTCCCACCACGGCGTCCCCCGTTCCCCGAGGGCCGTCTTCGCCGCATGCACGCGGGACCGGGCGTCGCGCTCCGCCTCCGAGTCCCCCGCCGCCAGGGCGCCGCGCACGGCGCGCCGGGCCGCCATCAGGTGGTGTCGTAGACGAGCGGCCGTGGATTCGGGCAGGGACGGGTCCGTCGCCCGCCACCGGCGGCCGTCGATCACGACGAAGTGCCCGTCGGCCGTCTTCTCAGGTCCCTGCCGCTGGGTGCCCACAGGCATGATCCTCGGGGACTGGGGCCATCGGCGCGAGCCGAGGAGCTGATCGCCGAGCCGTCTTCCTCCGCCGGCCCGGTGGGGGAGGAGAAGGGACATCACGGCAGCCCTGACCCGGTTCGGGGCCGAGGATGCGCGAGCGGGAGAAGGGCACCTCGGCCGGGGCGTGCATCGGACGCCGGCCCCCGGACATGGTTACCCTGCTTTCGCCTCCGCACCGGCCAGGAACGGACGCAGCAGCCCGAGCAGGGCGCGGGGGCGGTGCAGCGGGATGATGTGGCCGCAGTCCTCGACGACGTGTCCGGTGAGGTCGTCGGTGATCGGGCGGAGCTGGCGCTCCAGCGCCGTACCGACGGGCCGGGCGCCCACCGCCATCGTCGGCACCGTCAGGCGCGCGGCGGCGACCGCCTGTTCGACCTGTACCGCGCTCTCGGGCAGCGCCCGGTAGTACGAGAACGCGCGGCTCAGCGCCTGGCGGCCGGTGTACGCGCGGACGAAGGCGTCCCGGAGGGCGGGGCGCACCCCGTCGCCGAGTGTGCCGGAGCGCAGGAACCAGTCGACGTAGGCCGCTTCGTGGCCCTCCAGTACGGATTCGGCGAGGCCGGGCGCGGCGGCATGGAAGCCGAACCACCACGGCGGGCCGTCGGCGAGGAACTCCTCGGCGCCGGGCAGCCTGCCCAGAAGGGCCTCCATGACGACCAGGCGCCGGACGAGACCGGGGCGGCGCAGGGCGAGGAGGAAGGCCGGTGCGGTACCCGCGTCGATGCCCACCACCGCGGCCGAGGCCACGCCGAGCGTGGCGAGAAGCGCCGCGGCGTCCTCGGCCAGGGTTCCCGCGTCGTACCCGGCGGCGGTCCCGCTGCTCGCGCCGAACCCGCGCAGGTCCGGGGCGATGACGCGGTAGCGGCCGGACAGACCGGCCATGACGTCCGTCCACACCTCCCAGGTGTGCGGGAAACCGTGCAGCAGCAGGACGGCCGGGCCCGATCCGGCGAGGGCGACGTTCAGTTCGACACCGTTGACGGGGACGCGCCGCAACTCGGGCATGGAGGGCTCCAGAGGTGGTGAGGAATGGTGACCAGGTCACGCTAAGGAACTACGCTGACTCCTCCAAGACGGCACTTTTCCTTCAGGTGGTGAGCCCGGAGTGACCACATCGAGGCCCGGCGAACCCGGTCGGCGGCCCGGTGAGCGGGGCGATCTGCTGGATCCGCTCTGCCCGACCCGCCAGTTGCTCGACCGGATCGGCACCAAGTGGACGTCGATGGCGGTCAAGGTGCTGGCCGAGGAGGCGCCGGGCGAGCTCCGTTTCGCGGAACTGCGGCGCCGTTTCCCGGGCATCTCCCAGAAGATGCTGTCCGTCACCCTGCAGAGCCTCGTCCGCGACGGCCTGGTCGCGCGCCGGGTGGAGCCCACCGTGCCCCCCGCCGTCCACTACCGGCTCACCGAACTCGGCCTCTCCCTCGAAGAGCCGCTCTCCGCCCTGCGGGTCTGGGCCGAGACACACATGGCGGAGATCGACCGCAGCAACCGCCTCGCCGACGAGTCACCCTGACGAGGGCGTCGAGCCAACGCGGCGTCACGGACCGAGGATGCCGGCGGCACACCTGCCGTCGGCCCTCCGGTTCACTTCTCGTTCACTTCTCGACGAAGACGATGTCCTCGATGCCGGGGCGCAGCTTCACCGTGCCGCCATTGATGTCGATCACGCGGTGCAGGCCTCTGGTGGAGGTCGTCTGCTCGGAGAGGAAGAACTCGTCGTCCGCGCCGGCCAGGTAGGCGGGGAGCGAGTCGAGGGAGGGGCCGAACAGGCGCAGGTAGTCGGCCAGGCGCCGGAACAGCTTGGGCAGGATGACCAGGTGGTCGGTGATCGAGCTCAGGTCCTCGATCTCGGCGCCGCTGTGGGTGACGTCCGTGGCCCAGACGCTGCCGGGTGCCTTCGCGGCCTGCGCCTGCCGGGCGGTCGCCGCCATGTCGAGGCGCAGTTCCCGGGGCAGGTTCGAGTAGAACGTCGGGTAGACCAGGCCGCGGGAGAGCAGTTCGTGGTTGGCGCTCTGGCGGAGGAGCGGTACGTCGACCCTGATCATCGTCCCGCTCCTGGCGTCCGGCGTCGGAGTTCCCCGGCCGACCAGGGCGATGCAGCGGCCGTAGGTGTCGGCGCCGCCGGCGAGGACGAAGCCGGGGACGGTGTCCGGGGTGGCGGAGGTGACCTTCTCGTCCGCCCCGCGCGTGACGTCGGTGAAGCCCAGCCAGGTCAGCAGGGCGTCCCGGGCCGCGTGGGCTCCCAGATCGAGCGGCTGGTGCACGAAGTCGGGGCCGACTCCCTGGTAGTGGGTCTCCAGTGCGTCGATCCCGTCCAGCCGGAGGCCGGCGCCGCCGTGGGCGTTCCGCTTGACCTTGTGCTCACCGGGCAGCTCGGGCCAGAAGCCGGGGTCGTCGGGGAGGAAGTGGACGGTGTCGCCGTCCGGTTCGAAGTTCTTGATCTCGTAGCGGCCCTTGACGAGCATCATGGTCATGAGTGCCTCCGGTGGCTGGACTGTGACTCATTGTGATGCCCTTCGTGGACGGACGGTGGGACCGTGCCGTCGGCGCGTTCGGCGCGTTCGGCGCGTTCGGCGCGTTCGGCGCGTTCGGCGCGTTCGGCGCGTTCGGCGCGTTCGGCGCGTTCGGCGGGGCGCGCCGGGGCCGG
>NZ_JBEXYC010000088.1:0-17685 GCF_040630835.1 Kitasatospora sp. NPDC005751
GGGAAGCCGGCGGTCAGCGGGCGGCCGGTGCCGGCGAACGAGCTGCCGATCAGCGAGGAGAGGAACGGGGTCCGCGGGCCCGCGCGCCGTCCTGTGTGATCGGCCACAGCGCCCGCCCCGCCCGTCCGGCGCGCCGACGGCGCCGCGCCCGGCACGCGGGTGCGGCCCGCACGGTTCGTCCGCCCAACCGGCGTACGCCTCCTGACGCAGCGGCCGACGCCCGCCGCGATCGGCCGAAACCCACTGACGCGCCCGCGCCACGGCGGCGCCGCCCGCGCCCGGGCCGTCGACGCCGACCCGTACCGGTGGATATGGTCGGTCCCCATGGCTGGCAGACCGCCGGGCGAAACGCCCCAGACGACTGCGACGAGGCCCGGCGCCGCCACGGCGCCCGACCCCGTGACGGCCCGGTTGCGCAAGAAGCTCCGCCGGGTCCGCCGAAGGCTGCGCACCGCCGGTGTCGACTACTTCCGCGGCGGCGCCGCCGACTGGCCGGTGCTCTGCGTGCTGGCCCTGCTCGTCCCGCTGCTGATCCTGCTCAACATCTGGATCCCCGCCTGGGTCCCGCCCACCTCACTGGTCCTGCCGATCCTGGCCGCCGCCCTGCTGCTGCGCCCCGGCAGCCTGGTGGTGCTCTACGCGCTGGCCGCGCTCGGCCTCTCCGCCGAGTCCGTGATCCACACCGGCCAGCGGGTCGCCAGCGCCGATCCGGACGCCTACACCTACGGCGTCACCCCCGGCGCCGCCCTGGTGGTCGGCGCGGCCGGGGTCGGCGGCCTGCTGCTGGCCCAGTTCCGCAGCCGGGTCGGCGTCCCCTGGTGGGGCGGTTCCACGATGCTCTTCGACCTGCGCGAGCGGCTGCGGGTGCAGAGCCGCGTCCCGGAGCTGCCGGACGGCTGGCACGCCGACATGGCGCTGCGCCCGGCCGGCGGGCAGTCCTTCTCCGGGGACTTCGTGGTCGCCGCCCGGACCGGCCCCGCCCAGCGGGTGCTGGAGGTGGTCCTGGCGGACGTCTCGGGCAAGGGCATGGACGCCGGTTCGCGGGCCCTGCTGCTCTCCGGCGCATTCGGCGGCCTGGTCGGCTCGCTGCCCGCGCACGACTTCCTGCCCGCCGCCAACGGCTACCTGCTCCGCCAGTCCTGGGAGGAGGGCTTCGCCACCGCCGTCCACCTGGTCCTCGACCTGGACACGGGGGAGTACGAGCTCCTGTCGGCGGGCCACCTGCCCGGGATGCAGCGGCTCGCGGGCGCCGGGCGCTGGGAGATCAAGGAGACCACCGAGGGTCCGCTGCTCGGCATCTACGACGGTGCCAAGTTCGAGGGCGTGCGGGGCCGGCTCAACCGCGGCGACGTCCTGATGCTCTGCACCGACGGCATGGTCGAAGCGCCCGGCCGGGACCTCTCGGACGGGATGGACCGGCTGATGGGCGAGGCCGACCGGCTGGTCCCCGGCGGCGGTCCGGGCGCCGGCGCGGGCGCCGCCGCCCGGCTGATCGAGACGGTCGCCCGGGACATCAACGACGACCGCGCCGTCCTGTTGCTCTGGCGCGACTGACCGCGCGCGTCCCCGCCGGCCCGGCCCGGGAGGCCCTGACCGGGCCGGTTCCCCCCGACGGGCGGGCGGGCGGTTCCCGGGCACATGCCGCGGGCAGCTGCTGTCAAGCCTGGGAGCTGATCTTCGGCCATTTCCGACCCGCCGTCACCGGAGCGGACCAGCCCGTTCCGGTCCGGCCCGCCGGCCGTTTCCCGGCCGCTCAGCGGCGCCCCACCGACGATTCGTCAGAACGGCTCCGCTATCGTCTCGGTCGGCGGAAACTCGTCTCGCATCGCAGGATATCGGCGTTCGGCTGACAGTCAGACCTTTACGCAATCGGCACGGTCGACCACACTGAGTCCGGGCGGGACTGGTCAGGATTCGGGGGATGGGGGCGCCACATGCGGCACGACGGACACCGTCCGGCCGTACCGGACTCTCCTTCCGGCCGCGACACGTCGGACGAACTGCCGTTCCGCCTCGGGACCGTCGGACAGGCCGGGGTCCGGCTTCGCAGGGGTCAGCCGATGGCGCCCCGCTATGAAACGAGGAAGTGAGTCCGGGTGGCACTCTCCGTCTCCGCACTGGTCCTGTTCGGCGTCATCTGCTTCATCTTCATCCGCAACAAGCAACTGAAGGTCGGGCACGCCATCCTGGCCGCCCTGTTCGGCTTCATGCTCAACCAGAGCACGGCCGCCAAGCCGATCCAGGACTTCCTGAGCCAGATCGCCAAGAGCATCTCCAACATCGCCAGCTGACCCCCGGCCCCGGTCGGGGCCCCGAGAGCGGGTTCAGTGGGGGAGGAGGCCGGCCGTCCGGGTCACCGGTCGGCCCGTCTGGCCTGCCGCCAGCGGGCGAACAGCCCGCGGGCCCGGGCCGCCGCCAGGGCCCGCGGCCGAACCGTGACGGGCGCCGCCACGCCCGTCGGGGCGGTCGTCACCACCGCCGTGTCCGGGGCCGTCAGCAGCACGAACAGCCGTGCCCAGCAAAGCCGTTCGCCGCGCGGCCAGTCCAGCGCGCGCAGCGCCGCCGACGCGGCCTCCGACACCTCGCCGTTGACCCGGACCTCGGCGACGTCGTCCCCCGACTTGCCGCCGAGGAAGAGCTTCACCCCGTTCAACTGCCGCCCGGCCAGGTCCGGCAGCAGCGCGGGCGCCAGGGCGGGCAGCACCCGGTGCTCCGCCAGCCAGCCGGCCAGCCGTTCGTTGCCGAAGCCGAACACCGCCGCCGGCCCCTGTACGGCGTGCCAGCCGGGCAGTTCCGCGTGATCGGCGTGGTCGGCGTACTCGCCGCGGCGTTCCCGCAGTTCGACCAGCGCCGCCGCGGTGGTGGTCGCCCACATCCGCACCGCGTTGTCGAGCTTCTCCTCCTCGGTCTTGCCGAGGCCGGCCGAGCAGTCCCAGACCACCGGCGCGTCCGCCCGGCCCAGCCGCAGCACGAAGCCCAGGTCGACGTGGCCGGCGCCGTCGATGCCGGGGTGCTCCCGGACGGCCACCGCGGTGGTGCCAGGACCGCGCACCACCTCGCCGTCGACGGTGAATTCCTGCCCGAAGCGTGCCATTTCCCGGACCACAGAGCGCTGTATGACGGCCAGTCGGTCCTGGGGACGCACCGGACACTCCTCCACCCTCGGGTTCGCAGCGTTCTCGAACTGCTCTCGAACTACTTTCGAACGCCGCCGAGGCTATCGGCCCGGAGCCCTGCCGGGAAACCGAAGCGGACCGCCGCCCGTCGGCGTGAGCCCGGCTCTCCGGTCGCAGAAATGTCCCCTATGCACCATTTTGGGTAGCGGCAACCGTAGGCCACCGCCTGGAGAACCGCATGCCCCGCACCGACCTGACGCCCGCTCCGCCGCTGCTCACCCCGGACGGCACCGGCCTGGTCGCCGAGATCGAGGCGTACCTCGCCACGCTGCCCGCTCCGGCGCGCACTCCGGCGCCCTACCTCCGGCCGCCGTACGTCTGCCCGCTCGGCTCGACCGTGCAGCCGTGGCACGCCGGCCACCCCTCGCCCCGGGCCACGCTGCTGGACCGCGCGCTGCGCCGGCCGCCCCGTCCGGTGCCGGTGAGCGCCGCCGAGCACCTGCGGCTGGCCTCCCGCTACATCGGCGCGGCCGGCTGGCTGCAGGGCGCGATGTGGGACGGCGCCGGCCGGGTCTGCCTGCTCGGCGCCCAGGCCGCCGTCCTCGCCCACGGCTACGGGACCCCGGACACCGTCCGCACCGCCCGGACGCAGCTGATGGAGGTGCTGCACGCCACCGGCCGGCCCGCGGCCTCCCCGGACGAGTACAACGACCGGCCCACCACCCGGCAGGCCGATGTCCACCAGCTGCTCGACCGGGCGGCGGCCCGCGCCGGACGGCTCGGCCTCTGACGGACCGCCGGGCGGCCCCGGTGCCGACGGGCGGCGCCGGGTGCTGACGGGAGGGCGGGAAACGCGACGGCCCCGGAACGACGGTGACGTCGTTCCGGGGCCGGGCGGTCGGAGCGGGTGACGAGAATCGAACTCGCGTGACTAGTTTGGAAGACTAGGGCTCTACCATTGAGCTACACCCGCGCGATCCTCCGGCCGTCGCCGGACGGAAGGTCGGGAACAGCGTACCTGGTCCGGTCGCCCGAGCGCACACCACATTCGTTCCGGGGCCCCGGATATGTCGCCGACCGGGCGGGGCCCGGCGTGTACGCTTCCTCTCGGCACCACGGGGTGTGGCGCAGTTTGGTAGCGCGTCCGCTTTGGGAGCGGAAGGCCGTCGGTTCGAATCCGGTCACCCCGACAGTGCGGCAGGGTCTCGTCCTCGGCGGGGCCCTGTTGGCGTCTCCGGGGGTCCCGAGAGGTCCGGTCGCCGGCCCGTGGGCCCGGAAGATCGAGCCTGTTGTCCTTTTCGGCCCGGTCCGGCATGGTGAATGGTTGACCTTTCACCAAATGCTGGAGCCCGGATGAGCCCGATGAGGATGAACCCCAAGATCGCGGTCGGAGTCGTCTTCGTCGCCTCGCTCTTCATGTCGATCATGGACACCACGATCGTCAACGTCGCCCTGCCGGCGATCGGCCGGGAGTTCGGCACCGATCCGGCCGGGGTCGGCGTGATCAACGTCGGCTACCTGGTCAGCCTGGCCGTCTTCGTCCCGCTCTCCGGCTGGCTGGGGGACCGCTTCGGCACCCGGCGGGTCTTCCTCGCCTCGCTCGCCCTGTTCACCGTCGCCTCGCTGCTCTGCGGCGCGGCCGGCTCGATGACCTCGCTCACCCTCTACCGGATCCTCCAGGGCGCGGCCGGCGGCCTGCTCACGCCGGTCGGGATGACCATGCTCTTCCGGGCCTTCCCGCAGGAGGAGCGGATGCGGGCGACCCGCATCCTGATGCTGCCCACCGCCGTCGCGCCGGCCGCCGGGCCGGTGCTCGGCGGCTGGCTGGTGGACGGCTGGTCCTGGCACTGGGTCTTCATCGTCAACGTGCCGGTCGGCCTCGCCGCCCTGGTCTTCGGGCTGCTCGCGCTGCCGGACTACCGCGCCGAGCGGGCCGGGCGCTTCGACGCGGCCGGCTTCCTGCTCTCCGCCGTCGGCTTCGGCGCCGCGATGTACGCGCTCTCCGAGGGCGCGTCGCAGGGCTGGGGGAGCGCGCGGATCGTGGCCTCCGCGCTCGTCGGCGGCTGCGCGCTGGCGGCCCTGGTCGTGGTCGAGCTGCGCCTGCCCGAGCCGATGCTCGACCTGCGGCTCTTCCGGGACCGCATCTTCCGCACCACCAACCTGCTCTCGCTCTTCTCCGGCGCCGCCTTCCTCGGCATGCTCTACCTCTTCCCGCTGCTGATGCAGGACGCGCTCGGCATGGACGCCCTGCACAGCGGTCTGATGGTCTTCCCCGAGGCGCTCGGGGTGATGCTCGCCTCCCAGATCGCGAGCCGCCTGTACCCGAGGATCGGCCCGCGCCGGATCCTGGCCACCGGCTCCGCCGTGGTGGCCTGCTGCCTGGCCCTGATGGCCACGATCGGGCCGGACAGCAACCTCTGGGCGGTCCGCGCGCTGATGTTCGTCACCGGGTACGCGATGTCGCACGTCTTCATGCCCTCGCAGACCGCCGCCTTCGCCACGATCAGCGCCCGCGACACCGGCGCCGCCTCCACCCTCTACAACGCGCAGCGCCAGCTCGGCTCCGCGCTCGGGGTCGCGGTGCTCGGCACCGTGCTGACGGCCGTGGGGGCCGTCACCGTGAACGCCTCGGGTACGCCCGTGGCGAACCTCGCCGCCTACCGGGCGGCCTTCCTCACCGCCGCCGGCCTGGCGCTGGCGGCGGCCGCGATCTCCTTGCTGGTACGGGATTCCGACGCCGCCGCCACCATGCGCGCGGTACCGGCCGGGGGTACCGGCGAGGGGGCGGCCGAATCCGTCGCGGAGCCCGTCGGGAAGGGCTGAGCGACCCCCGGCGGCGACGTCCTGGCGTCCGCCTTTCGTGGTACCGGTAGGATGGGGCGCTGGCGGTAGTCCCTGTGGCGTCAACCCAGGTCAACCGCACGAGGGCGAGGAGTCACGCTCACCGTCCACCCCCCACGGGAGATGCAGCTCCAACCGCCCATCGCCCGTCTCGCCCGACCCGCCCGCACCGGCCCAGGCCGGCGTCGATGGGGAGGGCGGAGGCAACCTGACCGCAAGCCCATAGGAGACCAAACCGTGAAGAGCGCCGTCGAGACTCTGAACCCGACCCGGGTTCGACTCACCGTCGAGGTGCCCTTCGAGGAGCTCAAGCCCAGCCTCGACGCGGCGTACAAGAAGATCAACCAGCAGGTCTCGGTCCCGGGCTTCCGCAAGGGCAAGATCCCGAACCGTGTCATCGACCAGCGTTTCGGTCGTGGCGCCGTGCTGGAGGAGGCCGTCAACGACGCCCTCCCGCGCTTCTACACGCAGGCCGTCGACGAGGGCAAGATCGAGGTCCTCGGCCAGCCCGACATCACCAACATCGAGGGTGTCGAGACGATCGCCGACGGCGGTGACCTGAAGTTCACCGCCGAGGTCGACATTCGTCCCGAGATCACCCTTCCGGACTTCTCGACCATCGAGGTCACCGTCGACCCGATCGTGGTCACCGACGAGGACGTCGACAAGTCGCTGGAGCAGCTGCGCGAGCGCTTCTCCTCGGTCAAGGACGTCGAGCGCGCCGCGGCCGCCGGCGACATCGTGGTCGTCGACCTTGAGGCCAAGGTCGACGGCGAGGTGCCGGAGGACGGCATCGCCAAGGCCGTCAGCTACGAGATCGGCTCCGGCCGTCTGATCGACGGCATCGACGACGCCGTCGTCGGCCTGGAGGCCGGTGGCACCGCCACCTTCTCCACCGAGCTCAAGGGCGGCACCCAGGCGGGCAAGACCTCCGAGGTCACCGTCACCGTCACCGCCGTCCAGGAGAAGGAGCTCCCCGAGCTGGACGACGAGTTCGCCCAGCTGGCCAGCGAGTTCGACTCGCTGGAGGAGCTGCGCGGCGACTCCCGCAAGCGCCTGGAGCGCATGAAGGAGTACGACCAGGCCACCCAGGCCCAGGAGAAGGTGCTCGACGCGCTGCTGGCGCTGGTCGAGATCGAGTTCCCGGAGAAGCTCCTCAAGGACGAGATCGAGACCCGCAAGCACAACCTGGAGCACCACCAGCTGGAGCCGATGGGCCTCAACCTCGCGACCTACCTGGAGACCCAGGGCAAGACCGAGGAGGAGTTCCTCGCGGAGACCGAGGAGCAGGCGAAGAAGGGCATCAAGACCCAGTTCGTCCTGGACCAGATCGTCGCCGACGAGGAGCTGGGCGTCGACCAGCAGGAGCTCACCGAGCACCTCATCCGCCGCGCCGCCGGCTCGGGCCTGACCCCGGACCAGTTCGCGCAGCAGGTCGTCCAGGGTGGCCAGGTGCCGCTGCTGGTCGGCGAGGTCGCCCGCGGCAAGGCGCTGGCCACCGTGGTCGAGGCCGCCAAGGTCGTCGACACCGAGGGCAACGAGATCAACTTCGACGACGACGAGACCGACGAGTCGGCCGAGACCGTCGCCGCCGAGGCGCCGGCCGCCGAGGCCGACGCCGAGGAGAAGACCGAGGCCTGACCGCCCCGGTCCGACTGACGCAGTAGCGGGCCCGGACGCCGTACGCGGCGTCCGGGCCCGTCGCGTTCCCCGGCCGACCGCGTTCCCCGCCGGTCGCGGCGGCCCGCCGCCCCGGCCGCGCCGTGAACCCTGCGCTCACAGCGAACAGTTCGGCGTGAGGGATTCTGCGGCCCGGCCTGCGCGTTAGGGTCCTTGGACAGCAACAATCACACCGTGATACCCGGAAGCTGTGCGACACCGTGAGGGCCGTGGCACGGCCCTCCAAATCGACTGAGCAGGTGGCTAAGTGACGTTCCCGCAGATGCAGATGCCTGGCCCGATGGCGCCGCACGCCGCCTCTGGTGACGTGCTCGGCGGCCTGGGCGACCAGGTCTACAACCGGCTGCTCAACGAGCGGATCATCTTCCTCGGCCAGCAGGTCGACGACGACATCGCCAACAAGATCACCGCCCAGCTGCTCCTGCTGGCCGCGGACCCGGACAAGGACATCTTCCTCTACATCAACTCCCCGGGCGGCTCGATCTCGGCCGGCATGGCGATCTACGACACCATGCAGTACATCAAGAACGACGTCGTCACCATCGCGATGGGCATGGCCGCCTCGATGGGCCAGTTCCTGCTGACCGCCGGCGCCAAGGGCAAGCGCTTCTCGCTGCCGAACGCCAACATCCTGATGCACCAGCCGTCCGCCGGTCTCGGCGGCTCGGCCACGGACATCCGCATCCAGGCGGAGCAGCTGCTCCGCACCAAGAAGCGGATGTCCGAGCTGATCGCCTTCCACAGCGGCCAGTCCTTCGAGCAGATCACCGCGGACTCCGACCGCGACCGCTGGTTCACGCCCGAGGAGGCCCTGGAGTACGGCCTGATCGACGCGATCATGCACAGCGCCGCGGACGTCCCCGGCGGCGGCGGCACGGGCGCCTGAGCCTCGGCCCGGCTCCCACGAGACCACAGCCACAACGCTCCGGAGGACTAGAACCCCCATGAACATCCCCAGCCTGTCCAGCGCCAAGGCACGCGTCGAGGACATGCGCGCCGAGGGCCGCTACATCGTCCCGCGCTTCGTCGAGCGCACCTCGCAGGGCATCCGTGAGTACGACCCGTACGCCAAGCTGTTCGAGGAGCGCATCATCTTCCTCGGCTCGCAGGTCGACGACGTCTCCGCGAACGACATCATGGCTCAGCTGCTCTGCCTGGAGTCGATGGACCCGGACCGCGAGATCCAGATGTACATCAACTCGCCCGGTGGCTCGTTCACGGCGCTGACGGCCATCTACGACACCATGCAGTACGTGAAGCCGGACATCACCACCGTCTGCATGGGCCAGGCCGCCTCCGCCGCCGCCGTGCTGCTCGCGGCCGGCACCCCCGGCAAGCGGATGGCGCTGCCGAACGCCCGCATCCTGATCCACCAGCCGTACACCGAGACCGGCCGCGGCCAGGTCTCGGACCTGGAGATCCAGGCCCGCGAGATCTTCCGGATGCGCGAGCAGCTGGAGGAGATGCTCTCCAAGCACTCCAACAAGTCGGTGGAGCAGGTCCGCGACGACATCGAGCGCGACAAGATCCTCACGGCCGAGGAGGCCGTCGAGTACGGTCTGGTCGACCTCGTCATCTCCACCCGCAAGGCCTCGCTGACCTCCTGAGGCCGGCACTCTCCCGCCCTGCCCCCGGCGGGGCGGGGCGAAGCTCCCGGGCGGGGCGCGCAAGGAGTCGCGCGCCCCGCCCCCGGCGCATCGGCGGCGCGGCCGCCGGCATCTGTTCGGTATCAATTCGCCCAGGGCGTAGGGCAGACCTGGCGAAGAGGACGGAATCAGGGGCCCGGCAGAGTACCGTCGGATAGCGAGACCGGGCGCCGTCGGCGTGTACGGTCCACAGCACCAGGCCCCGGAACCCCCGCGGGGCCCCTGGCGAAGGGGAAGCACCTCGTGGCACGCATCGGAGACGGTGGCGACCTGCTCAAGTGCTCGTTCTGCGGCAAGTCGCAGAAGCAGGTGAAGAAGCTGATCGCCGGCCCAGGCGTGTACATCTGCGACGAGTGCATCGACCTGTGCAACGAGATCATCGAGGAGGAGCTCGCAGAGACCTCCGAGGTGCGTTTCGAGGAGCTCCCGAAGCCGCGCGAGATCTACGAGTTCCTGGACCAGTACGTGGTCGGCCAGGACCTCGCCAAGAAGGCGCTGTCGGTGGCGGTGTACAACCACTACAAGCGCGTGCAGGCGGGCGAGGCCGGCCGCAGCGGCGGCAACGGCCGTGAGGACGCCATCGAGCTGGCGAAGTCCAACATCCTGCTGCTCGGCCCGACCGGCTCCGGCAAGACGCTGCTCGCGCAGACGCTCGCCCGGATGCTGAACGTGCCGTTCGCGATCGCCGACGCCACCGCGCTGACCGAGGCCGGGTACGTCGGCGAGGACGTCGAGAACATCCTGCTGAAGCTGATCCAGGCGGCCGACTACGACGTCAAGAAGGCCGAGACCGGGATCATCTACATCGACGAGATCGACAAGGTCGCCCGCAAGAGCGAGAACCCGTCGATCACCCGGGACGTCTCCGGCGAGGGCGTGCAGCAGGCCCTGCTGAAGATCCTGGAGGGCACCACCGCCTCGGTGCCGCCGCAGGGCGGGCGCAAGCACCCGCACCAGGAGTTCATCCAGATCGACACCACCAACGTGCTGTTCATCGTGGGTGGCGCGTTCGCCGGCCTGGAGCGGATCATCGAGGGCCGCGCGGGCGCCAAGGGCATCGGCTTCGGCGCGAACATCCGCTCCAAGCGGGAGCAGGACGCCAGCGACCACTTCCGTCAGGTGATGCCGGAGGACCTGGTCAAGTTCGGCATGATCCCGGAGTTCATCGGCCGCCTTCCGGTGATCACCAGCGTGCACAACCTCGACCGCGAGGCGCTGCTGCAGATCCTCACCGAGCCGAAGAACGCGCTGGTCAAGCAGTACCGCAAGCTCTTCGAACTGGACGGCGTCGAGCTGGAGTTCTCCCGCGACGCGCTGGAGGCGATCGCCGACCAGGCGATCCTGCGCGGCACCGGCGCGCGTGGCCTGCGGGCCATCATGGAGGAGGTGCTGATGTCCGTGATGTACGAGGTGCCCTCGCGTCAGGACGTCGCCCGCGTGGTGGTCACCGGGGACGTCGTCTCCAAGCACGCCATTCCCACGCTCGTCCCGCGTGACATGATCAAGCGGGAGCGGCGCGACAAGAGCGCCTGACCTTCCGCGTGAAAGGGCCCCCGAAGACCGTCGGTCGGTCTCCGGGGGCCCTCGCGTTCCACGCCGCGGGCGGAGGAGGTTACTTCGCCACCTCGGCGACCGCGCGCAGGTCGCGGGCGTCGGCCGCGAGCTTCTCCAGGTCCGGCGCCTTGCCGTCCTCGGGCGCCTGCATCAGCAGCACCAGGGTGCTGTTGTCGGCCCAGGCGCAGATGCCCAGGTCGGTGCCGGACTGGGTGGCCTTGGCGCACTCCATGGTGCCGCCCTTGGAGCCGGCGTCGACCGCGTGCCGGTCGGTGACGGTGGGGCCGCCGGACGAGAAGCCCTTGAACATGGCGTCCAGCTCCTGCTTCGGGAGCAGCACCTTGCCGTAGCCGCCGACCACGATGAGCTGGGGCTCCTCCGAGGAGTCCTGGTAGACGGCGCTGACGCCGGTCGGGTTCCAGGCGCCGTCGCCCTTGCCGAACTCGGAGGTGATCTCCTTCTCCATCGCGTCGGCGATCTCGTTGTCGGTGTCCTTCGTGAGGTCCTTGAAGGTGGCCGGCAGGACGATCTTCTGGGTGCCCGCGTTGGACGTCACGTCGAAGACGAAGTAGGCGAGACCGCCGCCGATCAGCGCCAGCACGCCGACGAACACGCCGAGCAGGATCCAGAGCGTCTTGCGGGACTTGCGCGGCGGAACCGGGGCGTACGCGCCGTAGCCCGGGTAGCCGGGCTGGCCCTCCGCCGGCGGGAAGCCGGGCGGCGTGCCCTGCGGCGGGACGGCGCCCCAGGCCTGGTCGGCCGGGGGCGGCGGGGGCGTCGCGCCGTAGCCGGGCTGGGGCGGCACGGGAGCGCCGCCCTGGGGCTGTCCGGCGGGCGGCGGCGGGGCTCCGTACGGGGTCTGATCGGTCACGATGGCCCTTTCTGGGGACGGGAGGGGACGGGACGGCGGACGTGACGCACTCCCACCCGGAGCCGGGTGGCAGGTGTGAGGGTGGGCGGCGCCGGGGCTACTTGGCGACGACCATGGCGGAGCGGATCGCCCGGGTCTTCTCGGCGGCCTGGGCCGGGGTGAGCGCGGTCTGGGCGGCGCCGGTGAGGCTGGCCTTCAGGAAGGAGACCCGGGCCGTGGTCGACTTGTCGGCCCAGATGCAGACGGTGGACTGCGACTTGCCGCCGAGCACGCCGTAGACGCCGCAGGAGAGCTTGGCCGAGGAGTTGTGGCTGTCCTGGGCCGGGAACTCCGCCAGCGGGGTGGTCCAGCTGCCGCCCTCACCGGGCTTCTCGGAGTCCTTCATGATCTTGTCCGGGTCGTCGAGGTTCCCGTAGACGCCGATCACGCTGATGGTGTCCAGCGGGTCCGCGCCCTTGGCGTAACTGGCGACCAGCACGTGCAGGTCGGTGCCGAGCTTGGAGGTCTCGGCCTTGCTCGGGTCGGCGGCCTGCTCCTTGGCGGACTTCTGGGTGTAGCCGTCCGGCAGCGACTGGGCGGCGGTGATCTTGTACTTCCCGCCGGTGTCCCCGCCGAGGACCTTGTAGAGGCCGAAGCCGCCGCCGCCCAGCACCAGGGCCCCGATCACCAGGCCGACCACCAGCCCGGCCCTGCTCTTCTTCGGCGGCGGCGCGACCGGGTAGCCGGGCGCGCCGTACGGGGCCTGCGGCGCCGCCGCGCCGTAGGGCGGCTGCGGGGCGCCGTACGGGGGCTGGGGCGCGCCGTACTGCGGGGCCGGGGCCCCCTGCTGCGGATAGCCGTACTGCTGCGGCGGCTGGCCGTAGGGCGGCTGCGGCTGCGGTGCGCCGTAGGGCTGCGGTGCCCCGTACGGCTGCGGCTGACCCTGCGGATACTGCTGACCCTGGCCGTACATCTGCCTGTGCTCCCCCGCCGCGCCCGCGGCCTGTCGTGATGAAGTCCTCCGTGTCCCTACCAAGGACCGGACGATTGTGCGGGCACGTTATCGCACAGGGCCGACGGCCCGCCCGGGCCGGGCGCGAGGGGCCCGGACCGAAAGCGGTTCGTAACCCACGTCCCCAGGTACGTAAACTGTGCGTCGTGACCGACACCACGAACCAGCGCCCCGTGAGCACTCACGCCGGGGACGACGCAGCCACCCTCCCGACGACCTACGCTCCGGCGGACGTAGAGGGCGAGCTGTACGAGCGCTGGGTAGAGCGCGGTTACTTCACGGCCGACGCCAAGAGCGACAAGCCCCCGTACGCCATCGTCATCCCGCCGCCGAACGTCACGGGCAGCCTCCACCTGGGCCACGCCTTCGAGCACACGCTGATCGACGCCCTCGTCCGCCGCAAGCGGATGCAGGGCTACGAGGCCCTCTGGCAGCCCGGCATGGACCACGCCGGCATCGCCACCCAGAACGTCGTCGAGCGCGAGCTGGCCAAGGAGGGCAAGTCCCGCCACGACCTCGGCCGGGAGGCCTTCGTCGACCGGGTCTGGCAGTGGAAGGCGGAGTCCGGCGGCCAGATCTCCGGTCAGATGCGCCGCCTCGGCGACGGCGTGGACTGGTCCCGCGAGCGCTTCACCATGGACGAGGGGCTCTCCCAGGCCGTCCAGACCATCTTCAAGAAGCTCTTCGACGACGAGCTGATCTACCGCGCCGAGCGCATCATCAACTGGTGCCCGCGCTGCCTCACCGCGATCTCGGACATCGAGGTGGAGTACCAGGACGACGACGGCGAGCTCGTCTCCATCCGCTACGGCGAGGGCGACGCCTCGATCGTCGTCGCCACCACCCGGGCCGAGACGATGCTCGGCGACACCGCCGTCGCGGTCCACCCGGAGGACGAGCGCTACCGCCACCTGGTCGGCACCGAGATCGAGCTGCCGCTGACCGGCCGCCGCATCCCGGTCGTCGCCGACGCGCACGTCGACCCGGAGTTCGGCACCGGCGCCGTCAAGGTGACGCCGGCCCACGACCCGAACGACTTCGAGATCGGCCAGCGCCACGGCCTGCCGTCGATCGCCGTCATGGACGAGCACGCGGTCATCACCGTGCACGGCCCGTTCCAGGGCCTGGACCGGCTGGAGGCCCGCTCGGCCATCGTCGGCGCGCTGCGCGCCGAGGGCCGGATCGTGGCGGAGAAGCGGCCGTACGTCCACTCGGTCGGCCACTGCTCGCGCTGCAAGACCACCATCGAGCCGCGGCTGTCCATGCAGTGGTGGGTCAAGGTCGGCCCGCTCGCCCAGGCCGCGGGCGACGCGGTCCGCGACGGCAAGGTCAAGATCCACCCGCAGGAGATGGAGAAGCGCTACTTCGACTGGGTCGACAACCTCCACGACTGGTGCATCTCGCGCCAGCTCTGGTGGGGCCACCGGATCCCGGTCTGGTACGGCCCGGCCGGCGAGATCGTCTGCGTCGGCCCGGACGAGCAGCCGCCGACCGGTGAGGGCTGGCACCAGGACACCGACGTCCTGGACACCTGGTTCTCCTCCGGCCTGTGGCCCTTCTCCACCCTCGGCTGGCCCGAGCAGACCGACAGCCTGGCGAAGTTCTACCCGAACGCCGTCCTGGTGACCGGCTACGACATCCTCTTCTTCTGGGTCGCCCGGATGATGATGTTCGGCCTCTACGCGATGGACGGCACCCCGCCGTTCCACACCATCGCGCTGCACGGCATGGTCCGTGACCAGAACGGCAAGAAGATGTCGAAGTCCTTCGGCAACGTGGTGAACCCGCTGGACTGGATGGACAAGTACGGCTCCGACGCGCTGCGCTTCACGCTGGCCCGCGGCGCCAACCCGGGCGTCGACGTCCCGATCGGCGAGGACTGGGTCCAGGCGGCCCGCAACTTCGCCAACAAGATCTGGAACGCCACCCGCTTCGCGCTGATGAACGGCGCCACCGTCGAGGGCCCGCTGCCCGCGCCGGAGGAGCTGACCGCGGCCGACCGCTGGATCCTGTCCCGGCTGAACAGCACGGTCGCCGAGGTGGACGCGCTCTACGAGGACTACCAGTTCTCCAAGCTGTCCGAGGCGCTCTACCACTTCGCCTGGGACGAGGTCTTCGACTGGTACGTCGAGCTCTCCAAGACCACCCTCGCCAAGGGCGGCCCGCAGGCCGACGCCGCGCGCCGGGTGCTCGGCGAGGTCCTGGACGTCACGCTGCGGCTGCTCCACCCGATCGTCCCGTTCGTCACCGAGACCCTGTGGACGACGCTCACCGGCGCCGAGTCGGTGGTCATCGCCGACTGGCCGGCGGACAGCGGCTACCGCGACGCGGCGGCCGAGGCCGAGATCGCCACGCTCCGGCAGGTGGTGACCGAGGTCCGGCGCTTCCGCACCGACCAGGGCCTGAAGCCGGGTCAGCGGGTCCCGGCCCGGCTGGAGGTGGCCGGTACCGTGCTGGCCGTCCACGAGGACGCGATCCGCTCGCTGCTGCGGCTGACCGCTCCCGAGGAGGGCTTCTCGGCCACTGCCTCGCTCCCGGTCGCGGGCGCGACCGTGCTGCTGGACCTCTCCGGCACCATCGATGTCGCGGCGGAGCGCAAGCGCCTCGCCAAGGACCTCGCGGCCGCCGAGAAGGAGAAGGCCCAGACGGCCGGCAAGCTCGGCAACCAGGCGTTCCTCGCCAAGGCGCCGGACGACGTGGTCGCCAAGATCCGGACCCGTCAGGAGGCCGCCGAGGCCGACATCGTCCGGATCACCGCTCAGCTCGCGGCGCTGCCGCAGGCCTGACCGGCCGGCTCACCAGGGGCCGCACTCCGCCGACGCGGAGTGCGGCCCCTCGGCGTTCGCGCGGGCTTTCGGCCGGGCGCCGGCCTGGGCGGCGGGAGCGCTCCGGCCGGCCGCTCCGGCCGAACGATGAAAGGGGCCCTCTAATAGCCCAGTGCCATTGCTCTGTTCCGGCGAATATTCATCATGGACCGGGTGAAGTCCTATTCCGCCCGAATTCATTCCGGTCTTGCCCGCGCGGGTTCGCGGAAGTTTGCAGGTCGGCTGTGTACGGTGTGACGGAGTTTCGCCAGCCGACGACCGACGGGAGGGCATGGCGTGATGGTGACCGAGAAGTTGGCCGACGAACTGCCGGTGGAAGCGGTCCAGGAGGCCAAGGGCAGGGCGGCGACGCTGCTGCTCGCGTTCCGGCACGGGAACCAGCTCGCCTTCGACCACGCGCTGGACCGGCTCTTCGAGGAGCACGCGGAGCGCGAGGTGACCACCCTGCTGGCCTGGATCGCCGCCGAGGCGGTCCGCAAGGCGTACGCGCCCGAGGTGGGCGACCGGGTGCTGCACGCGATGGCCCGCCGGGCCCCGGCCGACTGCGGTGCGGTGGCGGTGGACGAGGACACCGCCGACGCGGCCCGCCTGATCGAGGCGGTGGCGGCGGGCGAGGTGACCGAGGTGCGCGGCCTGGTGGCCGCCACCGCCGACACCACCTTCCTGCTCGGCGGCCTGCTCCAGGGCGTCGCCATGATGCTGCCGCTGCTGCCCGAGGGGGAGCTGGCCGAGATCACCGCCGAACTGCGGCGCCGGCACTGCGGCCCGTGCCCCGAGATCCCGGAGGCCCGGGCCGGGGTCTGAGCTTGGCGTTTATCCTCGTCGGCCTTGATGTTCCTTGATCGAGTCTGCTCGTTTGGCCGTCTTGCCGACGTTGTGGTGTGGGGCCCGTTGCTTGTTCTTCGAGCCGGGAGGCCGTCCCGGGCCTGGCCGGGACGGTTTTGGTGCGGCTGCCGGACGGGCCGCTGTCGCGCGGATGTTGCGAAACCCCCGGCGGACGCGGGCGGGGGTGAGACGGCGGGGTTCGGTCGCCGGTCGCTCCCAGGGGCGGCGTACGTCTTCGGCCAGGGGTCGGGCGAGGCGGATCTGGGTGTGGGCGGCGATGATCAGCCAGGTCCACAGATCGGCGGTGTCGGCGTGGCGGATCTTCGGGGCGGTCCAGCCGAGGGTCTGCTTCATCAGCCGGAAGGTGTGCTCCAGGTCGAATCGGCGGAGGAAGGACTGCCACCACAGGTCCACGTCCGTGCCGGTGGCTGTGGTGGCCGAGCACCACAGCCAGACCGGCTTCGGGTCCCGGTCGCCCGGCAGACGCTCGACCTTGAGCCGGATCAACGTGCCATGCAGGATAGGTAGTTCCTCCTCGGCGTGGTCCAGCCAGGGGCCGCGGTGGGTGAGCCGAGGGTGCATCCGGTCCCAGGCCGTCGCCTCGGCGGTGCCGTAGCGGGTGGTGTCGGTGGCCGTGGTCGTGTCGGGGGTGTGCCAGGTGTCGGGTTTGGCGAAGGTGAGGACTCCGCCGTGTCGACGGGGTCGCCCGCCCTTCGGCCCGCGGCGGTCGGGGCCAGGGTCGCGGAGCATGACCCGGTCCGAGCGCAGGCGTCCGAGCAGAACCACCGGCAGGTCGGCCAGGGCGTGGGAGAGGTAGGTGACGTCGTAGCCGGAGTCCATCACGATCAGGATCTCCGGGTTGCCCGGCTCCCAGTGTCCAGCCTGGATCAACCTTCCGACGATGTCACGCAGTTGGACGGCGGTGACGGCGGTAGCGTCGTCGGCCGGTCCCAGGCGCACGGCATCCAGCAGCGCGACCCAGGAGGTGCGGCCGGATTCCAGCGCGGCGACGAAGGAGTACGGCCAGCCCGGAACGAACTGGTCCCGGCTGCGGTCCCCGCGTCCGTAGACATGGCAGAACAGCCGCTCGTCGCTTGTCGGGGCGTCGGGGCGAAGCCAGTTGCTCACGTCCACTGCCAGCACGATCCGCCCGTCGGCCGCCCGCGGCAGCGGCAGGCCGGCCAGGACCTTGCGCAGTCGGGCGGGCTCGACCCAGCCCCGGTCCAGCCCCCGGTACAGCGCACCGTGCCCGCGCCGGTGTTCGGCCGCCAACGACAGCTCGACCAGCGTCCTGACCGGCCCCTCCGCACACAGCACCGCGTCCGTGAGCTCGAAG
>NZ_JBEXYC010000089.1:0-17232 GCF_040630835.1 Kitasatospora sp. NPDC005751
ACCTTCTTACAACCTCTCCCTCTCACCCTCTCCCCCCACCCCCCCCTCTACCTCTTGTGGCGGCTCCCGCCCTCGGGCGGGAGCCACTGCCATCTGCCGGGAGGATCAGACCGCTTCCGCGCGCTTCGCGGGGAAGGCGTGCGTACGGGCGGCGAACACGAGGGCGATCAGCGGGATCACCAGCACCAGCACGGTCCACGGGAACGAGCCCGGGCCGGCCGCCGAGAGCAGCACCCCGCCGGCCACGCCGCCACCGGCCATGAACGAGTTCCAGACCGTGACCAGCAGGGCCTGGCCGCGGCTGCCGCCCGTGTTGGTGACGGCGGTCTGCAGCAGGGTGGCCAGGCCGCCCCAGCCGAGGCCCCACAGCACCATCGCCCCGTAGACGGCCACCGGGCTGCCCGGCGTCAGCGCGAGGAAGACCGCCGCCACGGTGAACAGGACGCAGCTGGCGATGGTCAGTTCGCGCAGGTAGCGGTCGATCAGCGTGCCGGTGATCCAGATGCTCAGCATCGAGGCGAGGCCGAAGACCAGGAGGACGGTGTCGCGGTTGTCCCCCAGTTTGTTCTCGTCGAGGAACGAGGCGATGTACGTGTAGAAGGTGTTGTGGGCGAGCACGTACGCGGCCACCACGACCAGGATGATCGACACCCCGGGCAGGCGCAGGGCCTGGAGGATCGGCTCGCGGTGCTCGGCCTTCTGCCCCGGGTGGTCGGGTACGGACGCGATGATCCAGAGCAGCAGCAGCACGGTGACGGCGGTGATCAGACCGAAGGTCAGGCGCCAGCCGAAGACCTTGCCGAGGAAGGTGCCCGCCGGGATGCCCAGCGACAGGGCGAGCGGGATGCCGATCATGGTGATCGCGATGGCCCGGCCGACCAGGTGCGGCGGCGCCAGCCGGCGCGCGTACACCACGAGTTCACCCCAGACGGCGGCCGCGGCCACACCGGCGACGAGACGGAACCCCATGGTCAGGACGTAGCTCGACGAGATGGCGGTGACCGTGTTGGCGAGGATGAAGGCCACCACCGCCACCAGGACCAGCTGCTTGCGGCGCCAGCCGGCCGTGGCGGCGGCGAGCGGGATGGCCGAGACGCCGGTGGCGATCGCGTAGATCGTCAGCGCCTGCCCCGCCGCGGACTCGCTGACCGAGAGGTCGCGCGCCATCTCGGGCAGCACGCCGGCGGGCAGCGCCTCGGTCAGCACCATCACGAAGGCGGCCGTGGCCAGGGCCAGCAGGGGGGACATCGGGAGCTTCCGGCTCTCCTCCGCGGAGGGTGTGTCCGGAGGGGAGCTTGCCGACAGCCCGGTCTGGGAGGTTGCCATGCTTGATACCTCGAACTCTCATACGAATGCGGATTCAGGACGCTGCTGCGGTACGGGGTGAGCCGACTGCGGGCGGAGAGCGGTTCGTCGCGTGCCGGTTCGTCGCACGCCAAAGCCCCCCGGCCCCCACGCAGCGCGCTGCCAGCCGCAACAACCGCCGACCGCCCGGTCATCCCGTTTCCCGCAGAGATGATGGACTTATTTATGTTCCGGCGGAAGTAGCGGGTGCGGCGAGCCCGGTGGACGGCACTCGGCGTGGCGTTGAACGGAGTTGACGAACCATCAAACGTGCAGCTCACGGGCCCGGAACGACTCTCCGGACAGTCGGCCGCGGGGGTGGCCGCGGGGCTTCCGATGCGGCGGCGAGACCGTCTCACATGGTGGACGCTCCGCAGGAACCCGCCTGCCCGGCGGGGCGGACAGCCCCACCGGGCAGGCGGATCGGGCCAGATAGGCGGGAACCGGCCAACGGCGGCGAGCCCCGAACGACTAGGCCGGGTAGTTGGACTGAGTGAACGTCACCTCGTTGTCCAGCACCACGCCGTGGCTCTTGAAGTCGATGGTGATGCGGTCGCCGTGGGCGATCCGGAAACCGTCGTGGAAGCTCGCCTTGTCGGCGCCGAGCAGGACGTAGTTGACCAGGCCCGGGCGGCGCAGCGCCGGGTACTCGAACAGGTTGTCCACCATGTCCTGGATCTTGAAGTACAGGGCGTCCTCGCCGCAGTCGAACGGGCCCTCCCAGGCGGGGACGCCGTCCCGCTCGATGACGACCCGGCCGGTCACCGAGGCCGGCGGCTCCCCGAGGAACAGCCACGGGGTGATCGAGGTGTCGCACAGCTTGCAGTACGGGTTCCAGCCCGGGTTCTGGATGTGCAGGCCGATGTCGCACAGGTCGTTGCCGAAGGTGTAGCCGACGTACCGCGGGTTGCCCGCGTCGTCGTTGACGTAGACGAGGGCCAGCTCCGGTTCCTCGATCAGCGCCACCGACTTCTCCGGGACGACCAGGGTCTCGCCGGGCAGCCGCAGCCAGGAACCGAAGCCCTTGAAGAACCAGTTCGGCGCGACGAACTCCTCGTCCTCGCCCGGCTCGCCCTCGAACTTCGACTTGTGGGTCCGCATGAAACCGCTCAACAGGGCGTTCCCGCTGGCCTCGGGCAGCAGCGGCGGCAGGTACTTCACCTGCTCCTCGCCGCCCTCGACGGTGATCGGGGTGACCTCGGCCTTGATCGCGGCGACGACGTCCTCGGCGGTCTCGGCGGCGATGAACTCGGCCTGCAGCCGGCCGTCGTTCACCCGGTACAGCGTCAGCGCCTGCCCGGGTACGGGCTTCTCGAAGCCCACGTACCGCTCACCCTGGTATTCGCATTCGAAAAGTACGGACATCTCGGTGGTCCTCCTAGGCTCGTTGGTGCGGTCGGCCCGGCAGGGGCCGGGTGGTGGACGGGGCGGTGAGGTCCGTCAGGACCTCGTCGACCCGGTCGATGGCGGCCCGGATCCACGGCAGCCCGAGCGGGTCGGCGGCCTCCAGGGCGGCGTGCTGCCGCTCCGCCGTCTCGCCGTAGAACCGGCTGGTGGCCGCGCGAAGCCGCAGCGGCTCGGCGGCCTCCCCGAAGGCCTCGGCGCCCAGCACGCCGACGCCGTAGCGGTCGGTGAGCAGCCGGGCCAGCTCCGTCCCGGTGCGCACCCCGTGGACGGAGCGGAGCCGCTCGCGCAGCGGCTCGAAGTCCGGGTACAGATAGCAGGTGGCGCGGACCGGCGCCAGCAGCGCTCCGGCGGCGGTGAACCGCTCGGCCGTCGCCGCGGCGACGATCCCGTGCAGCCGGCGCGAGGCCGCCACGTGCGCCACGATCTCCGGCGGCTCGCCGAAGGCGTACGCGGCCGCCACCTGGACGGGGGCGGGCGGGCTGGACCAGATCTGGCTGGCGATGGCGATCAGCCGGGCGTGGAGCCGGCGCCCGGCGGCGCCCTCGGGCAGCAGGGCGACGCCCGTCCGCCAGCCGCCCACCGCCAGGTTCTTGGTCAGCCCGGTGGTGACCACGGTGCGCTCGGGTGCGAACGCGGCCGGGGAGACCGCCGGCGTGGCCTGGTCGAAGACCAGGTCGCAGTAGATCTCGTCGGAGATGATGACGAGGTCCAGCTCCCGGGCCGCCTCGCCCAGCCGCCGGACGGTGTCGGGCGTGGCGACGGCGCCGGTGGGGTTGTCCGGCAGGGTGACGACGACGGAGCGCGGGTCGTGCCCGGCGGCGCGGGCCGCCAGGACCGTCTCGCGCAGCAGGTCCGGGTCCGGTACGCCGCCCTCCCCCGCCGGAACGGGGACCTTGAGGACGCGGGCGCCGACGAGCTCGGCCTGGGCGGCGTAGCTGACCCAGCTGGGCCGGGGGATCACCACGTCGCCGCCGACCGCCATGATCAGGGCGAACAGCAGGGCCTTGCTGCCCGGCCCGGCGACGACCAGCTCCGGGTCGGCGGCCAGACCGCGCCGCTGCCAGTAGCCGGCCGCCGCCGACCGCAGCTCCGGGCTGCCGGCCACCGGGCCGTAGGTGGACCGGTCGGCGGCGGCCGCCAGCCGGGCCCTCAGCTCGGGGTGGACCGGCAGGCCGATCTCGCCGCTGGCCATGATCAGGACCTGTTCGCCGGCGGCGCGTCTGCGGGCGAGGGCCTCGTCGGCGGCCAACGTCGCCGACAGGGTCACCTTCGCGGGCTCGGGCATGGGTGTGCTCCAGGGATCGGAGGGGGCTGGTGGTCGGCGGGGCGGGACCGGGGCGATCCGGCGTGGGTCACTGCCCGCCGTAGCGGCGGCGCAGCTCGGCCTTGCGGACCTTGCCGGTGAGCGTCTTCGGCAGGGCGTCGACGACCACCACGCGCTCCGGGAAGAAGCGCGGGTCCTGGCCGGCCTCGCGCAGCACGGCGTGGATCTCCTCCAGCCCCGGCTGCGCGCCGGCGGTGACGACCACCGCGAGGATCGGGTCGTCGCTGCGCCCGGTGGTCCCGACCAGCGCGGTCTCGGTCACCTCGGGGTGCCGGGAGATGATCGCTTCGAGTTCCGTCATCGGGACGACGGTGTCGTCGCGGATCAGGGCGTCCTTGGCCCGGCCGAGGATGCGGATGCCGCCGCGGCCGTCGTCGCGCGCGTAGTCCCCGGTGTCGAACCAGCCCTCGGCGTTGAACTCGGCGGCGAACACGTCCTCGCGCTTGTAGTACCCGAGGGCCTGCGCCGCGCCGCGCACCCGCAGCCGGCCGACCGGGGCGCGCTTGCCCGGGTCGTCGCGGTCGTCGACGCGCAGCTCCATGGAGTCGATCGGCCCGCCGTTGCTGCTGGCCGCCCAGTCCGGGTTGTAGTCGAGCCGGGTGATGGTGACCGGCCCGAACTCGGACATCCCCCACACCGAGTAGGTCCGGGCCCCGAGGGTCTCGCGCACCTCGTCCACCAGCTCCTGGAGCACCGGCGCGGAGCCGGTGACGGCGTGGCGCAGGGTGGAGACGTCGCGCGGGTCCTCCCGCTGGGACCTGGCGATGTCGGCCAGGGTGGACGGCGGACCGTAGACCAGCGTGGCGCCGTAGCGCTCGACCAGGTCGAGCAGGGCGGAGTTGCGCCGGACGTCCTGGAAGGCGACGGTGGCGCCGAGCATGACGCCGGTCAGGATGCCCTGGCCGAAGCCGGAGTAGTGGACGAGCGGGGTGGTGACGGCCGCGACCAGGCTGTCGTCGAGCAGGAAGGTGTCGGCGTAGCCCCGGACGGCCGCGTAGATGGTGTTCTGGCTGTGCAGCACGCCCTTGGACACCCCGGTGGTGCCCGAGGTGAAGAGCACCACGAACGGCTCGTCGGGCGTGAGTTCGCGCCCGTCCAGCTCGCCCGCGCGCTGCTCCTCCCACGGGACGCCGACGAAGTGCTCGTCGAAGGAGAGCGTCCCGGCGTCCCGGCCGCCGACCACCACCACGTGCTCCAGCGGAAGTTCGGCCTTCAGCGCGGTGAGGTGGGCGGCCAGCGGGTAGCCGTTCCACTCCGGGACGGTGATGCAGACCCGGGCGCCGGTGAGCTCCAGGCGGTGCCGCAGCTCCTCCTCCTGGCAGACCGGGTCGATCGGGCAGATGACCGCGCCGACCCGGATGCAGGCGAACAGCAGCGGCACCGTCTCCCACCGGTTGGGGAGCTGGACGGCGACGAAATCGCCACGCTCGACGCCGAGTTCCACCAGCGCCAGGGCGAAGCGGTCGGTCAGCACGGCCAGTTCGGAGTAGTCCAGGGTGTCCGTGCGCGCCTCGCCGATCCGGCGGGCCGCGACGGCGAGCTTGCGCGGCCGCAGCCGGGCCTGGCGGCGCAGGTCGTCGAGGAAGGTCTCCTCGCGCCACCAGCCGCGCCGCAGGTACTCGGCCGCGCTGCCCCGGGGCGGGGCCTGGTCCGGGCCGACGGACGGGCCGGCGGTCATCCGCGCTCCTTGCGGCGGGCGGCGAGCAGCTCGGGCAGCGGGTCGCCGGCGCGGGCGGCGGCGATCTCCAGCAGGTCGCGGGTGTTCTGCCGCACCCGGTCGCCGACCCAGTCGAAGACCCAGGCCTTGCGGGCCTCCGCCTCCAGGTGGAACGGCACGACCCGGGTGACAGCGAGGGCCGCCGAGCCGGCGCCCCCGATGTTGGCGATCACGCCGGGGACGACGGTGGCGCCCGCGGCCAGCACCTTGGCCTTGCCCTCGGTGCTGGAGGCGAGGTTGCCGCCCTCCACCACCAGGCGCGAGCGCAGCCGGTGCGCGTTGTCGGCGTTGATCGCGTGCTTCTGCGCCGCCAGGATCAGCAGGTCGGCGTCGACGTCGAGCCAGGCGTCCGGCTCGCCGGACTGGGTGACGCCCTGCGGCAGGCGGGAGCGGTCGATCCGGCCGAACTCGTCGGTGATGGCGACCAGGTCGGCCACCGGCAGCCGGTCCGCGCTGATGGTGCCCTGGACGTCGGCGACGCCCACCACGGTGTGGCCGCGGTCCTCCAGGAACCGGGCGACGGCACGGCCCACCGCACCGAAGCCCTGCACCACGACCCGGGCCGACCCGGTGCGGCCGCTGGCCTCCAGCGCGGTGACCGCGGCCACCCCCACACCGTGCCCGGTGCAGTCGATCAGCGGCTCGTAGTAGGTGCGCCAGTCGATCGGCATGTCCGGGGCACCCAGCCGGAAGCGCGGGTCGTAACCGGCCTCCGCGAAGAACACCGCCCGGTCCGCGGGGGTGACGCCCATGTCGATGCCGAGGTGGATGCCGCCGTGCAGCAGCGGCTTCACCGTCCGGCCGAAGGTCCGGAAGGTCTCCTCGCGGTCGGTGCCGTCGGAGACGATGCCGGCCTTGGCGCCGCCGATGCGCAGCCCGGCGAGGGTGAACTTGTCGGTCATGTCGCGAGCCAGGCCCGCCACTTCCTCCTCGGTGACCCCGGTGGTCATCCGGGTGCCGCCCATGGCCAGGCCGTCGACGAGGGAGTCGACGACCACCCAGCCCTTGATCGCACCACCGCTGCCGTTGAGGTGAACGGCGAATGCCGGCGCCTGGGTCTCTTCCACAGTCATGTGCGCATTCCTTCGGTACCTAGATGGGTTCATGATGTGACGGTCCGTCAGCCAGGCGCGCCGGCCGTCGCGGACGACTCGGCCGTACGCGCCTGCTGACGGATCGTCACTGGTAGAGCTGTGCGAAGCCTCGCAGAATCTCCAGACCGTCGGCGCGGAACTCCAGATGTGCCTGGGCCCCGTGGATCCGCCCGTCCTCGGAGCGGATGAACTCCACCGGGGCGTGCTCCGAGCGGCCGATCGAGCGGAAGCCCTCGGGCGCCTCCTGGAGGTAGAGGGTGTGCCGGTGGAACACCGTCACGGTCGGCTTCACATGGGTGAAGAGCGGCTCCTCCTTGTCGACCTGCACCTCGTAGCCGCCCACCCGCTGCGGCCCCTCGGCGAGCCGGCCGCCGGCCGCGACGGCGATGATCTGCATGCCGCCGCAGATCCCGAAGACCGGGACGTCGGCATGGGTCACGAGGTCGATCAGCGGCCGGTAGAAGTCGCTGTCATAGGCCCGCACCTTGGTACCGCTCAGCACGATCGCCTGGTAGCGGCCACCGAGGTCGGCGGGCACCTCCTCGGCTCGGACGACGTCCGTCTCCGAACCCAGCTCCTCGAAGCGGCCGCGGAGCTGCTTCAGCGACAGCGTTCCGTTGTTGACGACTAGCACACGGGATTTCGCCACGTACCCTGCTCCTCACGCTCGTGTGATGACGGTTCCGGTGCGCTCGGCGATCAGGTCCGTCACGGGTGCGCTGCCGATGACGACACGGTCCACTCCCCGGTCCAGGGCCTCCCCCGCGGCGCGCAGCTTCTTGCGCATGCCGCCGGTGGCGCCCTTGTCCCGGAACCGGGCCGCGGCCTCCGCCGTGATCCGGCGCACCGGCTGATCGTCGATCAGCAGGTGCGCGACATCGGTGACCAGGACCAGCTGTTCGGCCCCGATGCCGCCGGCGACGGCGGCAGCGGCCCGGTCGCCGTCGGTGTTCACCTCCCGGCCCGCCGCGTCCCGCGCGAGCGGGGTGACGAGGTAGGCGTGGCCGGCCTTGAGGTTCTTCAGCACCACCGGGTCCACCCCGGTGATCGGGCCGACGAGGTTCTCCAGCTCGACGAGCTGCTTCTCCTTCCACCACCAGCGCTCACCCTCGCCGGCGGTCACCAGGCCGTCGCTGCCGAGCACCCGCTCGGCGGTGATGCCGCGCTGCTCCAGGCGTCGCAGGACGTCCTCGGCGAGCTCGGCACTGACGGTCTTGATGTCCTCGATGACCTCGGGCGTCGTCCACCGGCTCTGGTTGCCGTACCGGTCGCGCAGGATCGCCGAGGGCTCGTGGTAGCGGGGGCTGAGGTTCTTCAGCGGCTTGGACCAGCCGTGCACGAGGACCAGCGGGCGGTCCCGGCCGAACCGGGCCAGGTCGTCCCACCAGGTGCCGGCGAGGTCGTCGACCGTGCTGCCGCCGAGCTTGACGACGGTCGGGGTGTCGGTGGCTGCCGTCCCGGTCATGCCGGCATCACCGGCTGCTGGGTCAGCCCGGTCTCCTCGGGCAGGCCGAAGCGCAGGTTGAGGGCCTGGATCGCCTGGCCCGCCGCGCCCTTGACCATGTTGTCCAGCGCCGCCAGGACGACGATCCGCCCGGCCTCCTCGTCGTGCAGGACGGACACGTCGCAGAAGTTCGAACCCAGCACGGCCTGCGGGTCCGGCACCGGGATCAGCGTCTCGTTGTGCCGGCGGACCCGCACGAACGGGCGCTGCTTGTAGAAGCGCAGGTACGCGCGGTGCAGGCTGCGCGCGTCCACCTCGTCGTCGGTGAAGACGTAGGTGCTGGCCATCAGGCCGCGCACGTGCGACACCCCGTACGCCGACATGCTGAGCGAGTCGATCCCGCCCGGCTTGCTGCGCTCCAGGAAGTCCTTGACCTCCGCCGCGTGCCGGTGCCCCGCCGGTGCGTACGGCGCGATGGCGCCGTTGCGCAGCGGGTGCAGGTCGGCTGTCCGCAGGGACAAGCCCCCGCCGCTGGAGCCGGTCTTGCCGTCCACCACCACGGTCCTCAGGTTGAGGCCGAGGCCGATCACCAGCGGGGCGAGCCCGAGGGTGATCGCGGTGGCGAAGCAGCCCGGCAGCGAGATCAGCGCGGCGCCGGGCAGCTGGTCGCCGACCAGCTCCGGGACGCCGTAGACGAACCGGTCCGCCAGGCCGTCGGCACGGTGCACGTCCGGGTACCACCGGTCGTGCAGCGCCGGCGTCTGGATCCGGAAAGCGCCGCTGAGGTCGATGACACAGGGCACCTCGTCGGCCAGCCGCGCCGCCAGCTCCGCCGAGGCGGTCGCGGGCGTGGCGAGCAGGACGACGTCGCACCGGCCGCTGAGGTCCGTGCCGACCGGTTCGATGGTCAGCCCGAGGTCCAGCCGCAGGCCCGGGTGGAGCTCGGCCGGGCGGCGCCCCGCGCTGGCGTTGCCGCCGAGGAAGGTCAGCTCCAGCTCGGGGTGCTGGGTGATCAGCCTGATCAGTTCACCGCCGGCGAGCCCGGAGGCCCCGATGATGCCGACCCGGATCATCCGATCTCCTCCCGTACGTAGCGGCCGATGGCCGCGGCGATGTCCACCCCGGTGGCCGAGGCGACCGCCCGGAAGGCCGGTGCGTGGTTGACCTCGTTGACCACGTAGCCGTCGGGCGTCGCGAAGAGGTCGATGCCGAAGATGCCCTCGCCGAGGACGTCCAGCACCCCGTCGACGATCTTCTGCACCTCGGGGTCGAGGTCGACGGCGCGGTTGCGGTTGCCCAGCGCCGCGTTGCTGCGCCAGTCCGTCCCCGCGCTGTGGAACTCGGCGATGGCGACCAGCTCGCGGCCGACCACGAAGCAGCGCAGCGAGGATCCGCCGGCCAGGTAGGGCTCGATCAGCGAGGCCTGCTCGAAGCCGTGCCCGAGGTCCTCGACGTAGTCGTAGACCGAGTGCGCGGAGTCCGCGTCCCGCAGCAGGGTGACCCGCTTGCCCATGCCGCCGAAGACCGGCTTCAGCACGACCGGCGGCGGCAGTTCGGCCAGGGCCTTCTCGAAGTCCCGGCGGGACAGCACGAGCCGGAAGTCGGGCACCGGCACGCCGGCGGCACGCAGCTGGGCGCGCAGCGTCAGCTTGTTCTCACAGGCCTGGATGGCCGAGACGGTGTTCAGGGTGGGGATCCGGGCCGCCTCCGCGACGGTGGCGATCAGACCGCCCCGCGTGTAGCTGCGGCTGCGGACGAGCACGGCGGCGTAGCCCCCGAGCGAGGCCGACTCCTGGTCACCCAGGGCGAGCGACTCGTCGTTCACCCACTCGACGCTCAGGCCCAGGCCCGCGGCCGCGTCGATCAGCCGGCGCTCTTCCCAGCCGACCCGGTCGGCGACGATGGCGACAGTTCGCTCCATGGGCTTACTGACCCCAATCGCGAAGCTGCACCTCGACCATCTGGAGGCTGAGCCGGCCCTCCACGACGTCCTCCACCCGGAGCGTCAGCATGCACTCGGGGCAGGCGATGGTCTCGCCCTGCACCATCGGCGGGGTGGTCAGATCGGTCTCGCATTCGGGGCACAGGCCGGTCAACGTGCCAGCAGACATTGTCATCTCCGTAGTCGTTCTCTGGTGGATGTGGATCCGGTGGTGGTGAAAGCCGGACCGGGGTGGGACCGGTCAGACGGACTGGAACTCGACGGCCGCCTTGCGGATCGCGTCGCGGTCCAGCAGGTCGCGGTCGTCGCGCTCCTGACGGACGGTCAGCCAGGACGTGAAGGCGGCGACGTCGACCGACTCGGCCAGCTCGTCGAGCGCCCAGGTGACCAGCGGTGTGGTCAGCCGGGTGCGCACCCGCAGCTCGCGGGAGTTCCCGACGATCTCCGGGGCCAGCGTCTCGTAGGCCTCGGGGTGGGTCAGCTGGCCGGGCAGCTCGTAGGCGAAGGCGTGCGGGGCCGTGGGGCCGGACTGGAAGGCGTCGCCGAGCCGGGCGCCGCGCAGCGCGGCGTTGGTGAGCTCGGTGAGGTGGCTCAGGTCGAAGCGGGTGTCGCCGTAGACCACCCGCAGCGAGGTGAGCAGCTCGGCCAGCGGGGCGTTGCCGCCGCGCTCCCCGATGCCGCCGGCCGTCGCGGAGATCCACTTCGCCCCAGCGCGGTAGGCGGCCAGCGAGTTGGCGACCGCCATGCCCAGCATGTTGTGCGAGTGGATCTCGATCTCGGAGCCGTCGATCTCGGTGATGCTGCGGATCTGACGCTCCATCTGCCACGGCGACAGGTAGGCGACGGTCTCCGCCAGCCGGAACCGGTCGGCGCCGGCCGCGAAGCCCGCCTCGACGTAGGGGACGAGCCGTTCCCTGGGCGTGCGGGCACCGTCCTCACCGCTGAAGGTGACGTGGAAGCCGCGCTCCTTGGCCGCGACGATCGCCGCCCGGGCCACCGCGATCAGGTACTTGGTGCTGGAGGAGCTCAGCTTGAGGGCCGCATGCTGCTCCGAGGTCGGGATCGAGAACATCACGGACCGCACGCCGAGCCGCTTGGCCTCGTCCAGCGCCGTGACCACCTGCTGGCGGTCCCGCACCACGACCAGGCTCAGCGAGCGCTCCGGGCCCACCGACTCGTGGGTGGCGAGGATGAGGTCGGCGTCCTTGGTCGACGGGCCGGAGATCATCCCGACCTCGACCAGCTCGACGCCGGTGCGGACCAGGAGGTCGGCGATGTGGGCGGCGTCCTTGGGGCCGAACTCGACGCCGGCCATGTGCGCGGAGTCCCGCAAGGTCGCGTCGGACAGGTGGGGCAGCCCCTGCGGGGGCACGTCTTCCTTCAGGTGCTCTGCTGGTGCCATGTGCGTTCCCTCCTTTTCCGGAGCCGGGTTCCCATTCGCGCTGACCTCGGCTCCGGCCTGAATTCTCGCGATGCGGCATGTACGAATGGAGCAGGGCCGAAAGAGCGACGATGCGCAGTGCGCTCGACGAATATGGTGGTCGATCGCGCTGTGAAGGGACAACACTGCCAATGTCAGGAGCTTGTCAAGGACTGTGATGGAACGTCATGGACGGTGAGCTGTGCGGACTTCTCGTCGGCATGCCGACAATTTCCTGGACAGCCTCCGAGGGCACCTGTATCGCTGAATAGGCGCGCGAAATCCGCGCCGAGCGGCGGGAGGCCGGCGGCATTGCCCCGCGAGTCGTTCGAGCGCCCCCGACGGTGTGCCGCCCCGTACCGCCGCACCCCCCTCCACCCGAGAACGGAGCCATGGACACGTGAGAACGGACCGGTCGAACCGTGCGCACGCACCCCGCAGTGCCGGGGGAAGCGACCACTTACCGAACTGAGCACCGCCCGTAGAAAGGAGAGAACTTCCGATGGTTGTTCCACTGGAACTCAAGCCCGCCCCCCAGGGGTCCGGCGATCCGTCGTCGGCCGCCGCGGCCCGCGAGCTGGCCGAGCGCGTCGCGCGGCCGACCGCGGCCGAGCGGGACCGCGACCACCGCTGGGACCCGGCCCTCTTCGCCGAACTGGCCGGCGCCCGGCCCGGCCCCGGCCTCGCCGGACCGCTGGTCCCGCGCGCCCTCGGCGGCGGCGGCCTCAGCGCCACCCAGACCTGTGCCCTCCTCGAAGGCCTCGGCGAAGGCGCCCGCGACCCGGGCCTCGCCCTCGCCGTCGGCGTCCACGCGGTGCTCGCCACCGTGCCGCTGCGCGCCTTCGGCAGCCCCCGCCAGCGCGAGCGCTACCTGCCCCTGATGGCCTCCGGCGACTGGATCGGCGCGGTGTCCCTGCGGCAGACCCAGGGCGCCGCCCTCGCCCCGACCGTCACCGCCCGCCCCGGCACGCCGGGGCTCGGCGGCTGGGTGCTCACGGGCGAGCTGGACCTCGTCGCCGGCGGCCCGGTGGCCCACCACTTCCTGGTCGTCGCCACGCACGACGGCGGCGGCCGGACGGCCTTCGTCCTGGACCGCTCCACCCCCGGACTGCTGATCACCGAGTCGGCGCCGGCCGCCATGCGCACCTGCGCCTGGGGACGCCTCGTCCTGGACGGCTGCCACGTCCCGGACGACGCGGTGCTGGGCAGCGTCGGCGGCGCCGGGACCGAGGTGGAGCCGCTGCTGGCCTCGCTCGACTGGGTCTTCTCCAGCGCACCCTGGCTCGGCGTCATGCGGGCCCTGGTCCGGGACGCCGTCGACGGCGTCGGCGAGCGCCGGGTCTTCGGCCGGCCCCTCGTGCACGCCCAGTCCGCCCGGTTCACCCTGGCCGACCTCGCCACCCGCTGCGAGCTGGCCTCCGGACTGCTCTACCGGGCCGCCGGACAGTTCGACTCAGGCGGCCGGCCCACCCGCCAGGACGCCGCCACCGCGCGGCTCTTCGTGGCCGCCGCCGCGCGGACGGTCGCCGAGGGGGCCGCGCGCCTGTCCGGCCCGCTCGCGCTGACCACCGACCACCTGATCGCGCGGGCCCACCGCGACGCCCTGTTCTTCGCCGAGACCGGGGGCGGCACCGAGGTGCTGCGCCCGGTGATCGCCGCGTCCCTGCTCGGGCTCGGCTGACGTGAGGACCGATACCGACATGACCGACACACCACACGGCACCGTCCTCAGCTTCCCGGGCACCGCCTCCCGGGCCGCCGAGACCGACGCGACGGGCCGGATGCCTTCGCCGAACTGGACGGAGATCATCGACAGCGGCTACCTGCGGCTGTTCCACCCGGAGTCCTCGGGCGGCAGCGGCGCCGACGGCCTCACCCAGCTGGCGGCCATGGAGGCGCTCGCCCGCGCCTGCCCGGGCAGTTACTGGACCGCCACCGTGTCCGGCCTGCTGTGCGGCAAGCTGATCTCCCGCTACAGCCGGCCCAGCGAGTACGACCGGCTGCTGAAGCCGCTGATCTCCGGCGAGAAGCTGGCCTGCTTCGCCATCGTGGAACCGCCCGCGGGCAGCGACGCCGGGACCTACACCACCACGGTCCGGCCGGCCGGAGCCCCCGGCGAGGGGTTCGTCATCAACGGCGAGAAGGCCAAGATCACCAATGCGCCGGACGCGGACGTGGCCGTCACACTCGCCCGCCGGCAGAAGGCCCCCGGCGACGAGGGCCACGACTGGTGCCTCGCCTTCGTGGACCTGAACCAGCCCGGCGTCCGCCGCTACGAGACGCCGCGGATGGGCCTGCGCGGCATGCCGTGGGGCGGCATCGTCTTCACCGAGGCCACCGTCTCCGAGGCCGACGTGGTGCCCGTGCCGTTCGGCGAACTGGCCGGTGAGCTGGCCGAACTGATGGCCTGGGGCTGGCTGCTGATCTCCGTCTCGGCCATCGCCATCGCCGAGTCCGCGCTGGACGCCTCGGTCCGGTATGCGGGTGAGCGGGTCTCCTTCGGGCGGCCCCTGGCGCACATGGAGGGCGTGCAGACCCAGCTCGCCGAGTCCCGGGCCCAGATCGACGCCGCCCGGGTGCTGGCCCGCCGGGCGGTGACCGAGCTCGCCGCCGGCCGGTCGGCCCGGGAGGCGATCGCCATGCTCAAGATCTACGCCACCGAGATGGCCGTCGAGGTCGCCGCCCGCGCCGTGCAGATCCACGGCGCGGCCGGCGTCACCCGGGGCCACGAGGTGGAGCGCCTCTACCGAGACGCCCAGATGAACGTCATCGGCGGGTTCACCTCCAACCGGCTGCGGGAGACGGTCGCCGAGAGCCTGGGCCTGGGCCCGGCGGTCTACCGGCCGTTCGACTGGGTGGCACCGGCCGGTCTCGGTACCGATCCGGCGGGCTTCGACGGCCTCACCCGGCCCGCCGGGGCCGTTCCCGCGTAGCTCCGCGGTCCGGCACCACCCGGGGGTTCTTCCGGCCCGCCGCAGGCCGGGCCGGAAGAACCCCCGGATACCGGGACCGGCCGGCCGGCCAGCCGGCCGGTCGAATTCCCGGCGGACCGGAATTCGTCACGGCGAATTCATCTCCGGCAACACCACGGGTACGTTCCTCCGGCGTAGTGCCGGGAATCCGTGAGGGGAATCCGTGACGGAAATCCGTGGCTCGAACCGGTGGCGGGAATCCGGGCCGACCCGCCGGGCGGCTTCCCGGCACTCCCGGGCATTTCCCGGGGCCGACCGGCCGGGGCCATTCGCGAGGCGGCCCCGGCCGGTCGGCCGGTATTCACCGACGGGTCTGCTCGCCCCCTCCCGGAGGGTCGTGATGATGGCCGAGAAGTCCAGCCCCGCTCCCTCAGCGGCGGCGAAGTCCGCGTGCAACTCCGCTGCCCTCAGGCCGAGTTCCACCGGCAGGCCGGCGGCCTTGACCGCTCCGGCGGCCAGTTCGAAGTCCTTGGCCATCAACGCGGCGGCGAAGCCGGCCCGGTCGTCATGGTTGGCGGGGCCGGCCGGCACCGGGCCGGAGACGGGCCAGTTGCCGGTCAGCGCCCAGCACTGGCCGGAGGCGGCCGAGGCGACGTCGAACAGCGCCTGGTGGCTGAGCCCGAGCTCTCCCCCAGCACGAACGCCTCGCTGACCGCGATCATCGAGATCCCGAGGATCACGCTGTTGCAGATCTTCGCGGCCTGCCCGGCGCCCGCGGGGCCGCAGTGCACGACCTTGGCCCATCGCCGCCGGCACCGGTCCGGCGGCGGCGAGGTCCGCCGCCGCGGCGCCCACCATGAAGGTGAGGCTCCCGGCGGTCGCGCCGGGCACGCAGCCGGAGACCGGCGCGTCGATCGCGACGAAACCGGCCGTCTCCGCCACGGATCATCACAAGCCTGCTCCCGGATCACTGCGCGCCGCCCGGTCTTCCCGGCTGGGTGCCAGTGACTGGTACTGCGACGACGCACTCTCCGGTCACAGTGGCGGGACCGTGCCGGATTCACACCGGCTTCGCTGCACTGCGGGCCTTGTTCACGACCATTTAGTCGGGCGCCCTAGTGCTTGATTCCTCAAGTCATGGGTATAGATGCTGTGTTGGTTGAGTTGGTGGGTTGATCGGGGGTGGGGTGTGCCGGGGTTGTTGCAGGCCCGGGCCGCTGTGGGGGCGGACGAGGAGAGGGCGATCGTCAGGTTGGCCAGGGCGCGGAAGGCGCCGGCGGATCTGGTGATGCGGGCGCGGATCATCGAGCTGAGCTGGAACGGCCTGCGGGTGGCGGCGATCGCCGCAGAGCTGGGCTGCCACGCGAAGACGGTCCGCTGGTGGCTCCACCGGTTCAACGATCTCGGCCTGGAGGGGATGGAGGACCGGCCGATCACCGGCCGGCCCCGGCGGCTGACCGAGGCCGAGCGGTCTCGGATCATCGCCCTGGTCAAGCAGGTGCCGCCCGGACGGCCGACCAGGCAGGCGGACGGGGAACTCGCCCCCGCCGACGAGGCCGGCCCGCCGCAGTGGACGCTGGACGCGCTGGCCGAGCAGGCCCGGCGACTGGGGATCGAGGTCAAACGCTCCCAGGTCCGCCGGATCCTGCTCGCCGAGGGCGCGCGTGGCGCCGTACCCGTTCGTGGACCCGGTCGAAGGACCGGGACTTCGAGGGAAAAGGACGCGGATCATCGGTCTCTACACCTGCCCGCCCGACGGTGCGACGGTCGTCTGCGCCGACGAGCTCGGACCGGTGATCCCACGCACGTTCCCGCCGGCGCCGGGCTGGTCACCGGACGGGCACCGCATCAAGAACGAGATCGACTACTCCCGCGGCCCGGAGAAGACCTGGGTCTACGGGGGCCTTCGCGTCCGGGACGGGCAGCAGATCACGATGACCGCCTCCTCCCGCAACAGCGTCTTCTACCAGCAGTTCCTCCAGCTGGTCGAGGACGCCAACCCCACAGGCGACATCTATGTGGTGACCGACAACCTGTCATCCCACAACAGCGTCTCCACCCGGGCCTGGCTCGAGAGCCACCCGCGCATCAAGCACGTCTTCATACCCGTCGGCGCGTGCTGGCTCAACCTCCAGGAAGCCTGGTGGCGCATCTTCCGCAAGGCAGCCCTCGCCGGCCACTCCTTCGCCGACCCCGACGAGATCACCCAGGCCACCCGAATCGCAACCGCCCAGCTCAACGCCCGCGCCCGACCCTGGATCTGGGGCCGACCCGCCCCACCAACCCGACAACTGCGACACCGTTATGTGTACCTGCTTTAAGGAACGAAGCACTAGTAAGTCCAGGGTGCCGCCGCGCCCGCCCTGCCCGCCTTGGGCAGCCCTCACGGATGCCCTGGCGGTCGCCGGCCCGACCGCTGTGACGCTCCGTGGCCAAGCCCCGGGGAGGTCGCAGGCGGGCCCGACTGCGTCGGCACCTGGCTGGTGGCGTCTTTCTCCGGGAACGCAAAGAACCCCCTGATCCGTACGGATCAGGGGGTTCTTTGGAATGATTGTTCGGCGGCGTCCTACTCTCCCACAGGGTCCCCCCTGCAGTACCATCGGCGCTGTGAGGCTTAGCTTCCGGGTT
>NZ_JBEXYC010000090.1:0-16955 GCF_040630835.1 Kitasatospora sp. NPDC005751
CAGCCGCAGGACGTCGAGGACCGCCCGGGCCACGTCCTCCGCCCCGACCGGGGCCAGGGCGACCAGCCAGACGCCGCCCGCCGGGGTGAGCTGCCACCCGGCGTGACGGCGAGCCGGGTCTTGCCGGACCCGCCGGGCCCGACCAGGGTGACCAGCCGGGCCCGATCGAGCAGTCCGACCACCCGGCGTACGTCCTCCCCGCAGCCGACGAAGCTGGTCAGCGGCGCGTCCAGGTTGCCCCGCGCCGGCGCCTGGCCGCTCGCCGGGCGGTCGATCCGCGCCAGGTCGGTCCGCGTCGGGTCGGTCCCTGGGCGATCGGTCCCTGGGCGGTCGACGCCGTACCGCGCTCATGGCCGTCCGATGCACATGGGCGGCTGGTGTGCCCCCGTCGTCGGGCCGCCGTCGTCGGTCGCCGGGCTCGTGCAGGCCGCCCAGGCCGCCACTGTCGAGCACTCCACGCCGGCTCCGGTCGTGGAACGGCACGCCGTGGTGGAAGCGGTTGGGCCCTCGCTGGCCGTGGTGGAGGCGCTTGCCCGCCATCTGGACGTCGCCCCCGTAGCGGCGCCGACCGCCCCCGGAGCTGGTCCGGCGGTTTCCCCGCGCCGTGGCGCGCCGTCGCGTCCGGTCGCCGGCTCGTCGTCGCGGGCCCGGAAGGCGACGGCGACGAAGCCGGCCGCCGAGGGGGCGGCCGATTGGGAGCAGGCCGTCGCCGCGCGCTTCCCGGCAGGCCCGCTCGCGGTGCTGGACGTCGCCCCGTCCGGCAGGGCACTGGTGGCCTACCCCGCCGACGGCACCAGGCGCCGACCGCCCCGTCCGACCGCACCCTGGCCGCCGTCGTGGAGTGGGCGCTGGAGCAAAAGTTCGGCTCGCCGCGGCTGCACCGGCACAGCAAGGGCGGTGACGCCCTGGTCGTCCTCACCGACGCCGCCTTGGCCGAGCTCGGCCTGCCGCCGATGGGCCGTGACGAGAAGAAGGACTTCGTCCCCCGCCTCGGCCAGCTGTCGAAGACTCACAAGGCTCTACCCCGCCCGGGACGCCCTGAGCCTCCCAGGCTGAGCAGGAGCGGATCCTCGCCGAGGGCCTGCGCGAGCACTACTTCCAGGACAACGGCCCCCGCGCCCGCGGCCTCGACGTCGAACTCAACGACGTGTCCTCGATGGGGCTGTGGACGCTCCAGTACCCCTTGCCGCGCCCCTCCCCGCGACGGTGAGTTCTGGGCCTTGGCCGGTGAGCGGGTATCAGTCCTCGCACGGGACCTCGTGGCCGCGCCCCGAGGCAGGAAATCTTGCTGCGATTCATCCCTGAAGTGGGCCGGCCGCACCGCCCGGCGCCGAAGAATCTTCGGTTGTCCACCGTCAGTCCGGACCGCAGGTGGTTCCCGCCCGGCGGACGTCCCCGCGGACCCGGGGACGAGGACGGCCAGGCCCGCGGAGCCCTCCGGCGTCACGATGATGCCCACCCCCACCCCCTGAAAGGATGTCGAGGCGCAACTCGCGGCGGCCGGGGGAGTGGTGCTCCAGCAGGACCGTTCCCTCCACGGAGTGGACCGCGGCCGGGCGTGCCACGCCGGCCGGGAGCTACCCGCTACGAAGACCAACGACAGATGATCTTCCTGCCGGAAGACAACCCCGGGCATGAGCGTCCAGCGGCGCGGGACAGCGCTACGAGCAAGCGTGATCGCAGCGGCGGCAGCGCTACGAAGGCTCCCGCCCGCCCGGGCCCGGCCGGGCGGCCGGCGACGTCGTCAACACCACCTTCTACGCCGCGATCGACGCGCTGAGCGTCGCAGACGAGGACCGCACCGGCTACCCGCGCACCGCCTACCGCCACTGGACGGACGCGGACAAGAACGGCTGCAACGCCCGCAAGGACGCCATCACCAGCGAGGCGATCGACGCCCCCACACCGGCCCCGGCCGTGCCCTGAGCGGCGGGGTGTGGCTCTTCCTGTACGACGTGACCGTGACCGACGCGTCCGGTTCCTGGCGCCGTCACGCACCAAGCCTCCCGCCTCGCCCATGCCCACCACACTCCGTGGCGCACTCAGGGCGACGACGGCCCGAAGACGCGGGCCCGAGGCCGAGGAAGCCATCCGCAGCTCCCTTCACACCAACCCACCCCCGGCGGCTACTGCCTTGCCCTGCGCCGGTCCAGCACGAGGATGGGCGCGGCTGACCGGCAGTTGAGGGGAGGTCTTCATCGGCCCGGCGCGCTCGACGGCGATCGTCTACGCGTCGTCACCTCCGCCCCTTCCCGGCGCCGTGAGCAACCACCCGAGGGGCAGCACCTTCCAGGGCCACCACGCCCGCTCGACACCACCGCGCCGAGCGGGCCGCACCGCTTCACTACCGCCCTCCCCTCCTCAGCCTCCCGCCCGCCGCCGGACCTCACCCGACCACCGCCCGAACGGCCGTCAGAGGACCACCGCCCACGCCGCACCGCTGCCACCCCGCTCGCCAACGCGGCCGGGCTACGCTGGCTCGCCGGCTTCCACCACGACCCGACCGCCCCCTGGTCGAGGGCCAGGCAGGGCCCGGCCACGGACGGGGAGCGCGACCCCAGCGCGACGACGCAACTGCGACAGGGAAGCAAACGAGCGGGGTGGGCGTGCACGACGAGCCGACCGCAGGACCGCAGCCCAGAGGGGCCGCCCACGAGCACCGGCGGATGACCGCCGACGAGGCCCGGCAGCGCATCGCCGCGGACCTGCGCCGCTGGGGCGCCCCGACGCTCCTCCAACCCTCGACCGCCACACTGGCCGAGGCCTGCGCCACGCTCGCGCTCACCGGCCTGCACCTGGGCCTGGCCCGGGAGGCGATCGCCTTCCTGCACTCCTGCAGGGACTGGCTCCACAAGGCCGCAGACCTGGCCGACCCCGACCAATCCCTGGAGGCACTGCGCCGCGTCTGCGGGGCCCTGCGTGCGAGCACGGCCCTGCTACAGGCCTCGGGATGAGTTGCGCCGACCGGGGCGCGCGGGCCACGGCCGGCCGTCGCTACCGCAGTCCTGGCCGGGGTCGGAGCTGTGGTAGCCGCAGAAGCCGGTGGCGAGGTCGGCCTTGGTGTCGCAGTTCTTCGCGTCCTTGTGGTTCTCCTGGACCTCGACCGAGCTCTGGGCCTCACACTGCGGCACGACCTGATCGAACACCAGCTGCGCGACCCCGCCCTGACGCGCGCGGAACGGCGGATGATCCGGGGCCGGATCGGTGAGGCTCGCCAGCAGCTCGACCTGCTGCCCGCGTCGAGCCCGGTGAGTGCTACCGAGGTGGGCGTCCTGCTCGCCGGAGGCCGGTACGAGCAGGCGGACGCCGGAGCCCGGGAAGTGTTGCAGAGGCATGGGGGAGCCTGCCGTGTGTCCGGCTACCAGCTGCTGGCGGCAGCGGCGGTGGCCGCCGGCGAGGCCGGCGAGCTGGCCTCGCGGGAGGTCCGGCACCGCGTCGCCCTCGCGCTCATCGGGCTCCACGGCGACGGTTCCCAGCCGGAACCGACCTGGACGCACAAGTACGCGCAGGCCGCCGCGGATGCCGAGCTGCTCGACGGCCGGCCGAGTCGGCCGCCCTGCTGGGCCAGCGCTGGAGCGTCAATGCCAGTTCGCCGTTCTGGCGTGCTGACGCCTGTTGCACGCTGGCCGCCGCGCTCACCGCTCTCGGCCGCCACGACGAGGCCCGTGTGGCGCTGGTCCGCGCCCGGAGCCAGTGCCCGGGACTGGCCCGAGCGACGCGCCTGGAAGTAGTGCTGGAGACGGCACAGCGGGACACGACGACCTCCGCCGAGCGGGTCTCGTGACAGCGGCTGAGCCACTGGTGAAGCTCCAGCACCTGCCGAAGTCGCGTGGTCGGCGGTGAGAGAGGCGGTGGCGAGCGTCGAGCGGGACCTGGAGGCGGCCGGTCGGTGGGCCGGCCGTGCGCCGGACGTGCCCTTGTAGTCGGGCGCGGGCGAGCATGCCGACTTGCATGCGCCGTGCGATGTCGGCGGTCCGGTGCCAGGCCGCGGGGCATGAACGTCGGGGCGGTTGGCGCAGGCATGGGTGTGCGCGGACCGGGGATCCCGGATGGTTGTGGTGGCGTCGGACCTGTTGTGGCCGCCCCTGTTCGCGGCAACGGGTTCTTCGCCATTGGGAAACCTCTTCTCGAACCGCTGCGGTTGACCCACCGTCATGAGTCCTGGAAGTGGCCTGGAATGGTTTCCGACGGGCCTTGCTTCGATGATTCTCAGGCGTCCGCCGCCGTGGAATTACGGGTTCCGATCGTTGCATGGATCGCCCCGCACGTTGGCCTTCTGGCCTGCGCTGATGGTGCGGGCCGTCAGTGCACGGCTACCTCCTGGATGACGGCTCGAATCGTTATCCCGGCGGGCGGTGGGACGTATGGGGATCTCTGACGGTTTGTCTCGTGATCTTGGCCACGAAACCCGCCGGTAGCCTTTATGCGGGTGGCGCGGTTCGGATATATCTGCCGGGATTCTTCGGTGTCTGCCCGATGGGGTTCTCTGGTGTTCGCGGCTCGTCGTTGTCTTGCTGTCGCCCTGGCCATGGTCATGGTCGTCCTCGGTGTCGCCGATGGGGCGTCCGCGCTGGAGGCCGTCGCGAGCCAGGAAGCCGCCACGGCCGCCACAAATCCGGGGCCGCTGCCCCAGCAGGGACAGGGCAGCGCGGCCGGGCAGGGCCACGACGCCACGTCGGGCGCGACCAGCGCCCAGGCGCAGGGCGGCCGGCCCGGCGCCATGCCCGCCCCCGGTGAGCTGCCGCAGGACACCACCACCGCCACCACCGCCCCCGTCCCGGCCGTCATACCCCCGCCCGCCGCGCTGCCGAAGACCGACGCCAAGACCGTCGACGCCCCGCCACGCCCCGCCGGGGCCAAGGTGACCGACCCCGCCAAGAGCTTCGACCCGGTGAAGAGCAAGGAACTACCGAAGCAGCGCACCGAGAACGCCCGGACCTTCCAGAACGCGGACGGCACATTCACTACCCGCACCTACCCGCAGGCGGTGAACTTCCGCCGCGCCGACGGGACCTGGGCCGCGATCGACACCACGCTGATCCCCACCGGCACGGCCGGCGCCGGCCGCGCCGCCCCCGTTCAGACCGGCTGGACCTCCACTTCGGGCGAACGCGAACTCACCCTCGCCCAGAGCGCCAACACCGACCCCCTGGTACGCCTGCAACTCGCCGACGGCATCTCGGTCGGCTACACCCTCGACGGCGCCGCGCCCGCCCAGGGCACCGCACACGGCTCCACCATCACCTACCCCGAAGCACGCCCGCACGCGGACGTCACCTTCGTCGCGGGCAGCACCTCCTTCAAGGAGACCCTGGTCCTCAAGGACCCCGCCGCCCCCGCCGAATGGCTGTTCCCGCTGCGCCTGCAGGGCGTCGCCGCTTCGCTGGAGGGCGACGGCGCGGTCGTGTTCAAGGACGCGGCGGGTGCGGTGCGCGGCCGGATGCCGGCCGGCTGGATGATGGACTCGGCGTTCGCTCCCAACACCGAGGAGGGCGCGTTCTCGGGCGGTGTGCGTTACGAGCTCGTGGCGAACGCCGGCGGCCAGGCGCTGAAGGTGACGCTGGACCAGGCGTGGCTCGCCGCGCCCGAGCGGGTCTACCCGGTCAAGGTCGACCCGTCCTTCTCCTCGGTGAAGGCCGTCGACGGCACCTACGTCCAGTCGCCGTACAATCAGGACTTCTCCGCCGACACCGTCCTGAAGGTCGGTACCTACGACGGCGGAGGCCACCAGGCCGCCTCGTTCGTGCGCTTCAACGGCATCGAGAACGACCTGCGCAACGCCGCGGTCCTCAATGTCAGCCTCGGGCTGCACAACAGCTGGTCCTACAGTTGCACCCCGAGCCAGGTGAGCATCCATCCGGTCACCTCCGCTTGGTCGGAGGGCTCGCTGCGGACCATGCCGGGCCCGGACACCGGGCCGGCGCTGGCCGCGCCGTCGTTCGCGCACGGCTGGCGGGCCTCGGCCTCGGCGCCGTGGGGATGCGAGCCCGGGTGGGAGTCCATCTACCTGGGCGATGGGGGCCGTAGCCTCGTCAACGCCTGGACGCACGGATGGGCCCCGAACTACGGCCTGGCGATCAAGGCGGACCCGCGGGACTCGCGGGGCTGGAAGCAGTTCGGCAGTGACGACATGCCCGGCGGGCAGCCGAGTCTGGACGTCACCTGGTCCAAGTACGGAGCGGACTACGAGAACTGGGGCCTGGTCCAGCCGGTGACCGCGACCCAGGACGGCATCGTCAGGCTGCGGGTGTGGAACCGCGGCATGGAGACCTGGACCCCGACGAACAGCTACAAGATGTCGTACATGCTCTACGACCAGTGGGGCAACCACATCACCGACTACGGGACCAACATCGCCTGGACGGCGATGCCCTACGACGTGCCGCCGGGCGGCGCGGCCGTCGTGGACGCGCACATTCGAGCCCTGCCCCAGGGTGCCTACACGGTCGCGTTCACGATGGACGACTACCAGACCAGCAACTTCTACATGGACGCCGGCGTCCCGCGGCTGGCGATCCAGATCTCCTCGATCAACATGCCACCGCACCTGACCCGCCTGGCGCCGCCCTCGAACGCGGTCGTCTACCAGGTGCAGCCCACCCTCACGGCGGAGGGCCAGGACCCGGACAGCGCACCGAACCCCGGCCTGGACTACAAGTTCTCGGTGTGCCGGGTGATCGGCGACAACCCCCGGGTGGACTGCCGTGAGAGCGGCTGGCTCGCCCGCCAGTCCCGCTTCGGCGTGCCCGCGGGATGGCTGAGCTGGAACGAGCAGTACGCCTGGTACGCCAAGACCGGCGACGGCGCGGCCGAGAGCGACTGGTCACAGCCCTCCCTCCTGCGCACCATCCTCCCGCAGCCCAGCCAGTACACCACCGGCGCCGACGCCGGACGCAGCGTCAGCACCGCGACCGGCAACTACACCACCGCCGCCACCGACGCCTCCCTGCCCACCGTCGGCCCCGAACTGTCCCTCACCCGCTCCTACAACTCCCTCGACCCGCGCACCACCGGCCTGTTCGGCGCCGGCTGGACCACCCCCTGGGACATGCGCATCCAGGCGGAGTCGGGCGGCTGGCTCGCCTCGAGCGGCAACGTGCTGCTCACCGCGTCCAACGGCTCCCGGGCCCGTTTCGGCTGGGACCCGGGCAAGAACGCCTACGTCGCCGGCTCCGGGATCGCTGCGGATCTGCGCAAGCTCGACGACGGCAACTGGATGCTGGTCGAGCGCGGCGGGACGGTGCGCTACTTCGACCCGGCCGGCAGGCTCGGCCAGGTCGTGGACATGGCGGGCCACGTCCAGGAGCTGTTCTACACCGACGGCCGCTTGACCCAGGTCAAGGACACCACCTCCGGCCGCGCGCTGTCCTTCGCCTGGACCGGCGACCACGTCACCGCCGTGACCGCCTCCGGCGTCACCGGCGGCTGGTCCTACCAGTACGACGGCGACCGGCTGGCCAAGGTGTGTCCGCCGGGCGTCCCGACGACCGCGGCCCAGGGCTGCACCGTGTACGAGTACGGCACCGGATCCCGCTACCGCACCGGCGTGCGCGACTCCGGCCCGTCCGGGTACTGGCGCCTGGGCGAGAGCACCGGCACCAGCGTGGCCAACGACGCCAAGGTCGGCGACCGCGCACCCGGCGGGGCCCAGGATATCGCCTGGGGCGCCCCCGGCGCGCTCGGCAGCGGCGGCGACACCGCCGTGACCTTCAACGGCCGCTCCACCTCCTGGATCGAGCTGCCGAACCGTGCCGTCAGCGCCTCCGTCAACCGCTCGGTGGAACTGTGGTTCCGCACCGACAGCGCGGGCGTGATCCTCTCGCTGCAGAACCGCGCGATGGGGGAGGACCCGTACAACGTCGTCCCCGCCCTGTACGTGGGCTCCGACGGCAGGCTGCGCGGCTTCTTCTACGGCGTCCAGGGCGGCCCGGTCACCACGGCCGGCCCGGTCAACGACAGCGCCTGGCACCACGTGGTCCTCGCCGGTGCCCGGGACACCACGGCGCTGTTCCTGGACGGCGCCCTGGTGGGCACCGCGGCCGGCGACATCGACCACCTCAACATGGACCGCGCCTACCTCGGCGGCGGATACACCGGCACGATGCCCGGTGGCAACGGCGGCTCCTCCTGGTTCAGCGGACAGATCGACGACGTCGCGGTCTACGACTACCCGCTCACCGAGCAGACGGTGGCCGAGCATTACGCCCTGCGCGGCGCCGGCGCCCAGCTCACCAAGACCGTCCTGCCCACGGGGCGCACCAGCGCCCAGGTGACCTACGACGCGGTGACCGAGCGGGCCGCCAAGATCACGGACGCCGGCGGCGGCGAATGGAAGCTGTCCGAGCCGACCTTCACCGGCGGCTCCTTCCTCTACAACAACGCCGTCAAAACCTCCGAGCCGGCCGGCTTCTGGCGCCTGGGCGAACGCGACGGCGCCCTGGCCGCCAGCGACACCGGTACCGGCCTGACCGGCACCTACGGCGACGGCGTCGCCAAGAACGCCCCCGGCGTGTTCGCGCCGACCGACGACACCGCCGCCCGCTTCGACGGCAGCGCCGGCTCCTCCGTCGAGATCCCGCAGGACGTCCTGCACGCCAAGACCGACCTCGCCGTCGAACTCTGGTTCACCACCGACCGCCCCGGCGTGCTGCTCGGCGACCAGAGCCGCGCCATCGACGACTCTGCCGGACCCGGCGGCACCTGGACCCCGATCCTCTACGTCGGTGACGACGGCAAGCTGCGCGGCCGCTTCCACGGCAGCACGACCAGCACCCCGTCCGAGAACGCCGTCAACGACAGCGCCTGGCACCACGTCGTCCTCTCCGCCCAGGGCTCGAACCAGACCCTCTACCTCGACGGCAAGGCCGTCGGAACCCAGTCCGGCACCGTCGACCACCAGCAGAACACCCACACCTACCTCGGCGCCGGCTTCGCCGCGATGTGGCCGGCTTCCCCCGGCGACGTCAGCCACTTCACGGGCAGCATGGACGAGGTCGCCGTCTACCAGCACCCGCTGAGCGAGGCCGACGTCCTCGCCCACTACCGGGCCCGCAGCGCCCAGGTCGCCGGCCAGGGCGTCGGTTACCGCGGCTCGGTCGTCACCGACGCACCGGCCGGGTTCTGGCACCTCGACGAGACCAGTGGCACCACCGCCGCCAGCGAGGTCGCCGCGACCAAGGGCAACGGCAGCTACGCCCCGGCCGTCAGGCCGGGCCTCACCGGCGTGTTCGGCCCCGGCGACGGCCACGCCGCCGAGTTCCACGCCACCAGCGCCTCCTACGTCGACCTGCCCGCCCCGCTCCTGCAGGCCAAGAGCGACCTGGCCGCCGAACTCTGGTTCCGCACCGGTAGCGCCGGCGTCATCCTGTCCGAGCAGAGCGAACCGATGGGCGCCGCACCCTACAACACGGTTCCCGTCCTGTACGTGGGCTCCGACGGCAGGCTGCGCGGCCTCTTCTACGGCATCGACGGTGACCCGATCACCTCCGGCGGCGCGGTCAACGACGGCTCCTGGCACCACGCCGTGATCAGCGCCGCCCAGGGCACCCAGTCCCTCTACCTCGACGGAGCCCTGGTCGGCACCGCCACCGGCACGGTCGACCACCTGAACATGAACCGCACCTACCTCGGCGGTGGCTGGACCGGCTCGATGCCCGGCGGCAACGGCGGCTGGTCCTGGTTCGACGGCTACATCGACGAGGTCGCGTTCTACCAGCACCCGCTGAGCGCGGACCGGGTGGCCGCGCACTACCAGGCCCGCTCGGCCTCCTCCTCCGCCGAACTGGCCTCCAGGGTCACGCTCACCGACCCGGCCGGCAACGTCTCCACCGACATCCACGACGCCACCCGCGCCGACCGCCTGATAGCGCGCACCGACGCGGGCGGCGGCACCACCAGCTACACCTACGACACCGGCGGCTTCGTCCACACCGTCACCGACCCCAACGGACACACCACCGTCAGCGGCCAGGACGAGCGCGGCAACACCCTCTCCCTCACCACCTGCCGCGACGCCGACTCCTGCTGGACCTCCTACACCAGCTACTTCCACAACCAGGACAACCCGCGCGACCCGCGCAACGACAAGCCCACCGAGACCCGCGACGCCCGCTCCGCCGGCCCCACCGACGACACCTACCGCACCACCGTCTCCTACAACGCCCTCGGCCTGCCCGAGACCACCACCCGCCCCGACGGCCGCGCCACCCACGCCTCCTACACCACCGGCACCGAACCGGCCGTCGGCGGCGGCACCACCCCGCCGGGCCTGCTCGCCACCGAGACCACCGCCGGCGGCGCCGTCACCACCTACACCTACCGCGCCTCCGGCGACCTCGCCGCCACGACTACGCCCAGCGGCCTCAAGCTCACCTACGAGTACGACAACGCGGGCCGCAAGACCTCGGCGACCGAGACCTCCGACGCCCAGCCCGCCGGCGTCACCACCACCTACGCCTACGACGACCTCGGGCACCTGACCGCCCAGACCGGGCCGAAGGTCACCGACGCCGTCACCGGCACCGAGCACCAGACGAAGACCACCGTGGCCTTCGACCAGGACGGCCGGATCACCGGCTCCACCACCGCCGACATCGTCGGCACCGACGGCTCCCGGACCGCCTCCACGCTTTACGACGCGGCCGGCCGGGCCGAGACCGACACCGACGCCGAGGGCGCCGTCACCCGCTACGGCTACGACAACCTCGGCCGCACCACCAGCGTGACCGACCCGCTCGGCCAGGTCACCCGCGCCACCTACACCCCGCGCGGCCAGCTCGCCACCACCATCGTCAACGGCTGGAACGGCGACGGCAACGGCACCCGCGACCTCACCGTCGAATCCCGCGCCTACGACCCGGCCGGCCGCCTCGCCTCCGTCACCGACGCCATGGGCGCCGTCACCTCCTACACCTACTTCGACGACGGCCTGCCCGCCACCACCACCGCGCGCAACGTCACCCAGGCCGACGGCACCACCCGCCCCATCGTGCTGGAGGCCGACGAGTACGACGGCGCCGGCCAGCTCACCAAGCGCACCACCGGTGGCGGCCGCACCACCACCGTGAACACCGTCGACACCACCGGCCGCATCACCCAGAGCGTCCTCGACCCCGCGGGGCTCAAGCGCACCACCACCACCGGCTACGACGCCGACGACCGGGTCACCTCCACCACCCTCAAGGTCAGCGACACCGAGAACAGCGTCCAGACCAACACCTACGACCCCGCCGGCCGCCTGACCCGCACCCAGCTCGCCTCCTCCACCGGCGGCCCCACCGCCGTCTCCACCTTCGCCTACGACCAGCGCGGCCTCCTCACCGCCAGCACCTCACCCAACGGCAACGCCCCCGGCGCCGACCCCGCCACCCACACCACCACCCACCAGTACGACGCCCTCGGCCGCGCCATCGCCACCACCGCCCCGCAGATCCTGACCGAGAGCGGGGGAGCGGCCGCCACCCCCGCGCGCCCCACCGTCACCACCGGCTACAACGCCTTCGGCGAAGCCGTCACCACCAAGGACCCGCTCGGCCGCATCACCCGCACCACCGTCGACAAGCTCGGCCGCACCACCTCGGCCACCCTGCCCGGCTACACCCCGCCCGGCACCACCACACCCCTCACCGCCACCAGCCGCGTCGAGTACGACAAACTCTCCCGCGTCACCGCCAGCACCGACGCGGCCGGCCGGCGCACCACCTACACCTACGACCGCCTCGGCCACCAGGTCCAGCGCGTCGAACCCAACTCCCTCGGCGGCCTCCAGCCCCCCGTCGACGACAACCCGCCCACCTGGACCGCCACCTGGACCCCCACCGGCCTCCCACTGTCCGCCACCGACCCGGTCGGCGCCCGCACCGAGGCCACCTACGACCAACTCGGCCGCACCCTCACCGCCACCACCGTCGAACGCAAGCCCACCCCCCAGAACCTCACCACCACGTTCACCTGGGACGACGCCGGCAACCAGACCGCCCTCACCACCCCGACCGGCGCCACCAGCACCACCACCTACAACCCCGCCGGCCAGACGGTCACCACCACCGACCCCCTCGGCCGCGTCAGCACCCTCGAATACGACACCGCCGGACGGCCCGTGCGCGCCATCGCCCCCCTCGGCGAATCCACCCGCACCCACTACGACCCCCTCGGCAACCCCACCACCACCGACAACCTCGACCCCACCGGCACCGTCCTGCGCACCACCACCACCGCGTTCGACCTCGAAGGCCGCGCGGTCTCCTCCACCAGCCCGGCCACCGGCGCCGTCACCAGCACCACCTACGACGCGCTCGGCCGCCCGACCACGCTCACCGAGCCGGTCGCCACCGGCCAGAACATCACCACCACCTTCGGCTACGACGCCGCCGGCAACCGCACCCGCCTGACCGACGGCAAGGGCAACACCACCGTCTACACCTTCAACCCGTGGGGCCTGCCGGAGTCCACGATCGAGCCCGCCACCACCGCCCACCCGGCGGCGGCCGACCGTACCTGGACCACCGCCTACGACGTCGCCGCCCAGGCCGTGAAGCTGACCGAACCCGGCGGCGTGGTCCGCACCAGTAGCTATGATCCGGCCGGGCGCCTGGTCCGCGAGAGCGGCACCGGCGCCGAGGCGGCCACCACCGACCGCGAACTGGCCTACGACAAGGCCGGCCACCTCGTCCGGCACAACTCCTCGACCCTCACCGGCCAGAGCTACGCCTACAACGACCGCGGCCTGCTGATCAAGGCCGGCACCGACCTGAACACCGCTACCCAGACCTGGGACTACGACGCCGACGGGCGCCTGACCAAGCGCTGGGACAAGGACACCGGCGACACCCTCATGGGCTACCGGGCCGACGGTCAGCTGGACTGGGCGCACAACCCCCGCACCGGCACGCAGAACCGGTACGGCTACGACGGCGACGGCCGCCTCGCCAAGCAGTCCTACGTCGCCCCCGACCCGGCCGACACCACCAAGCTCAAGACGATGTCCGAGCGCCGCCTCGGCTACGACCCGCTCGGCCGCCTCACCGGCGACCAGCTGCTCGTCGGCGGCGACACCGCGACCCCGCTCACCGGCACCACCTACGAGTACGACCTCGACAACCGCCTCACCCGCAAGAGCGTCGCCGGCACCGCCACCGACCCGGTGCGCGACAACCACTACGGCTACGACCTGGCCGGGCGCCTCACCTCCTGGACCGCGGACACCACCACGACCGCCTACACCTGGGACGCGGCCGGCAACCGCACCGGCAATGGCACCGCCACCGCCACCTACGACGAGCGCAACCGCCTGCTCTCCGACGGCACCAGCACCTACCGCTACACCCCGCGCGGCACCCTCGCCGCCGTCACCACCGGCCTCACGCAGGAGACCCTCGCCGACGACGCCTTCGGCCGCCAGGTCACCGAGGGCACCACCACCTACACCTACGACGGCCTCGACCGCGTCACCACCCGAAACGCCGCCAAGTTCACCTACGACGGCGGATCCAACAACCTCACGGGCGACGGCACCTGGAGCTACGCCCGCGACGGGGCCGGCACCCTGCTCGGCGCCACCAACGGCACCGCCAACCTGCGCATCCGCACCGACCAGCACACCGACGCCACCGCCACCCTCAACACCGACGGCACCACCGTCACCGGCGCCACCACCTACGACCCCTTCGGCAAGCCCGTCGCCACCACCGGAACCCGCTCCAGCCTCGGCTACCAGTCCGGCTGGACCGACCCCGACAGCGGCGACGTCAACATGGCCGCCCGCTGGTACCGCCCCGGCACCGGAGGCTTCACCAGCCGCGACTCCTGGCAACTCGACCCCAGCCCCTCCAGCCAGGCCAACCGCTACACCTACGCCAACGCCGACCCCCTGGGCGGCACCGACCCCACCGGACACGAGAACGTCTCACACTGTGGCTGCGGCGGACCGGGCTCCCCGGGCGCGGCAGGCAGCTCCATCCAGATCTCAGCCGGCAACGCCGGCGGCGGAATCTCATTCGGCAAGAACGGCACCTTCAACGGCACTATCAAGATCAAGCCGGGAGCCAACTCCGCGCCCGCAGCCAAGGCTGCTCCACAGGCCGAGCCCTACGTCCCGAACACCTCGGGCTACCGGCCGCCGTCGAGCGGCGCGAACACCGCACCGATGCCGGGCTTCTCCATCCCCGGTGCGGGCGTCGGGGGCCTCGGCGTGAGCAGCTTCGGCAGTCCGAGCACCGCGCCAAGCGGCTACGCGAGCAGTGACGTCTACCAGGAGAAGCAGGCCGCCCGGGACTGGCGCAACTCCAGGCCCAGCACCCCGACCTCCGCGCCCCAGAGCCCCACAGGCCTGCCCGCCGCCAACCCCACCGGACCGCAGCAGACCCCAACCTGCACCGCTTGCGGCCACTCCAAGACACCCCCGCGCCCCGCTGCGCCCAGAGCCGAGCCTCCCAAGCCGCTCTTCGACAAGACGAAGCCCTACACCGAACGCCCCACCCCCCAAGCCGACTGGACGGCCCCCAACCCCCACGACACCCCCAACATCATCGCCGCCGCCTACAGCAGCGCCGACCTCCTCGCCCTCCTCGTCCTCGTCCCGAACGCACTGCCGGGCACGACGACCGCTCCCGGCCCCCAACCGGGCCAGAGCACCCAGCCAGATAGGGACAAGCCTCAGAGCTGTCTGGACCGTCGTCCGGCAGGATCCGACACCGATAACAAGGACGGGACTGGAACTGGGTGGATCAAGTACGGGAACATGGAGGATGTTGCAGGTAGCCCTGGTGTAAGGCGTCCGACTGCTGCCGAGGCCTGTCTGACTGGTACGCCACGTTCAAAGCGCGGGACCGGTGCGGACGGAGAAATCACTGGGTGGTCGGCGGCGAAGGAGATCGTGGATGACGCGGATTGGAGTCCCGATGGGGTACCAGGCCTTGCTCGCTGCCACTTCATCGCGCGCGAGTTCGGCGGCCGCGGCGTCGCCCAGAACCTCGCGCCATGCTTTCAGGTTGGCGTGAACACCACCAAGTCAGCTATGCGAGGGTTCGAGGTGGGCGTCGTCGGGGCCGCTATGAGGGGCAAGCAAATTGTCGACTATACAGTTACTCCGGTCTACCAGACGCCCTCGAGCCGAATTCCGATGGGATTCTTCATGGTTGCTATTGGGCAGTACGCTGATGGGCGTCCAGGGGTTCGCGATTTCAGGTACGTTCGCAATGAGAAAGTGGGAGCAAATGGGACCGTTCGGCTCGGAGATTAGGAAGGTGTAGTATATGTCTCATACCCTCGGCGACCTTGAAGCAATAATGGGGATGCCCGACTACCCCCCGCTCGAGGTTCCCTGGAATAAGGCCGTAGAGCAGCTTGGTGTCCCATTTCCTTCGGACTATCGAGCATTCATTGAACGATATGGGCCCGTCTGTTTCTCGGGTGACCTCGTTGTTGCATCCCCATCGCTAAAGCCTGATATTCTCGATGAGGCCAGATTTGACGGGCTGTATCGGTTTAACCAAAACCTGAGCCAGATGATGGAGCAGTGGGGCGGATGGTTTCCGGAGGCGGTCCGGCCTTACGGGCCATTCCTGGCGCCAGGCGGCCTCTTGGGGTGGGCTAGCAACACGTCTGCTGACTACTTCTGTTGGCACATGGTCGGATCGGATCCAGACCAATGGCCAGTTGTGGTATGGCGGTACGGGGGAGATGAGATGAATCGATTCGACGGGGGAATGGTTGACTTCCTTGTGGCGGTCCTAAGTGGAGAGTTTCCTGACGCCGAGGAAATGATTGATCGAAACCTCGACCCTTGCATCTGGAAGTCACTTCTCCGCGAACGATACTGACAGAAACGCAACATGGCTGATCGGTTCTGAGCTGGGGATCAGGGTTTGCTAAAGGCTCGGGCTTCAGTGAGGGGGATCGATGGCATGAGAATTCATGACCAGTGGATTCCGGAAGTCATGTGCCCGAATCTGGAGTTCACAAGGGCCGGTGACCAGGCGGCGGTTGAGTGGTCCTAGGTTTCCCGAGTGACTGCGTCGCGCCGGCACCGGCGGGGGAACCTATTCCCTCGACGGTCTCGCCGTGCCCGGGGTCTGTACGGTGCCCGGCTCTGCCCCGTAATCGGTGGTAGCGCCGTGTCACTGCGGTCGTTGGCATGGTGTGCGCGATGTCAACGAGCTTATGGGCAAGGTGGATCCCTATGAAGCGTGCAATGATCGAATATTCGGACTTGGAAATTGGGATTCCGGAACGCCTTGTCTCTTTCTATTTCCCGGAAAGCGGCGACGCCGCCTGCGTGACATATAACGTCTTTGGCGAGACTTCCACCGAATTGGTCTTCCTGGACGACGAGGGCGATATTCAGGCGTTCAGCAAGGGCGACCAGGGGGGCGAACTCGGAACGCATGCTCGTCCGCTACTCACATATGGCTCAGAGGAACCCTCACCTGGCTAATACTCTAAGAGGCCCTAACAAAAGTCGTAGTCGCGTGACTGCCGGTTGATGTGCTCGTTGGTCCGTCCGTGGGGAAGAGGGAGTCTCGTCCGTGGGTCGTGTCGGACGAACTATGGGGCTTGATCGAGCCGTTGTTGCCCGGGCCGGCGCCGAAGCTGAAGCAGGGGCGACCTCGTGTTCCGGACCGGCAGGCGCTGTGCGGGATCCTGTTCGTGCTGCACACCGGCATCCAATGGGAGTACCTGCCCAGGAGCTCGGCTTCGGCTCGGGCATGACCTGCTGGCGGCGCCTGGCCGCCTGGAACGAGGCCGACGTGTGGGACCGGCTCCATCTGGTCCTGTTGCGTAAGCTCCGGGCCGCCCGGCAGCTCGACTGGTCCCGGGCGGTGATCGACTCCAGCCACGTCCGGGCTGCCCGAAGGGGCCCGCAAGCGGACCGAGCCCGGTCGACCGCGCACGACCGGGCAGCAAGCACCACGTCCTCGTCGACGCCCAGGGCATCCCGCTCGCGGTGTCACTGACCG
>NZ_JBEXYC010000091.1:0-16872 GCF_040630835.1 Kitasatospora sp. NPDC005751
CGTTCGGCGCGTTCGGCGCGTTCGGCGCGTTCGGCGCGTTCGGCGCGTTCGGCGCGTTCGGCGCGTTCGGCGGGGCGCGCCGGGGCCGGCGCCCGGTGCGGAGCCGCGCGCGGCACATCCCCCGTGACGGCACGGCCCCGCGCGTGGGGAGCTCTCAGTTCGGCGGCGGGTCGATGACCTCGCGGACCGAGACGAGTTGGCTCAGGCCCGAGACGGTGAGCAGCGGGCTCAGGAGCGGGTTCGTGATCAGCCGGATCCGGTGGGCACGCGCGAAGAGGACGGTGAGGCCGGCGCTGTCGAGGTACTCGACGGCGCTGACGTCGACGGTCAGGGGCGTGTCGGACTCGGGGATCCGGTCGATGGCCGCGGCGAGTTCGTGGGCGTTGGCCAGGTCGATCTCGCCGGCCGCCCGCAGCACGGGCAAGCCGCCCGGGCCGTGGCCGGGGGTGAGGACGAGCGCGGTGGTCATCAGGCGATCCTTAGCTGCATGTCGACGGTGGTGCCGCCGCTGCCGGGGGTGATGGTGACCTGCTGCATGAGGGCGTTCATCAGGGCGACGCCGCGACCGCGGTCGGTGTCGGCCCGGTGTCCGGGGATCTTCCAGTGGCCGCTGTCCGCGACGGTCAGGCGCAGCTCGGCGGCCGTGGCGACGGCGGACAGGCGGATCCGGGCGCCCGGCGCGTCACGGTGACCGTGTTCGATGGCGTTGGCGCACGCTTCGCCGGCCGCGACCAGGACGCTCTGCACGGTGGGCGCGGGCAGCCCGCACCGGTTCAACCAGCCGCGGAGGCTGTTCCGGACGGGGGCGAGCTGCCCGGACTCCGCGGGGAAGGTCAGCTCCAGCGGGGCGGGGTGGCGGTGGAGCAGGATGGCCACGTCGTCGTCGTACCCGTCGTCGGGGGCGAGCGCGGCCATGAGGCGGGCGGCGAGGTCGTCGACCGGCAGCGCGCGCCCTTCCCGCAGGATGGTTCCGGCCCGGTCGACGCCTTCGCTCAGGGGGCGGCGGCGGCGTTCCACCAGACCGTCGGTGTAGAGCAGCAGGGTGGAGCGCGGCGGCATGGTGCACCGGACTTCGGGCCGGTCCGCACCGGTCCGGACGGCGAGGGGCAGCGCGTTGCCGTCCTGGAGGAGGACGGTGGTCCCGTCGGGGTGGGTGAGGACGCCGGGAGGGTGGCCGGCACTGGAGTAGACGAGGTGGCCGTCGGCGGGGTCGAGCACTCCGCAGAAGACGGTGGTGCACATCGCCCCGGGGATGTCGGCCGCGAAGCGGTCCAGGGCCGCGAGGGTGCGGGCGGGTGAGGGGTCCTGGAGGAGCAGGGCGCGGCAGGCGCTTCGGAGTTGGCCCATGACGGTGGCCGCGGTGAGCCCGCGCCCGACGCAGTCCCCGACCACGATGCCGGTGCGGCCGTCGGGGAGGGCCACGATGTCGTACCAGTCGCCTCCGACCTCCAGGGGGCGGGTGGCGGGCTCGTAGCGTACGGCGAAGCCGCCGGGCAGGTGGGAGGGGCCGAGGATGGCGCGTTGCAGGGTTATCGCGGTCTCGCGCTGCTGGTCGATCCGGTGCACTCGGGCCAGTCCCTGGGCCAGGCGGCCGGCCAGTTGGGAGAGCAGGAGCCGGTCCTGTTCGGTGAAGGGTCGCGGCCCTTGGCGGTCGATCCACAGGAGGAGCGTGCCGCGCGGGTGTTCGAGGACGATGCCGGAGCCGTCGGCCCGGTCGGTGACCGGGGTGAGGGCGGGGCGCGTGCCCAGGGCGGTGAGGGTCTCGCGTCGCTCGGCCGGCAGGTCGTCCCAGCGCTGTTCCGGGTCGGTGGCGATCAGCACCGGGGCCCCGTCGGGCGGGAACAGCACGGCGAGGACGGTGTCGGCCCGCCAGACCCGTCGCAGCTCGGCCATGGCCGCGGCCATGGCGTCGGGCAGGGTGGCGGCTTCCGCGAGGCGCGTGCCGAGCGAGGCCAGGGCCGTCGCCCGTTGCGCCGTGTGGTGCTCCGAGGTGACGTCACGGACGGTGCCGACGATGACGCGGCGCCCGCTCTCCGGCTCCTGGACGCGGTTGAAGGCGGCTGCCACCCACACCTGACGGCCGTCGCGGTGGGTGGCCGGGATGGTGCAGGTGCCGTGCTCCCGGCCGGTCAGTTCGGCGAGGGCGTCGGCCACCAGCCGGTGGGCGTCGGGGTCGGCGTCGCGCTCGGGCCACCACGGCTGGGGGTACCGGTAGGGCAGGCCTTCGGGCCCGTAACCGAGGATGGTGGTGAACGCGGCGTTGACCTCGATGACGTCGCCGTGCTCGTCGCAGACGAAGAACCCCTCCTGGAGGGAGTCGACCAGGGCTGTGCGCCAGCGCGCGTGGCGGTTGCGCAGCCGTGTCATGTCGATGGTGGCGCGGACCCGGGCGAGCAGTTCCGCGGCGGCGAAGGGTTTGACCAGGTAGTCGTCGGCGCCGGCGTCGAGGCCCTCGATGGAGGCCTCCTGTCCGGCGCGGGCCGAGAGCAGGATGACGGGGACGGCGGCGGTCCGCGGGTCGGCGCGCAGCGCGGCCACGAGCCGCACACCGTCGAGGCCGGGCATCATGACGTCGCTGACGACGAGGTCGGGGGCCTCGGCACGGACCGCCTCCAGCGCTGCCAGCCCGTCGGCGACGGCCCGGACCAGGTAGCCGGGGCCGGTGAGGAGCCGGCTGAGGTACTCGCGCATGTCGGCGTTGTCGTCGGCGATCAGGACCCGGGCGCGGGGCTGGGCCGACCGCCCGCCGAGGGGCGCGGCGCCGTCCGGCACCTCGGTGGACCGGGAGGGGTCGGCCCGGTCGTTCCCGGGGAGCCAGCGCAGCGCCTCCTCCAGGTAGGGGTCGGCCGCGGCCGACGCGCGGGCGGGCGCCGCGGGCGCGGGGGCGAGGGCGTCCTGGGGGAGGTGGGCGTGGCCGAACGGCAGGCGGACGGTGAAGGCCGTGCCCTCGCCCTCCCGACTGCGGGCGGTGATGGTGCCACCGTGGGCCTGGACGAGTTCCTGGACCAGGGCGAGTCCGATGCCGCTGCCCTCGTGGGAGCGCGCGCGGGTGTTCTCGATCCGGTGGAACCGTTGGAAGAGGCGCGGCAGCTCGGCGGCGGGAACCCCGACGCCGGTGTCGGTGATGGTGACGACCGCGTGGTCGTCCTCACGGTGCACGGCGACGCCGATCGAGCCCTCGAAGGTGAACTTGAGGGCGTTGCTGAGCAGGTTGAGGACGACCTTCTCCCACATGTCCCGGTCGATGTGGACGGGCTCCGCCAGCGGTGGGCAGTCCATCGTGAAGGCCAGGCCGGCCTTGTCGACGGCGGAGCGGAAGACGCTGGCCAGCTCCGCGGTGGTCGCGGCCAGCTCGACCGGTTCGTAGCTGGCCCGCAGGTGGCCGGCCTCGATGCGGGAGAAGTCGAGCAGGGTGTTGACGAGCCTGCCCAGCCGCAGCCCGTTGCGGTGGATGACGTCCAGTTCCTCCCTCGTGCGCGGATCGGCGTCGGCCAGCCTGGTCCGAAGCTCTTCGAGCGGGCCCATGATCAAGGTCAGGGGGGTGCGGAACTCGTGGCTGACGTTGGAGAAGAAGGCGGTCTTGGCCCGGTCGAGTGCCGCGAGTTCGTCGGCGCGCTGCTGCTGGGCCTGGTACTCGCGGGCGCCGGCGACCCCTGCCGCGACGTGGCCGGCGGCCAGCTCGACGAATCCCCGGTAGCCCTCGTCCGCTGCCCGGTAGCGGTTGAGCGCCGCCACCAGGAAGCCGTAGGGCGCGTCGCCCCGCCGCAGCAGCGGGACGACCAGGGCATGGGTGGGCGGAGCCGGCCGGCCGAAGGTGGGAAGGTCCGCGAACGCGGGACCGTCGAGGGCGACGACCACCGGTTCGGCCTGCGCCGCCCGCGCCGACGGCCACACCCCGGGTGTGCCGCCCGGGGGCAGGAGCGCCGGGGCGGCGGGGTGCCCGGCGGGCAGGCCGGTCGCGGCGGCCAGACGGGCGGACCCGTCGGGCGACGCCAGATAGGTCAGGACGAACGGCAGGTCATGAGGATTGGCGGCGAGCTGGCGGGTACTGAAGGCCAGCGTCTCCTCCTCGGTGCGCACCACGCTGAGGTCCGAGCCGAGGTCCCGCAGGGTCGCCATCCGCCGCTCGCCGATGACCCGGTCGGTCTCCTCGCTGACCACGCACAACAGGCCGCTCACGAGGCCGTCGTCGTCGCGCAGGGGACTGTAGGAGAAGGTGTGGTAGCTCTCCTCGGGATATCCGGAACGCTCCACGAACAGCAGCAGCGCCTCGTCCCAGGTCGCCCGGCCCGTGGTCAGCACGGTCCCGATCCGCGGGCCGATGTCGTCCCAGATCTCCGCCCACACCTCGCTCGCCGGCCGGCCCAGCGCCCAGGGGTACTTCCGGCCGAGGGTGTCGTGCCGGTAGGCGGCGTTGCAGAAGAACGTCAGGTCCTCGCCCCAGGCCATCCACATCGGGAACCGGGAGGAGAGCAGGATGCTCACGGCCGTGCGCAGGCTCTGCGGCCAGCCGGTCGGCGCACCCAGCGGAGTCGCCGTCCAGTCCACCGCCGCGAGATCGCGCCCGACCTCGCGGTCGCCTTCGAAGATGTCGACACCGGCACCCGCCGTCGCCCCGTACTCGACTCCTTCGGGCTGGCCCATCCGACGCGTCCTCTCCTTCCGTACGGTTCGCACCGGCGACCATCCGCACCTCGCGCCACCGGCTCCGACCGTCGCCCCGTCCGTGTCGGGGCACCCGGCCCCATCGTAGGAGCCACGACGCCCCCGTCTGCCCCGGACGGGCGTTCCGAGTCGTCCGATGACAGCGCCGCGGGCGCCGCCCCCGCCGCGCGGGAGGGAGCCGGACCCGTGCGCGAAGACGCAGGTTTGGCCCGCCGCGTCCGTGGCATACGGGTGCGGGACAGCCCGTGAGGTCGGGCATGATCGATGGAGAGTGCCCAAGTGGCGGATAAGGCAATGTCGGTGCGTTTGGTGGAGCTCTTGACGGAGCAGCGGAAGGCGCTGGGTTCGGCCTGGGTGGACGCGGTGTCGCGGACGCTGCGGGGGCGGATCAGTGAGGCCGAACTCGACCGCGAGTTGCAGGAGCTGTTGACGGCCCTGGTGGAGGGCCTGCGCCAGGGGGGTTTCGACTGGCAGGGCGAGGACTTCGCGGAGGTGCGCGCGCTGCTCACCGAGCTGTCGCGTAACCGGGCCCGTCAGGGTTTCACCACCACCGAGACCGCGACCAGCGTCCTCGCGTTCAAGGCCATCCTGGCGCCGACGACGGACAGTTCGGCGCAGGACATCACCGTCTACCTGCACCTGTCGCAGTTGATGGACGCGTTGGCGTTGTTCACGATGGAGGTGTACGCGCGGACCCGTGAGGAGCTGATCAGCGCGCAGTCGGAGCAGCTCCTGGAGCTCTCCACCCCCGTGGTGAAGCTGTGGGACGGTGTGGTGGCGGTGCCGCTGGTCGGCACGCTCGACTCGGTCCGCACTCAGGTGGTGATGGAGAAGCTGCTCCAGACGCTCGTGGACACGGGTTCGGAGCAGGCGATCATCGACATCACCGGGGTGCCGGCGGTGGACACCGAGGTCGCCCAGCACTTGCTCAAGACGGTGGTGGCCGCGCGGCTGATGGGCGCCGAGTGCACCATCTCCGGCATCCGCCCGCAGATCGCGCAGACCATCGTCGCGCTGGGCATCCAGTTCGGGGACATCGTCACCAAGGCGACGCTCGCCGACGCGCTCAAGCACGCGCTGCGCCGTGGTGGTGTCGACCCGATGACGGCTGGTGGCCGGCCGTGACCGAGCGCGTACCTGTTCTGAAGATCGGCGATGTGCTGCTGGTGTCCATCCAGGTGGATCTGGAGGACCAGACCGTGTTGGACCTCCAGGACGACCTGGCCGCACGGATCGTGGCGACCGGTGCGAGCGGGGTGGTGATCGACATCACCGCGGTGGAGATCGTCGACTCGTTCGTCGGCCGGATGCTCGCCACCACCGCCGCGATCTCCCGCATGCTGGACGCCGAGACCGTCGTGGTGGGCATGCGGCCCGCCGTCGCGATCACCCTGGTCGAGCTCGGGCTCTCGCTGGGGGGCGTGCGTACCGCGCTCAGTCTGGAGAAGGGCCTGGCGATGCTGGGCCGGTCGGCGGGCGACCGCGGTTCGGTCCGGTCGTGAGCGGTCTCGCGCCTACGCCCGAGGGTGAGCAGGAGTGTATTCCGGTCCGGTCGAATGACGACGTGGTACGGGCCCGGCAGTTGGTCCGCTCGCTGGCCCAGCGTTGCAAGCTCTCCCTGGTCGACCAGACGAAGCTGGTGACCGCCGCGAGTGAGTTGGCCCGTAACACCCTGGTCTACGGCGGGGGTGGGGTGATGCGGACCGGGCTGGTCCGGCGGGACATGCGTCTGGGTGTGGCGGCGGTCTTCGAGGACAACGGGCCGGGCATCGCCGACGTGGACCTCGCGCTGACCGACGGCTGGACCTCGGGCAGCGGGCTGGGTCTGGGTCTGAGCGGCGCACGGCGTCTGGTCGACGACTTCGTCCTGGACACCGAGGTCGGCCGCGGCACGCTGGTGTCGGTGATCAAGTGGGCCCGGTGAGTGCGGTGTTGCTGGGGACCGAGGACGTCGCCTGGTTCCGGGACGAGGATTCCATGCCGGCGGCGGCGCGCGGGGCCGCCGCCGCGCTGGCGCGCCGGATCGGCCTCGGTGACCAGCGGGCGGCCGAGGTCGCGCTCGCGGTGAGCGAGGCGGCGACCAACCTGTGCCGCCACGCCGTCGACGGTGCGCTGCTGTTGAGGGTGGTGCGTACCGCGACGGACGCCGGTCTGGAATTCGTGGCCGTCGACGCGGGGCCTGGGATGGCGGACGTCTCGCGTGCGCTGACCGACGGGGTGTCGTCCGCGAGCACGCTGGGGATCGGGCTGGGTGCGATCTCCCGGTTGGCCGATACCTTCGACGTGCATTCGTTGCCCGGGCGGGGGACCGTGCTGGCGGCCCGGTTCTGGACGAGGGAGGCCGCGGCGGCGGCCCGGCTGGCGGGTGAGCCGGTGGTGGCGGGGTTGACGAGGGCGATCAGTGGTGAGGAGGTCTGTGGGGACGCGTGGGCGGCGCGGTCCCTGGCGGCGGCGGGGGACGGCCCGGGGGTGGCCGGTACCGACCCGGCCCCGCGTGGCGGCGCGGCCTCCCGCGTCCCCCTGAGCTGGGCGGCCCTGGCCGGCCTCGACGCCCCCGCGGCGCCGCGAACGGCGCCCGTGCGCGAGGAGAGGGGCGCCGCCCCGGATTCCGACGCCCTGCTCCTGATGTTCTGCGACGGCCTCGGACACGGGCCGCTGGCGGCCCGGGCCTCCCGGGCGGCGGTCGACGCCTTCCACGCCTCGCGGGCGACCAGGCCGGACGCCGTGCTCGCGGACATCCACCGTGCGTTGAGCGCGGGTCGTGGTGGCGCGGTCGCGGTGGCGTCGATCGGGCCGTCGGCGGGGCGGGTGGTGTTCTGCGGGGTCGGGAACGTCAGTACCTTCGTCCTCGATCCGGCGACCGGCGGCCGGCGTTCGCTGCCCTCGGCGCCCGGAATCGTCGGCCACCACCTGCCGTCCCTGCGGACGATCGAGCAGGACCTGCCGCCCGGCAGCGCGGTGATCATGCATTCGGACGGGCTGACCGAACGGTGGCGACCGGCGGACCTGCCCGGACTGCTCGGACACATCCCGCTGGTGGCGGCGGGCCAGCTGCTGCGTGAGGCGGGCGTGCGTCGGGATGACGCGGGTGTGCTCGTGGCGAAGGGAGCGTGGTGAGCTTGCCGGGCGGTACGGGTACCGTCCATCTGATGACCATCTCGGTCGCCACCGAGCAGGACACCTTCGCGTTGCGGCGCTGTGGCCGGGCGGTCGCCGGGGTGTTCGGTATCGAGAACCAGGACCAGGTCAGGCTGGCCACCGCGCTCAGTGAGTTGGGGCGTGACCTGCTGACCGCGACCGCGTTGACGGTGGAGTTCGCCGTGACGGGCGGGGTTGCGGCGGCGTTGCAGGTGACCATGTGTTGGCAGGGCGGCCCGGGGCCGACTCCGGAGGCGCTCGGTGCTGTGGCCCGTCTTGTGCAGTTGAGGCGGGCGGAGGGGTGTCTGGTCGTGGAGCAGCCGCTGCTGGGGTCCGGTGAGTCGCTGGCCGGTTTGATGGACGAGGCGCGTGCGGTGCTCGGGGCGCATGGCGGGTCGTCGGCGGCGGAGGACGCGCGGGCGCAGACCAGGGACCTCATCGCGGCGTTGGGGGAGTCCCGTGCCCAGCGTGAGGAGTTGCAGCGGCTGAACGAGGAGTTGGGGGAGACCAATCGCGGGGTGGTGGCGCTCTACTCCGAGTTGTCGCAGGAGTTGGAGGAGACCAATCGCGGGGTGGTGGCCCTGTACGGGGAACTGGAGGAGAAGTCGCGTCAGCTCCGGGTGGCCAGTGAGGCGAAGACCAGGTTCTGGGCGAACGTCAGCCATGAACTGCGTACGCCCGTCAATTCCGTGGTCGGGCTGGCCGGGCTGTTGCTGGCGAGCGGCGCGGGGCGTCTCGACGAGGATCAGCGTGAGCAGATCGGGCTCATCTCGGCGTCCGGGAGCACTCTGCTGACGCTGGTGGACGAACTGCTGGACGTCGCGAAGGCGGAGTCGGGGCGGCTGGAGCCCGTCTGGGCCCGGGTGGATCTGCGGGCCCTGCTCGCCGAACTGCGGGGCACCCTGGGCGTGCGCGCCGGTGAGGGTGTGACGCTCGCCATCGCCGACCCGACGACGGTACCGGCGTTCGTCAGCGACGAGGTGATGCTCACCCGGATCCTTCGCAACCTGCTGTCCAACGCGCTGAAGTTCACCGAACGGGGCAGCGTCACGCTGGACGTGGCGCTGCGGGAGGCTCCGGAGGGCGAGGAACTGGTCCTCACCGTCGCGGACACCGGCGTCGGGATCCCGCAGGAACAACAGGAACGCGTCTTCGAGGAGTTCTACCAGGTGCGCGGCGCGCACCAGCGGGGCCGCTCCGGCACCGGCCTCGGCCTGCCCTACGCCCGCCGTCTGACCGAGCTCCTCGGCGGCACCCTGACGCTCACCAGCGGCCCGGGCGAGGGAACGCGTGTCGTGGTGCGGCTGCCGGTGCCGGGACCGCCGGTCGAAGACCCGCCGGCCCGGGTGGCGGTACTGGTCAGCGTCGACGACGACGAGGCCTACCGGGCGAGCGTCCGCCCGCTGCTCGGTGAACTGGCCGAGCGGATCGTCGAGGTCTCCGAGGGCGGCCGGGCCGTGGAGACTGTCCGGCGCGAGCGCCCGGACGCCGTCCTGCTCGACCTGCACATGCCGGACCTGGACGGGTACCAGGTCCTGGCGCAGCTGGCGGCGGACGCCGAGCTGTGCGCCGTCCCCGTCGTCGTGATCACCTCCGCGAGCACGGCCGGTCTGGAGCACGACCGGCTGGTCCACGCCCGCGCCGTCCTGGAGAAGGCCACCTTGAGGTCCCACCAGCTGGCCGCCGCCTTCGCGGCGCCCGCCCGAGGCAACCACCCCGGTGACCACCCCGGTGGGCCGGTCGCCGATGGACGGAGCGTCCGGTGAGCGCCGGTCCCGCCGCCGACGGCGCGGCCGCCACCATCCTGGTCCTGGACGACAACGACATCAACCGCTACCTCGTCCGGAGCTGGCTGGTGCGCGGCGGCCACACGGTGGTGGAGGCCGCGGACGGCACCGAGGGCCTCGCCCTGCTCGCGGCGGCCGGTGACCAGGACCTGCCCGAACTCGCCGTGGTCGACGTCCGGTTGCCGGACATGAGCGGGTTCGAGGTCTGCGAACGGATCAAGGCGGACCCCAGGACCGCGTCCGTCCCGGTCATCCACATCTCGGCCACCGCCATCGAGGTCGACGACCGCGCCCAGGGCCTGCACCGCGGCGCGGACGCCTACCTCACCGAGCCGATAGCCCCGTCCGAGCTGCTGGCGACCGTCACGGCGGCGCTGCGCTACGCCCGCGCCCGCCGTCGCGCCGAGCGGCTGGCCGCCCGGGTGGCGATCCTCAACCGCACCACGCTCGCCGTCCACGGGGTGAGCGGCGCGGAGGCCTTCACGGCGCGAGCGGCCGCCGGCACGGCCACCCTGATGTCCTCCCCTGCCGTCGCCCTCGCCCTCAGCCCGGACGAGCAAGCCCTGCAGGTGGCAGTCGTCGACCGGCCCGCCCCGGACGGCGCCACCACCGCCCCCCGCCTGAGCACGGCGGACGCGGGGCTCCTGGACCGGTTGACGGACCACGCGCTCGGCGACGCGACGGGCGCCGAGACCGCCGTCCTGTCCCGCGCCGACTGGCACGCCCTGGCCGCGCGTCTGGACGCCGGGCTCACCGAGCTCCTGCCCGGGGAGGTCGCGGTGCTCCTGACCCGGACCAAGCACGGCCGGCCGCCGGTCGCGCTCGTGGTGGACGCGCCCGCGACCACCGGCCCCGACGACCGCGGGCTCTTCTCCCAGCTCGGCCAGGCCTGCGCGTTGGCGCTGGAGGCGATGCGCGCCCGCAGCGAGGAGCACGCGCTCGTCCTCACCCTGCAGCGCACCTTCCTGCCCGACCGGCTGCCCGAGGTGGCCGGGGTGGATCTCGCCGTCCGCTACAAGCCCGCCGCCGACCACACGGAGATCGGCGGCGACTTCTACGAGGCGATCGAGACCCCGGCCGGCCTGCTGCTGGCGATCGGCGACGTGGCCGGGCACTCCCTCAAGGCCGCGATGGTCATGGGCGAGCTGCGCCACGCGCTGCGGGCCTACGCGATCGAGGGGCACGACCCGCGGACCCTGCTGGAGCGGCTGGACGCGTTGCTCGTGCGCCTGCGGCCGACGATGACCGCCACCGTCTGCCTGGTGCTGGTGGAACCCGGCGGACGGCGGATCCACGTGGCCAACGCCGGCCACCTGCCGCCGCTGCTGCGCCTTCCCGACGGATCCACCCGGTACCTCACCGAGCACGGGATCCTGCTGGGTCTGAACCTGCCGCACCCGCCGGCCGTCTCCCACGCCGTTCCGGCCGGTTCCACGTTGCTGCTGCTCACCGACGGTCTCGTGGAGGTGCCCGGTGAGGATCTCGACGAGAGTCTCGCCGCCCTCGGGCGTGCGGTGTCCGCCGCCGGGCAGGGGCTCGATGAGCTGTGCGACCAGTTGTTGGACGACTTCGGCAAGGCGAAGACGGACGACATCGCCCTTCTCGCAGCGAGAATCCACTGACCGTCCCGCACGAGCCGATCCGAGCCGGTGCGTACCGCACGGGCGTCCCCGGCTCCCGTTCCAGTCCTTCCAGGAGTTACGGTGCCCGACTTCGCGTTGGCCATGGCCGTCCACACCCATCCGTCGGGGGCGACGGTCCTCACCGTCACCGGGGAGCTCGACTACCACACGGCCCCGCGGCTGAGCCGGATGGTGGAAGGGCTGCCGCTGGCCGCCGCCGTCCCGCTCGTCCTGGACGTCGGGGGCCTGTCGTTCTGCGACTCGATCGGGGTCTCGGCGCTGATCTCCGGCTACCAGCGCGCCACCGCGGCCTCGGCGCCGTTCGCCGTCGCGGGCGCGGGCCGGGACCTGACGCAGATCCTCCAGATCACCGGCATCGACCGCATCTTCGGCCTCTACGAGAGCGTGGACCAGGCCGTCGCGGCCTGCGGCTGACCGGGCCGGCCGCGGGGCCCGCGGCTGATGCGACAGGACAGGGAGCAGACCCGCCGGCTCCCGGCACGTCCGACCGGCTACCCGGTGGCCGGGCCCACCGAACGCCGACCGGGACGACCAAGGCCGCAGCCGCCCTCGATCGTCACCGCGCGCCGTTCCCGGAGCAGCCGCGTCGTCGACGCCCCCGCAGGAGAGCGAGCAGCGCCGGCAGTCGGCGGGGCATTCGTACTGGCCGACGCACAAGCCGCGGGTGACGCGCACTCCGGGAGGCAGGAGCCTCGGCCGCCAGAGCCCGTTCGACTTCCACCGCGGCGGCCTCCTGGCGATGGAGGCCGCCGGTGTACTGCTCCCGCTCGCGCCGCAGCGAGGTCGACCGCGCCAAGGCCAACGCCCGCGTAGCAGCAGCCGGCCCCGCTGTGCCGGCGGTTCCAGCATCCACCGGAACCCGGTCGGCGGCGGCCGCGCCCATTGCAACGGCCGCTGCACCCGGCCCGGCCGCGACTGCTGCACCTGGCCCGGCCGGTGCACCCTCCGCCCCGCCGGCCGACGACGTCCGTTGGGGCGAGGACGGACACCACCTCCCCGTCAGAGGAGTCGTTGGTTCCTTCGTCCCGCCACCACACGAGCAGGTCGACGCCCGTGGGGGAACGGCGCAGCCCGTCCTGCCACTGCTCGCCCCAGGGCCCTCAGCGATGGGTCCACTGGTGCGCCGCCTCCTTCACCGGGGCCTCGTCCGGTGGCGGCACGGCCTCGAGCGTGTCTGCGGTCTCGGGCCCCGTGCTGGTCGTCCTGCGCCATCGCCACCCCACGACCGCACCCCCGGCTCTGTCTCGACAACGGTCCGGCCTGACGACAGCGGACTGCCGGCGGGCGAACCCGACGATCGTAGAGGCGCTCCCGGACACACGCCCGGATGATTCGCGTGGGTCCCGCCCCGGGACCGGACCGGTGTACCAGGGGGCACCGAGCCGGGGACAGCCGGCGCATGAACGGGACAAGATTGCCGCTAGAGTGCTCGCCGCAGATGTGGGTGGACCGCGAGGGCGCCTCGGCGGTCGGAAGGGGGAGGCGTGGTCGAGATCGTCGTCACACAGGAGGCCGGGCGGAGCTGGGACGCCGTCGCCGACGAGGTGCGGGCGGTGGCGACGGGGCTGGCCGAGCGGGTGGGGAGGCGAACGGGCCTCGGGCTCGGGCCCGAGCTCCACGTCCGGCTGCTCAACCCGGACGCCTATGCCCTGGCGCACGAGGCGCACGAGCGGCGGGTCAACGAGGCCTTGCTCGCGAGCGACCTGCTCTACGCGATCCCGGACCAGGCGCGTCGGCTGCGGCTGGAGGCGGACCTCCGCCGCGCCGACGGCTCGTACTCCGGCGGAAACCGGAAGTTCGGCTGTCTGCCGTCCAGTCGGGCGGTCCCGGGGACCGACGGCGGCTCCACGATCCTGCTGGTCCCGGCACTGCTCCGGCGGAGTGCCGGGACGGTGAGCCGGGACGCCCTCCGGTCGGTCCTCGCCCACCAGCTCGTCCACCAGGCGCAGTTCGCACTGTGGGGGCCGTCGCTGAGTATGGACCTGCGGGCCGCGCACCTGGTCCATCGGGCCACGCGCGCCGCCGTCGAGGAGTTCCGGAGCCTGAGCGCCGTACTGGAGGGCCACGCACGATTCACGACCAGGGAACTGCTCGCGGCCGACTACGTCGAGGAACGGAAGGCCGGCCGCCTCCTGCGTCTGCTGTGGGGACCGAACCGGGGTCCGGCAGTGTATGACCGCGGCGAGGACTGCGTACGGAAGGCGGTGGAGTACGGCGTCACCGACCTGCTGCTCCGCCTTCGGGCCGATCCGACGCTGGTCCCGGACCGCCGGGAGCTCCTGGACCCCGATGGCTGGGTCGCCCGTCTCACGACGGCGGACGAGCCGGTGCGTCAGGAGCCGGCCGGCCCGGCCTGAGCGACGGGGTGCGGTCCATCGTCCAGCTCCAGGGCCAGGGGGCCAGGGCATATTTGAAGTCGATGCGGCAGCGGACCGCCTCCGCAGCCTGACGGCCCGACAGGCCGAGCAGGAACTGCAGCACGCAGACGGTGGCAAGTTGGGCGGGTGAGGGAGTGGGGCGACCGTCGCGCGGGTACCAGCCGGCGAAGTCCTCGTCGTGCCACAGCCCCGCGTGCAGGAGCTGGCCGAGCACCGTGTCACCACACGCTGTTCGGCGTCGATGCTGTAGCGGCTCAAAGGGGTCCGCCTCCAGAATCGGCGCAAGCTATATCGCCGAGGTGACGTTCACCGGTGCGGACCGAGTCCGCGACGCGATCCACAACCTCACCGGCTTCGACTCGCTCTACCCGAAATACAAGGGCGGACGGCCCAGGACCTTCACCCTGCCCGAGCGCCGGGGGGTCAAAGAGGCCGCCAAATCCAAGCAGGCCGAACACGGCCTGCCCTTCTCGACCTGGAGCCTGGCCGAGCCGGCCGAGTTCCTGGTCGCCGAGGGCGTGGTCGACGACGTCAGCCACGAGGGCCTGCGCATACGATGGCGGCCTTCGTCCTCACGATCCTCTCTCTCGCTTCCCAGGTCCGCAAGGACGGCGGCGCAAGGCAAGTGATGTGACACGCCGTGGCAGACTCGACGCCATGATCACCCCCCTGTCCGAGCCCAGCACGCGACTCTCCGACCCCGGCACCCTGCTGCTGGACTACCTCGACTACTACCGCTCCGTGATCGGAGCCAAGATCGAGGGACTGGCCGACGAGGAGCTGCGCACCAGCCGCCTCCCCTCCGGCTGGACGATGCTCGAACTGCTCAAGCACCTCGTCCACATGGAGCAGCGCTGGCTGCGATGGGGATTCCGCGCCGAGCCGGTCCCGGCCCCCTGGGGCGACCGCGGTCCGGAGGACCGCTGGCACGTCACCCCGCAGGAGAGTGCCGCCGACCTCCTCACCGCCCTGCGTGCCGGTGGCGAGTACACCCGGGCCGTCGCCTCGGGAACGCCCCTGTCCGCCGTGGCCGCAGCCGGCGGCCGCTTCCCCGACGACGGTACCGAGCGCCCCACCCTGGGCTGGATCCTGTTTCACGTCCTCCAGGAGTACGCCCGCCACGCGGGCCACCTCGACGTCGTCCGCGAACTCACCGACGGCGCCACCGGCGAGTGACACCCGCGCACGGGAAGTCGGCCCCGCCGACTTCCCGTGCGACCGCCTACCTGGCTGCCGCGCTGCCGCATCACGCAACGTTTGCCCTGGCGACGACCGCGCGCAGGCGTTCGCCGGCGGTGTGCCTGCCGCAATGGGGACGCTGGCGGCAACGCCACCCCGATCTACTCGGACAAGGCCGCAACCTACGGATGAAGTTTTCGGCACCCCTAGATGGTCGGACGCCTGGTCAGGATCTGCTTGAAGTCCAGTTCCCACGGGCTGGAAGCATCAGTGTCTCCGGAGTTCCGCGGCCTCTGGGTCCATCGGCAATTCCGCAGTACGCCGCCAGCATGACGGATCGTCGGCCGTAGCCGAGCGACCTGTCCGACGCCCGGTGGGCCCTGGTCGAGCCCACCCTGACCGCCTGGCGCCAGGCTCGAACCGAACGGGCCCTCGCGTTCGGCCGACCCCCCTCCCCCGAGCACGAGCTGCGGGACCTGACGGAATTCTTCTCCGCCCCGAACCCACCGGCACGAGGCCCGATCGACGCGTCGCCCCGCGCCACGTCGGGTGCCGCACCGCCCGGCGGATCGGCCCCCCTCAGTCCGCGGTGGGCCAGTCCCAGCCGAGCTGCAGGAAGAGGCCGAGCCGGTCGGAGACGCCGCGGATCTCGCTGATCCGGCCGTGGGTGAGGGTGAAGACGAAGATCGCCTCGTTCTCGAAGCCGCGGCCGGTGGGGCTGGGCATCCGGGGATGGCTGCCGGAGCTGACACCGGTCTGGGTGATCCGGGCGACGACCGAGTCGCCCTCGGCGATCAGCGCGTCGACCCGGGCGCGGTACGGGGCGAGAGCGGTGAGCTGGGTCTCGATGGCCGCGAAGGCCGCGCCCGGCTCATCGGGCTCGCCGTGGATGATCTTGTTGTGGTCGACCACGTCGGCCGCAAGATAGTCCCCCAAGTCCCCGATCCGCACCTCGTTGAGTGCGTCGAAGAACTCCCGGACGAGCTTCTTGTTCTGTTCCACGGTCAGGGCGGAGGTCATGTTCCCGGCTCTCTCTTACGCTGTAAGGATCGATCTGGGGATACCCTGTCCTTACGGCGTAAGAATGTCAAGGAGGGCCGATGGCGACGACCGGCAGGCGGGTGGGACTCACCCGCGACAGGGTGCTGCGCACCGCACTGGAAGCGGCGGGCCGGGAGGGTGTCGAGAAGCTGTCCATGCGCCGGCTGGGTGCCGAGCTCGGCGTCGAGGCCATGACGCTGTACCACTACGTCCCCAACAAGGCCGCCCTGCTCGACGGCCTGGTGGAGCTGGTGCTCTCCGCCGTCCGGCCGTCCTTCGAGGGCCCCGCCGACCAGTGGCCGCAGCGGTTGCGGGAGTTCGCCGTGGCCCTCCGGGCCGAACTGCTGCTCCATCCCGGGGTGATCGCCCTGGTCGCCACCCGGCCGGTGCGCTCCTCGGCCGCACTGCGCGCGGCGGAGGACGCCGCAGCCGCCCTCGGCCGCGCGGGGATCCCGCCGGTCCGAGCGCTGCACATCGTCAACGCGGTGAGCACCCTGGTGCTGGGGCACTGCCTCGCGGAGGCCGCCGCCACGCCGGGGCACGAGGACGAGCCGACCGATGTCCACGTGGACGCGTCCCGGTTCCCGGTCCTGGCGGCCGCGGTGGCCGGCGGCCTCGGGACCCCCGCCGACCACCAGGCGCGCTTCGACCTCGCGCTGGACGCCCTGCTGACCGGCCTGCCGGTAGGAGCCGACGAGCGCCGTTGAGTGGCCGCGACCGTCGGCCCTGGGGCGCCCCGGGGAACGGGGTTCTCGTCCGGACGGGTGGCCGTCGGCATGACCCCGGACGAGTCGGGCAGACGGACGTCACCTGCCCGACTCCTCTCCCGGAGGTGCACATGTCCACTGCCATGGTGCTGCTGGTCGTGCCGCTCATCGTCGCTGCCCTCGTGACCGCGTTCGCGCCCCCCGGTAACCACCGAGGGGCTGGCCCCCGACCGGCGCGCCGAGCCGGGGACCGCCGCCCGCGCCACGCCCGTTCCTGAGGGTCGCCCGCGCTGCGCCGGGGGCCGGCGGGGTGGAACCGGGACATCCCGGTTCC
>NZ_JBEXYC010000092.1:0-16841 GCF_040630835.1 Kitasatospora sp. NPDC005751
GCGCGGCTGGCCGCCGTCGGGTTCGGCGTGCCCCCCCGCGCGCGTCCCGGGGGCGGACACGGCGCCCGCGCGCCCGCCCGGCACCACGGCACGCCCCCTAGTTGAACATGTTCAAACCCGTGCGCCATGATGATCCCGAACGGGAGCCCCCGACCCCGACCGAGGGGTTCGGGCCACCCCGCCGTGCCCCGCCCTGCCCCGGCGCACCCGCGCTCGCCGGCAGCGGAAGAAAGGACCGTCCACCGTGCCGACTCCTTGGCAGACCCGGCTGACCGCCTCCGCGATCGCCCTGATGTGGGGCTACGAGGGCCTCTGGTGCAAGTTCTTCCCCGGCCGCGCCGACCAGCGCGCCATCGTGGAAGGCCTGCCGCTCCTGCCCGGGAGCGCCGTGACGCCGCTGCTGATCACCATCGGCCTGGCCGAGCTGGCCCTCGGCGCCTGGGTGCTCAACGGACGCCGGGCCAGGCTCGCCGCGATCGTCCAGACCCTGCTGGTCGTCGGGTTCAACACCGGCGGCCTGCTGTTCGGCGCCGACCGCATCCCCGAACCGGGCCGCCTCGTCGTCCAGGACATCGCCTTCCTGGCCCTGGTCTGGACCCTCCCCGCCGCCCGGCGCGACCGCACCCGCCCGATCGCGGTCGCCGCATGAGCACCGCCACGCCCTGGACCGAAGGCCGACTGCTCAGCCTCCAGACCCGCCGCCCGCGCGTCCTGTTCGGCCGGATGTACGAGGACGCGGCCGTCGAACTCGGCGCGTTCCCGGCACCGGGCGCCCGCGTGCTCTGCATCGCCTCGGCCGGCGACACCGCCGCCGCACTGGCCGCCGCCGGGTACGAGGTCACCGCCATCGACCTCAACCCCGCCCAGCTCGCCTACGCCCGCGGCCGGCTCACCATCGGCGCGCCCGCGGCCACCGGCTCCGCGGAACACCTGCTCGCCGCGGGCCGGGCGGCGGCGGCCGCCGTCCTCCCGGCCTGGCGACCCGCCGCCCTGGAACGCTTCCTGCGCCTGGACGACCCCGCCGCCCAGGCCCGCCACTGGCGCCACCGGCTCGACGGACCCGGCCTGCGCCTGCTGCTCGCCGCCGCCCTGCGCCCCGCCGGCACGCTCGCCACCGCCGTGCGGCCCGCCTTCCGGGACGTCCTGCCCCACCGCTTCGACAGCGCCCTGCGGGCCCGGCTGGCCCGCGGGGTCGCCCGCCACCCCAACGCCGACAACCCCTACGCCTGGCGCCTGCTCCTCGGCCGCGACCTGCCCGGGCCGCCCGCCACCCCCGCCGAACCGGCCGCGGCCCCCGTCCGGCTGCTCGTCGGCGACGTCCTCGACCACCTCGAACGCTCCCCCGCCGGCCACTACGACGCCGTCACCCTCTCCAACGTCCTGGACGGCCCCGGCCCGGCCTTCGCCCGGCGCCTGCGCGCCGCCGTCCAGCACGCCGTCCGCCCCGGCGGAACCGCCGTCCTGCGCAGCATCCGCGAACCGGGCCGCGCCGGCCCGGGCGCCGCCGCCGAGGACCGCTCCCTGCTCTGGGGCGTCATCCGGGTGCTCCGGCTCTGAGGGCCCCCGGTTCCGAGGACCACTCAGCTCCGAAGACCACCCGGCTCCGAAGGCCCACCGGCTCTCAAGACCCCGGCTCTGAAAGCCCCGGCCCGCAAGGCCCCCGGTTCTGAAGACCACCCACCGCTTCGCGCCCACCACCGGAGTCGACCGTGCGACACCTGCTCCAACGCCACCCCTTCCCGATGCGCACCCACTTCGCGCACTCCCTCGTCCTCACCTACGCCCTCCCGCCGCACCTCCTCGCGCCCCTCGTGCCGCCCGGCCTCGCCCTCGACACCTACACCGACCCCACCGGCACCGAACACGGCTTCGTCGCCGCCGCCGTCGTCGACACCCGCGCACTGCGCCCGGCCGCCCTGCCCGCCCGCCTCGGCCGCGACTTCATCCTCACCGGCTACCGGATCTTCACCCGGTTCCCCACCCCGGGCGGGCGCACCATGCGCGGACTGCGGATCCTGCGCTCCGACACCGACAACCGGCTGATGGCCGCCGGCGGCAACCTCTTCTCCCGCTACCACTACCGCTCCGCCAGGATCGGCACCCGGGTACTCGGCAACACCCTGGAGTTCAAGGTGCTCAGCACCGACGGCCGCGCCGACCTGCATGTGCGCGCCGACCTCGCGAGCAGCCCCGCACCCCTACCGCCCGGCAGTCCGTTCGCCGACGCCCGGGCCGCGCGCCGGTTCGCCGGACCACTGCCCTACACCTTCGAGTACGAGCCGGAAACCCGCTCCATGATCGTCGTCAAGGCCACCCGCACCCACTGGGACCCCGTCCCGGTGGCGGTCGAGGTCCCCCGGCTGACCTTCTTCGACCACGACCCCTTCACCGGCAGCCGCCCCGTCCTCGCCAACGCCTTCCACGTCGCCGACGTCGACTACGGCTGGGAGGCCGGCCACCGCCGTGCCCTCGACGGAGCCCGCCGATGAACGCCCGGCCCGCCGGGCCCGCGCGGCGCCCCTCGGGTGTCCGCGAGGTGATCCGCTACAACTGGCCGATGTACGCCGCCGGCGCCGTCACCGCCGCCACCGGCTGGGCGCTGGCCCGTCACCTCCCCGGCCGGCCCGCCGCCCTCGCCCGCGCCGCCTCGGCCGGCGCCGCCGCGCTCCTCACCACCAGCACCCTGGCCACCTGGCACGTCTACGACCGCTCCGAACTCCACTCCTACGACTGGCTGTCCGAATTGCTCCCCGACGGCCCGGGCGACCACCTGGTCGTCTGCACCGGACTCGACGAGGCCAGCCGGCCGGTCGCCGCCCGGTACCCCACCGCCCGCCAGCTCGTCGCCGACCTCTACGACCCGGCCCTGACCACCGAGGGCTCGATCCGGCGCGCCCGTCGCCACGCCCCGCCCGCCCCCGGCACCGTCTCCGCCCGCCCCGACGCCCTGCCCGCCGCCACCGGCTCCCTCGACACCGTGCTCACCGTCCTCGCCGCCCACGAACTGCGTCGGCCCGCCGACCGCACGGCACTGTTCACCGAGGCCGTCCGCACCCTGCGGCCCGGCGGTACCCTGCTGCTGGTGGAGCACCTGCGCGACCTCGCCAACACCGCCGCCTACGGCCCGGGCGCCTGGCACTTCCAGCCGCGCGCCACCTGGCTGCGGCACGCCACCGAGGCCGGACTGCACCCGGCCGCCGAACGCCGGATCGCCACACTGATCACCGCCTTCGCCTTCCGGAGTCCCGCCGCATGACCGAACTGTTCACCCTGGAAGCTCAGTTGAGGCTGGTCGGCGCGGCCCTGGTCGGCATGGGCCTGTTCCACGCCGTCCTGCCGCGCATCGTCCAGTGGCCGGCCGACCTGTCCGGCGCCAGCCTGCTGACCCGCCAGGTCTCCTACGTCCACCTCTTCTTCATCGCGCTGACCTGCGCGCTGCTCGGCCTGATGCCGCTCTGCCTGGCCGCCGACCTCCTCGCCGGCACCCGCCTGGGCACCGCCCTGCTGGCCGGGCAGACGCTCTTCTGGGGCCTGCGCTGGCTGTTCGAGTTCGCCGTCTTCTCCCCCAGGCTCTGGCGCGGCGACCCCCTGCGGACCGCCGCGCACATCGGCCTCTCGGTCCTCTGGACCTGGGTCGCCGCGGTCTTCGCGCTCGCCCTCTGGCGGGTCCTCTAGGGTCCGTGCCGAAGCCCCGGCGGGCGGCTCCCGCCCCGACGACCGCCCGGCGGAACCGCCTGTGACGGGACCGTCGTCCGGTCCCGCCCGAGTCGCGCGGAACGGACCGACCCCCGGGCCCGTTCCCTGCGACCGCGCCTCGTAGGCCGATCCGCGGTGGAGCACTCGCCCGCCGCGCCATTCCTTGACGGCTCCTCCGATGAGGCCGCGGACGAAGAGGCGTTGGAGGAGGACGAAGCCGATGACGACGGGGACGGCGGCGAGGACGGAGCCGGCCGTCAGGAGGTCCCAGCGGGGATCGAACCGGTTCTGGAAGCGGGCGAGTCCGACGGGCAGGGTGCGGAGTACTCCGCCGGGCGGAAGGACCCGCCGCGGCGGCGGCCGGGCGGGCCGGTGGTGGCCGGTCCGGCGGCGCCGGCTCGCGGGGCACGGGGTGAAGGTATTCGATATACGAAACCACCTCACGGCGCCTTCGGGCACCAAACGGGACACAGTGCCACCGGGCCGTTCGTCGCCGGAGAGATATCGCATACGATGAACGAATGAGCAAGAAGGGCTGGGCTGAGCCGATACCGCCCGTGAAGAGCAAGGCCGACCTCGTCTACGGCAGCCTGCACGACGCGATCGCCCGGGGCGACCTGCGTCCGGGCCAGCGCATCAACATGGACGAGCTGGCCCGCAACCTCGGCGTGAGCAAGATCCCCGTCCGCGAGGCCGTCAAGCGCCTGGAGGCCGACGGCCTGGTCGTCTCCCGCGTGCACGCCGGTGTCACCGTCGCCGAGATCGACAAGACCGAGATGCGCGGGGTCTTCCTCGCCCGGGAGGCCATCGAGGGGCTGGTCGCCCGGCTGGCGGCCGAGCGGGTCACCGACGCCCTGCTGGCCGACCTCGACGCGGCCCAGCACGACATGCGCGCCGCCCTGGCCACCGGAGCGGTCGGCCGGCTGCCCGAGCACAACTCGGAGTTCCACCGCGCACTGGCCCGGGCCGGCGGCTACCGCGTCCTCGGCGAGCTCGCCGAGCAGCTCCTGCTGACCATCCGCCGGCACCGAATCACCGCCCCGATGGACCTCCACAACTGGAAGGCCGTCATCGAGGAGCACGACACGATCATCGCCGCGCTGCGCAGCGGGGACCCGGAGGCGGCCGAGCGGGCCGCGCGGGCCCACATCGGCTCGCAGGCCGACCACGAGGTGGCCGAGGAGGACTGAAACGGCCCCGGACGGACGGCGGCCCCGCCCTTCCACCCCGCCGAGCGCGGCGGGGCGGAAGGGCGGGGCCGGATCGTCGTCGGTCAGCGGGCGCTGCCGAGGTCGCGGTCCTCCTCGTCGCCCCGGAGCATCAGGGTGGTCTCCTCCAGGCGGCGGAACCGGCCGTCGGCGGCGAACTCGGCGAACACGTACACCTCCATGCGCACGGTGGAGCCGTCGGTCTTGGTGACGTCGACCACGTGGCGGTCGGCGTAGCGGTCCCCCTGGACCAGCTCGTCGAGGACCTCGACGCGGCCGCTCGCGACGACCTCGCGCAGGTGGGCGATGTGGGCGGTGAACTCCGCCCGGTCCGCCCAGCTGCCGTCGGTGCGCTGGCGGTAGTCGGGGGCGAAGTGCCGGTCGACGGCCTCGGCCAGGTCGAGCCCGGGGGTGAAGAGCAGGTCGGTGAGCGCGGTGGCGATGTCGGTTCGCGTGGCGGTGGTCATGACGGGTCCCCTTGGGCGTCGGAGTGACGCGTGAGCGTCGGAGTGACGAGACTTTGCGTGCGTCGAGCACGCATCTGAACAGTACCCCATGGTGCGTGCGTTGCGCACGCTATTCTTGGACGCATGCCGAACGACGTGGGACACGAGATCGCCGACGCACTTGCCGTCGTCCTCCGACGCAGCTCTCGCACACACCTCTACGAGCTCCTGACCAGCGGCCTGGACGGGGCGCTGGACGCCGTCACCTACCCCGTCCTCAGCGCGCTCGCCCGCACCGGGCCGTGCAGCGCCGCCAGACTCGCCGAGGAGATCGGCCTCGACCGCTCGGGCGTCACCCGCCGCGCCAGCCGCCTCGAAGAGGCCGGCCTGCTGCGCCGCGTCCCCGACCCCGACGACGGGCGCGCGACGCTGCTGACCCTCACCGACGCCGGAGAGCGCGTCATCCGGACCACGCGCGAGCGCCTCGCCGCCCACATCGAGGCCTCGCTGGCCGACTGGCCCGCCGACGAGGCCCGGGCCTTCGCCCGCGGCTTCCACCGCTTCGTCACGGGCAGCCTGCTCCGACCGGAGTGACGCGGCCGGGGTACGGGCCGGGGTGCGGCTAGCGCCGCATCAGACAGCCTTCGCCCTGTTCAGCGGACGACATCGTGTTTTCGTCCCGGCTACGGGCTCTGGTGTCGACGACCTTAGGGTGGGGCTCCAGCTGGTCTGATGAGGAGCGAGTTGCGCAGATGTCTTCGGAGAGGGAACGACGGCGGATCCTTCGCGACGCCTACAAGGCAGAGCGCAAGCGTGATGAGTGGAACCTGCTCGGCATCGACCGTGAACAGCTCGACGGCCTCCTCGGTCACGTCGAAGAGCGTCTCGCGGAGACCGGATGTGATCACACGCTGAGGCACTCCCGGTCCTGGGCCGACGCCTGTTCAGTGGCGTGGTCCGAGCTGGAAGCGGGCCTGCTGGCCGATGGCGGCGGTTGCGACTGCGAGGTGCTCGCGAACGTGGATCCAGACGAACGGGTCTGATGCCGCTCAGGCGACGTTCGCCCTGGTGACGACCTCGCGTAGGCGTTCGTCGGTGGCGTGCTTGTTCCGCCAGCTGATGCAGCGGCGGATCATGCTGCCCCCGGGCCTTGTGGCTGGGGTGGTCGGTGCCGTCGAGGGCGAAGTAGCGCAGAGCGGTGAACTGGGCCTCGATCCGGTCGAGCCAGGAGCTGTTGGTCGGGGTGTAGGCGATCTCCACGTTGGTCGCGGCCGCCCATGTCCCGACCCGCTGACACCGCCTCGTCGTCAGGTGCGGCGAGGAGTTGTCACAGACCATCGCGATCCGCACGTCCGCCGGATGCAGTGAGCGCAGGAAGCGGCAGAACCCCAGGAACTTGGTGCGGTTCCTGGTCTTCTTGATGTGGCGGGTCCTTGTGCCGGCCGCCGCGCTCGGCCCCCTGCCTGCCGGGGTGGGGCTGGAGGTTGAGCGGCCCGAACGGCATGGCGGCTCGGGTGGCACCGGGAGGGAGTGGACCCGGGCGAGGAGGGCTGCCGCGCCCCGGGTCCACTCCCGACGACCCGGCCGGGGACCGGCGGCGTCGACCGTGCCCGACCGGGCGAGTCGTACCGGGCCGGAGCGGCCCGCGCCCGTAGGGTCCCGAACGATGGCCGGCAACGAACCCGACTTCGACGCGATCGCGGACGAGCTCCACACCCTCGCCCCGCAGGACTTCACGGCGGCCCGGAACCGGCACGCGGACGCCCTGAAGAAGACCGACCCGCAGCTCGCCAAGCAGGTCCGTGCGCTGCGCCGCCCCACCCAGGCCGCCTGGGCCGCCAACCTCCTCGCTCACCGGCACGGCGACCTGGTCGGGCAGCTGCTGGACCTCGGGCAGGCGCTGCGCGACGCCCAGGAGCACCTCGCCGGGGACCAGTTGCGCACGCTCACCGAGCAGCGGCGGCAGCTGGTGCGGGCGCTGACGGGGCAAGCCGAGCGCGACGCGGCGGAGGCCGGACACCCGCTCGGCGCCGACGCCGTCGCCGAGGTGGACCGGACGCTGGGCGCCGCGCTGGCGGACCCGGACGCCGCCCGCGCCCTCGCGGCGGGGCGGCTGACGGCTCCGCTGGACCCGGTGCTGTGGCCGGGCGCCGGGAAGCCGGACAGCGGGAAGCCGGACGCCGGGAAGCCGGGGAGCCGGAAGCCGGGCGCCGGGAAGCCGGACAGCGGGAAGCCGGGCGCCGGGAAGCCGGGGAGCCGGAAGCCGGGGACCGGGGCCGCGACGAAGAAGGCCGCCGGGACGTCCCCCGCGTCGGCGCGCGGCTCGCGTCCCACGAAGGCACAGGCCGCGGCCGAACGGCGGCGCCGGCGCGAACAGGAACAGGCCCGCAAGGCCTTGGCCGGCGCGGAACAGGCCGCGGACAAGGCCGATGCCCGGGCCGCGGACGCCGCTCGGGCCCTCGACGAGGCGGAGTCGGCCCGCCGACGGGCGGAGACCGAAGCCGAGCAGGCCCGGGCCGCGCTCGCCGGGGCGCAGCACCGCGAAGCCCTCGCCCGGGAACGCCTCACGCGCGCCGAGAAGCAGGCGCGATCCGCCGAGGACGCGGCGCGCACCGCCGACGACCGGGCCGCCAAGGCCCACGAAGCCGTCCAGGAGGCGGCCGAGCGCCTGCGGGTGTCGCGGAGCGACGACGACCAACAGCCGGGCTGAGCGCCGCCGGTCACCCTGCGGGAACTCGGTGGCAGGTCGATCAGTGGTCGTGTTGACTTCCGGCGTGAGTCACGTGGCCAACATCATGATCTCCGTCGAGTTCACCGACCGGCCGGCCGTCGAAGCGCTGAGCCAGTGGTTGCGGACGTCCGCCCCACGACGCGGCTACGAACCGGGCGCCGTCGGGTGGGTCGGGTCGCTGAACGAGACGACCGGGAGCGACACGCGCTGGGGCGGCGGCACGTACCCGGAGTGCGAGGTCTTCGCCGGTGCGCTCAACCACGCGGACCTCGCCGGACTGGTCGCCCATGTCGAGCGCGTCCCGTGGGTCCACCCGGAGTTGGTGCAGCTGTTCGTGATGGACCAGGAGCAGTCCTACTTCCGGGTGTGGATGTTCCACGGCCCGAGGCTGCGGCAGATCGCCCCCGAAGGCAGGGAGGACGACGTCTACCCCGACGGGGGGCCGTCCGACATCCACACGCGGTTCGCGCTCGCCGACGACGCCGAGTTCCTCCGCGACCTGGTGGTCGCCGCCGTCAACTGGGCGCCCGGCCGGGATGTCTCACGCGAGGCGGTGCTCTCCGACCCGCGCAACGCCCACTACGTGGACGGCTGGCCCGGTCGGGGCGACCTGGGCATCGTGGCCCTCTCGACCGGGGAGGCCACCGGGTGGCAGCCGCTCCCGGTCGGCGCCGCGTGGCTGCGGCACCTCCCGGCGGAGGACCCCGGCTACGGCTTCGTCGACCCGGCCGTGCCGGAGCTGAGCATCGGCATCACCGCCGCCCAGCGTGGCCGGGGCATCGGAACCCTGCTGATCAGGCGTCTGCTGCGGACCGCCGCCGAGGCCGGCGTCGAACGCGTCTCGCTGAGCGTCGAGCGGGACAACCCCGCCCTCCGGCTGTACGAGCGCGAGGGCTTCCGCGTGCACGACCCGCGCGAGGGCGAGGACGCGCTGACCATGGTCACCCGCCTCCGCCGGGACTCCTGACCGGGCGGCCGCCCGGCCGTCGGGGCACCGGAGGCGGGCCGGACGGGCAGGAGTCCCGGCCGCCGGCCGGGACTCCTGCCCGAAAGTGAAGGCGGCGGAGGGGGCTGTCCCCCGGGCGGGTCCGGGGGTGTGCTGTCGTGATCTTCGGCCGCCAGGTTCCTAGCGTTGGTCACATGACAGCTCATCACCTTCCCTTCGGTCCGGCCGCCGTGGCACGGCCGGTCGCCCGCCGGGCCACGGCGGCGGGCCTCGCCCTCGCCGCCTGCCTGACGGTGGCGTCCGCCGTGACCGCCCCCGCCGCCGTGGCGGCGTCCGCCTCCGCCGACAGCGCCGCCTCCACCCCCCGGGGCCTGGAGCGCTACTACCACCAGCCCCTCGACTGGCGCAGCTGCGTCCAGGGCCCGGACGACCAGGTCGGCGCGGGCCTGGAGGAGGCGGGCGCGACCTGCGCCGACGTCACCGTGCCGCTCGACTACGGCGACCCCCGGGGCCGTACGATCACCGTCGCGATCTCCCGGATCAAGGCCACCGACACCCGCCACCGGATCGGCCCACTGCTGCTCAACGACGGCGGCCCGGGCGGCCAGACCCTCGGGAGCCCGCCGCGTGTCCACACGGCGCTCAAGGAGACCGCCGGCCGCTACGACATCATCGGCATGGACCCGCGCTTCGTCGGCCGCAGCACCCCGCTGGACTGCGGCTGGCCGGTCGGCACCAACCTCGTCTCGGCCGGGCTCGGCCGGGCGAGCTTCGACCGGCAGGTCGTTCTCCAGAAGGACCTCGCCGCCAAGTGCCGGGCGGCGGCCGGACCGCTGCTGCCGCACGCCGGCACGCGCAACACGGCCCGCGACATGGACGTCATCCGCGGTGCGCTCGGCGAGCGGAGGATCTCCTACCTGGGGGTCTCGTACGGGACGTACCTGGGCACGGTCTACACCCAGATGTTCCCCGGCCGCTACGACCGGGTGGTACTCGACGGGGCGCTCGACCCGCGCACCTACGGGCCGGTGCTGCTCCCCCACCTGCTGGCGGAGAACGAGCAGGCGCTCGCCGACTGGGCGGCCTGGACGGCGGACCGCCACGACACCTACCGGCTCGGCCGGACCGCCGAGGAGGTGACGGCGGGCATCCGGCGGCTCGTCGAGGCGTCCGCGCGCGCCCCGCTGACCGTCGGCAGCGGCGCCGACACCTTCCGACTGGACGACACCCGGGTGCCGTTCCTGCTCTTCGCCGGACTCGCGGACGACACCGACGCCGCACGCGCGAGCCTGGCCGAGCAGATCGCGGTGCTCACCGAGGCGGCGGCGGGGCGGCCGGCCCTGCCGTCGGCGGCCTTCACCGCCGTCCTCCGGTTCGCGTTCACCGGGGAGGCGTCGCCCACCGGCAGCTCCCAGCAGGCGGTCATGTGCGCGGACGCCCCGGCGCCGCGCGACCCCGAGGTGTACTGGCGGGAGATCGAGCGCAGCCGGGCCGAGCACCCGCTGTTCGGCCCGCTGGTCCACAACGTCAACCCGTGCGCCTTCTGGGACCGCCCGCGCGAGGCCCGCACCGAGGTGCGGCGCGACGCCGAGGTGCTGATAGTCGCCGCCACCGGCGACCCGCGCACCACCTACCGGGACAGCGTCGCGCTGCACGGGCTGCTGCCCGCCTCCCGGCTGCTGACCTTGGAGGGTGCCAACCGGCACGCCCTGTACGGCCTGTACGGCAACGCCTGCGTGGACGACACGGTCAACGCCTACCTGGCGGGGGGCCGGCTGCCGAAGGGCGACCGGACTTGCGCGAAGTAGCGCTCCGCTCCGGCCGTCCCCGCCCCGGGACGGCCGGAGCGTTGCGCGGGTGGTCCCCGCTCCGCGGCGCCCTCACTCCTCGCCGAGGACCATCCACTTCTCCGGCTTCTTCATCGGCACGAACCCGGCCTTGGCGTAGACCTCGTGGGCGTCCGCCGTGGCCAGCATGACGCGGCGCAGCCCGTAGGGGGCGAGGTGGTCGCGGACGGCGGCGGCCAGGGCCGTGCCGAGCCCCCTGCCACGGGCCGAGGGCTCGATGTACACGTCGCAGAGCCAGGCGAAGGTGGTCCGGTCGGTGACCACCCGCGCGTAGCCGAGCTGGGTACCCGCAGCCCGGTCGTAGACGCCGAAGTTGAGGGAGGCGGCGATCGCGGAGTCCTGCTTCTCCCGGGGGCGGCCGCGTGCCCAGTAGGCGTCCTGGGACAGCCACCGGTGGATCAGTTCGGCATCGAGGCGCGCCGGGTCCGTCGAGATCTCGTAGCCGTCGGAGAGGTCATTCGTCATACCGGAATCCAACCAGGCCGGGCCCCCACCGATCCAGGTGCGGGCCCGGTGGCCGGGCGTCCGGCCACCGCCGCGCGGGCGCGCGTCAGAGGGTGATGGTCTTGTACTCGGTGTAGGTGCCGAGGCCGACGGCGCCGAACTCGCGGCCGATGCCGCTGGCCTTGAAGCCGCCGAAGGGGCCGTCGAAGCCGACACCGGCCCCGTTCACGGTCACCGTGCCGGTCCGGATCCGGCGGGCGACCGCCAGGGCGTGCTCCTCGTCGGCGGACCAGACGCCGCCCGACAGGCCGTACTCGGAGTCGTTGGCGATGCGGACGGCGTCGTCCTCGTCCTCGTAGGGGATGACCACCAGGACGGGGCCGAAGATCTCCTCCTGGGCGATGCGCATGGCGTTGTCCACGTCGGCGAAGAGGGTGGGGGTCACGTAGTTGCCGCCCTCCAGCCCCGCCGGGACCTCGGTGCCGCCGGTGACGAGGCGGGCGCCCTCCTCGATGCCGATCGCGATGTACCGGCGGACGCGCTCCTGCTGGTCGGGGCGGATCATCGGTCCGATGAAGGTGTCCGGGTCCGCCGGGTCACCGACCTTCAGGGACTCGACGAGCGCCTTGAGTTCCGCGACCACCTCCTCGTAGCGGCTGCGCGGGGCCAGGACGCGGGTCTGGGCGATGCAGGACTCGCCGTTGTTGAGCAGGGAGGAGAACTTCAGCCCCTGCACCGCCCGGTGGATGTCGGCGTCGGCCAGGATGACGGCCGCGGACTTGCCGCCCAGCTCCAGGCTGACCCGCTTGAGCTGCTCCCCCGCGATCGCGGCGATGCGCCGGCCGGCCGGGGTCGAGCCGGTGAAGGCGATCTTGTCGACCTCGGGGTGGGAGATCAGGTACTCGCTGGTCTCGCGGTCGGCGGGCAGCACGCTGATCACCCCGGCGGGCAGCCCCACCTGGGCCAGCAGGTCGGCGAGGAGGCCCATGCTGAGCGAGTTCTCCGGCGAGACCTTCAGGACCACCGAGTTGCCGGCGAGCAGCGCCGGGATGATCTTCGTGGTCGCGGAGGAGAAGGGCGAGTTCCACGGGATCACGGCGGCCACCACGCCGACGGCCTCACGACGGACCACGCTCCGCACCGGCGAGGCCGGGTCGGAGGGCGGCAGGGTCTCCTCCCACCCGAACTCCTCCGCCGCCTTCAGGTAGGCGTTGGCCTGGCGGGTCAGGCCCGGCTGGCCGGCCCGGGTGAACCAGCCCGCGGAGCCGTTCTCGGCGGCGATCAGGGCAGCGATCCGCTCCGCCTGCCGCTCGCGCAGCGCGTTGAAGCGCCGCAGCACCGCCACGCGCTCCAGCGGCGGGGTGTCGCGCCAGGTGCCCTCGACGAACGCGGCCCGGGCCGCCGCCACCGCACGGTCGACGTCCGCCCGCCGGGCCTGCGCGGCGCGGCCGATCACCGTCCGGTCGTGCGGGGACCGGATGTCGAGCAGGGCGGCCTCACTCGGCTCGGTCCAGGCGCCTGCGATGAAGAGCCGGTCATAGACGATCACGCTTCCACTCCTTCGCTATCTGTCACTTGACAGTAGCACTTACTTGCTGTTTCAGCTCGCTGTCGTGGCATTTGTTGGCGGGGTGGTGCCGGCGGTCCGTGCGACCGCCGAGGTCCGATGCCGCGCGGACCGGGGGCCTCGCCCCGTCACGACGGTTCCGCACGGCGTCGGCGCGCGGCATCAGTCATTCGACTGCGGGCCCGGACACGCCCGGAGGGGGGCGGCGCGGCCGCCGCCCCGACCGTCAACTGACTGATGTGCCGGCCTGCCGGGAACGGAAGAGTGCGGTGCGCCGGGCAGGACGGACACCCGCCCCGTCCGGGGACACATCCGCGTCACACGGAAGGCTCGACATGATCGACAGGCGTAGCTTCAACAGGGCCCTGGGACTGGGTGCCGGTGCGGCCGCGGTCTCGATGGCCACCCTGCCGGGCACGGCCACCGCCGCGCCCGGCCCCGGCGGCCCCGGCGCGGCCCCGGTCGTGCCCACGATCACCCCGGGCACGCACACGTCCTTCCCGCGGCTCAAGCAGGCCGAGGCCGGGCTGCTGAACGTGGGATACGCCGAACTCGGCCCGGCGCACGGACCCGTCGTGCTCTGCCTGCACGGCTGGCCGTACGACATCCACAGCTACGTCGACGTCGCCCCGCTCCTGGCCGGCCTGGGGTACCGCGTGATCGTCCCCTACCTGCGCGGACACGGCACCACCCGGTTCCTGTCGCCCCGGACCTTCCGCAACGGCCAGCAGGCCGCCATCGCGATGGACGTCATCGCCCTGCTGGACACCCTCCGGATCGACCGCGCCGTGGTGGCCGGGTTCGACTGGGGGTCCCGGACCGGGGACGTCCTCGCGGCCCTGTGGCCCGAACGGGTCAAGGCCCTGGTGTCGGTGAGCGGCTACCTCATCACCAACCGCCAGGCGCAGTTGGACCCGATCGCGCCGGCGGGCGAGCACACCTGGTGGTACCAGTACTACTTCGCCACCGAACGCGGCAGGAAGGCCATGGAGGACAAGGGCCTGCGCCACGATCTGACCCGCTTCGTCTGGCAGCAGGTCTCCCCCACCTGGAAGTTCGACGACGCGACCTTCGAGCGCACGGAGGCCGCCTTCGAGAACCCCGACTACGCCGCGGTCGTGATCCACAACTACCGCTGGCGGCTCAGCGTCGCCGACGGCGAGCGCCGCTACGACCGCTACGAGGACCGGCTGGCCCTGAAGCCGACCATCGGGGTGCCGACGATCACCCTCGACCCCGCGCTGGACCCGTTCACCGCTCCCGGCGACGGCGCCTCGTACCGGGCCATGTTCACCGGGAAGTACGAGCACCGGACGCTCGGCGGCATCGGCCACAACCTGCCCCAGGAGGCGCCGACCGCGTTCGCCCAGGCCGTCGTGGACGTGGACCACTTCTGACGGCGCGCCGCCGGGAGGGGACCGGCCCCTCCCGGCGCAGGTCCCCGCGCTACTGACACAGCGACGAGGTGGTTGCGAGCCGAAGCTGCACACCGCCGCTAGACTCCCCCCGTGAGAGCTGACGCCGCGCGGAACATCGAAGCCGTCCTGACGACGGGAGCGCGGATGCTGGCCGCCGACCCGGGCGCGAGCATCGCGAGCATCGCGGCCGAGGCGGGGGTGGACCGGCGGACCGTCTACCGGCGCTTCAGCTCCCGCGAGGAACTCCTCACCGCGATCCACTCCGCCCGCCTGGACGCCGTCGAGCGGGCCATCGCCGACGCCCGTCTGCGCGAGGCCCCCGTCGCCGTGGCCCTGCACCGCTACGTGGAGAACGTCATCGAGGTCAACCGCGCCTGGCCGGTGGACCTGGCCCGGATGCTCGCCGACGAGGAGACCCGCAGGCGCCGCGACAGCTCCGTCGCCGAGGTCGGGGACTTCCTCCGACGCGCCGTCACCGAAGGGCTGCTGCGCCCCGGCCTCCCCGAGGGCTGGGTCGCCGCCCTGCTGCCCCAGCTCGTGCACCTGGTGACACGTCAGGCGCCCGACCTGGCCGCCGGACCGGCGGCCGACCTGGTGGTCGACACCCTGCTGCGGGGGGCCGGCGCGCCGTGACGCGCCCGGCCCGGCGCGGCGGCCCGCCCCCCGCGGCCGGTCCCGACCGATCGCCCACACACGGTGCTATGCTCGACGGCGGAAAACCCATCTGACGGAAAGCGTGGAGCAGACATGGCGGGTGACGACGACATCTCCGGGTGAGACCCGGTCCTGAAGCCGTCGGCGGGCATCGGTGCCCCGGGCCAACGGCTTCGTTCGTCGTTCCCCTTCCCCCTGTCTGCTCGCAGGCCGAGGTGTCTCCGCCTGCCCATCCTCCGGGTTGTCCTCATGTCCGATGCGTCCATCGTCTGCTCCCAGCTCTCCTTCTCCTGGCCCGACGACACCCCCGTCTTCCAGGACCTCTCCTTCGCCCTCGGCACCGGCCGCACCGGCCTGGTCGCTCCCAACGGCGCGGGCAAGAGCACGCTGCTCAAGCTCATTGCCGGTCAACTGACGCCCGCCGCAGGATCGTTGACCGTCAGCGGCACACCCGGCTACCTGCCTCAGGACCTCCCGCTGACGGCGGACCTCGCGGTCGCCGACGTCCTCGGCGTCGCCGGGGTGATCCGCGCCATCGACGCGGTGGAGTCCGGTGACGTGGCCGAGGAGCACTTCACCGCCATCGGCGACGACTGGGACGTCGAGGAGCGCAGCCTCGCCCAGCTCGAACGTCTCGGCCTGGCCGGCGTCGGCCTGGACCGGCGGCTGGGCACCCTCAGCGGCGGCCAGATCGTCCAGCTCGGCCTCGCGGCGCAACTGCTCAAGCGGCCCGACGTGCTGCTGCTCGACGAACCCACCAACAACCTCGACCTCGCCGCCCGCCACCGGCTCCACGGCGTCCTGGAGGACTTCTCCGGCTGCCTGCTGCTGGTCAGCCACGACCGTGCGCTGCTCGACCGGATGGACCGGATCGCCGAGCTCGACTCCGGCGAACTGCGGCTGTTCGGCGGCAACTTCACCGCCTACGAGCAGGCCGCGGAGGCCGGGCGCGAGGTCGCGGCCAAGAACATCCGCAACGCCGAACAGGAACTCAAGCGGGAGAAGCGGGAGTTGCAGCAGGCCCGGGAGCGCGCCGACCGCCGGGCCAGCAACGCCGGCCGCAACCTCAAGAACGCCGGTCTGCCCCGCATCTTCGCCGGGACCATGAAGCGCGGCGCCCAGGAGTCCGCAGGACGCGCCGGCCAGGTCCACGCGGCCCGCCTCGGCGAGGCCAGGGCCCGGCTCGACGAGGCCGAGCGCGCCCTGCGCGACGACCAGCGCCTGACCCTGGACCTGTCCGGCACCCGGGTGCCGAGCGGGCGCGACCTCTTCGTCGGCGAGAACCTCCAGGTGCTGCGCGGCGGCACGCCCCTGTTCGCTGGTGGCGGCGTCGATCTGACCGTCCGCGGGCCCGAGCGGATCGCCCTGCTCGGACAGAACGGAACCGGCAAGACCACCCTCCTGCGCCTGCTGGTCGGGGACCTCGCCCCCGACGGCGGACGGCTCAGGCGCTCGGACGGCCGGGTCGCCTATCTCTCCCAGCGGCTGGACCTGTTGGACCCGGACCGCAGCGTGGCGGAGAACTTCGCGGCGGCCGCGCCGGAGCTGCCGGCGCCCGAGCGGATGAACGTGCTCGCCCGCTTCCTCTTCCGCGGCGCCCGCGCCCACCTCCCGGTCGGGGCGCTCTCGGGCGGCGAGCGGCTGCGCGCCACCCTGGCCTGTGTGCTGTGCGGCGACCCCGCGCCCCAGTTGCTCCTCCTCGACGAGCCGACCAACAACCTCGACCTGGTGAGCGTCGGACAGCTCGAAAGCGCCCTCACCTCCTACCAGGGCGCCTTCGTCGTGGTCAGGCCCCGGCGGGGCCGGGCCGGACCGCACCGTCCACGCCGTCGGCACCGTCCGCCCCGGCCAGCGCCGGCGGCCCGGCCACCGGCTGGACGCCGA
>NZ_JBEXYC010000093.1:0-16753 GCF_040630835.1 Kitasatospora sp. NPDC005751
AGCTACCTCGCAGGCCTTCACCTCCGCGCCTCGATGATCTGGATAGACGACCTCGTACGACCGCTCCACTGATCACAACATCACACAGGCCCTAGCAGTTCGGCGAGTCGGAGGAGCTGACGGGGAAGTTCGTCTCCGCGGACCGGGACCACTTCGTCCTGGCCACCAAGTTCACCCTCGGGGCCGCGCCGCAGCCGGCATCTCCACAACGGGCAACAGCCGCAAGAACATGGTCGCCTCGGTGGAGGCGAGCCTGAGGCGCCTGGGCACGGACCACATCGACCTGCTCCGGGTGCACGGGGGGCGATGGACGCCGAGCCGGTGAGCGCAGAGCGCCGCATCGGCGAGGGGCCCCGGAAGACCGAAACAAGCACCACAGAGTGTCTCGTACTGGGAGAAGCCCAGCATGGACCCGAGAGCCGTCCCCTCCCGGACGAGAAGCGGAGACGACGATGAAGGCCTTCCTGATCGAGCGGTACGGCGACACGGCCGGCCCCCACGCCGGTGAGATGCCCGACCCCCGGGTGGGCGCCGGCGACGTCCTGGTCCGGATCCACGCGGCGAGCGTCAACCCGCTCGACATCAAGCTCCGCGACGGGGCCTTCAAGGCGATCCTGCCCTACCGTCTCCCTCTCGTCCTGGGCAACGACCTCGCCGGGGTGGTGGTCCAGGTGGGATCGTCCGTCACCCGGTTCACGGTGGGCGACGAGGTCTACGCGCGGCCCGACAAGGACCGCATCGGCACGTTCGCCGAACTCATCGCCGTCCACCAGGACGACCTCGCCCCCAAACCGGCCGCACTCACCATGGCGGAGGCCGCCTCCCTTCCCCTGGTCGCCCTGACCGCCTGGCAGGCACTGGTGGAACGGGCACACGTGCGGCCGGGCCAGAAGGTCCTCGTCCACGCCGGCGCCGGCGGGGTGGGCACCATCGCCGTCCAGCTGGCCAAACACCTGGGCGCGCAGGTGGCCACCACCGTGAGCACCGCCAAGGCCGACCTGGTGAAGGAGCTGGGCGCCGACATCGTCGTCGACTACAGGAAGCAGGACTTCGCGTCCGTCCTCGACGACTACGACGTCGTCCTGGACACCCTCGGCGGTGAGACGCTGGAGAAGTCGCTGCGGGTGCTCAAGCCCGGCGGGACGGTCATCAGCGTCGCAGGCCCTCCGGACGCCGCGTTCGCCCGCGAGCTGGGCGCGAACGCGGCCCTGCGGCTGGTGATGAACGCGCTGAGCTTCAGGACCCGGCGCCGCGCCCGGCGCCGCGGCGTGACGTACTCGTTCCTGTTCATGAAGGCCGGCGGCGACCAGCTGCGCGAACTCACCGCGCTCATCGACGCCGGAAAGATCCGCCCGGTGGTCGACCGTGTCTTCCCCTTCGACCGGACCGGGGAGGCGATGGAGTACGTCGAGAAGGGCCGCGCGAAGGCCGGCAAGGTCGTCGTCACGATGACCTGACCGAAACAGTCCTCCCGCCGGCAGACCGGCGGAGCCCCCTCGGCTGCCGGGAGACGAGGGTCATCCTGGCGCGGACCGCTGGGCCTCGAGGCCGGCGACGCGGCGGTGTTGGCCACGCAGACTGGAGCGAGTGGCCTTGAGCCGCTCGTCGAGCGTGCGGTTGTCGGTCGTGAGCCGGCGGACCCGCTGCTTGAGCGTGGTGTTCTCGGTGGTGACGAGGGGGCACGGCTGGCACCGACCATCGGCGACGCGCTCGACGCGGGTGCGCTGGCGATCATCTGCGTCACCGACCAGACGTCTTGCCTCCGTGACCTGCTGACACGCCTGCCGCCACCGCGCTTCGAGAAGCGGATCGTGCCGGCTGCCTCCTTCATCGCGGCCCTGTCGCCGGCAGTGCGTCGCGGACGGTGGCGCTTCGGCCGCGATGCCGGGCTCCTGGTCCGTTCGGCCAACCCGGCCGCTCTGCGGGGCTCAGGGGAAGTCAAGCGACGTCGCACATCACCGCACGCCCAGGCGGCTCAGCCGAGGAACTCGACGCGGTCGATGAGGCCTTCGCGGACCCGGTAGGCCACCAGGACGCGGACCGGTTCGTCGGACAGGCCGTGGGCGACTTCGTGGTCGACCACCCAGTCGCCCTCGGTGAGCCGTCCCACGATCTCCGCCCGGCAGCGGCCCGCGGCGAACTGCCGGGTGTAGGTGGCGCGCAGGGCCTGACGGCCCTCCAGCCGGCTGCCGTCCCGCCGCAGAACGAGGACGTCCTCGGCGTAGGTGGCGACGAAGGCGTCGATGTCGTGGTTGTTGTAGGCGGTGAGCTGCTGCTCGACCACGTCGCGCGGTTCGGTCATGTGCTTGATCGTTTCTTCCTTGGGCAGGGGTTCAGGCCGCGAGACGGCGGGTGGCGAGTTCGGCGTAGAGCGCCGCTCCGTCGGGGAGCACCGCGTCGTCGAACTCAGCGTAGGGAGAGTGGTTGAGCGGCAGGGTGTCGGGATCGCTCCCCTTCGGGGCGGCGCCGAGCCACGCGAACGATCCCGGAACGGCGTCGAGTACCCGGGAGAAGTCTTCCGACCCGGTCATCGGGTTGGCCATCGTCCGGAAGCGTTCCTCGCCGAAGGCCTCCCGGACGGTGTCCATCAGGAAATCGGTCTCGGCCCCGTCGTTCACCGTCACCGGGTACCCGGGAAGGTACTCGATCTCGGCCCGCAGGCCGTGGGCGGCCGCGACGGCCCGCACCAGCTCCACCACGGTGTCGGTGACCTTGGCCCGCGTCTCGGCGGAGAAGGTGCGCACGGTCGCCTCGAAGTAGGCGGTCTCGGGGATGATGTTGCGCTGGGTACCGGCCCGGAGGAGTCCGACGGTGATCACCACCGGATCGAACACGTCGAAGCGGCGGGTCACCATGGTCTGCAGGGCGGTGACCGTCTCGCAGGCCGCCGGGACGGGGTCCTTGGCCCGGTGAGGTACCGAGCCGTGCCCGCCCGCACCGTGGAGGGTGACGTTCAGCGCATCGGAGGCGGCAAGGATCGGCCCGCGCCGGGAGCTGAACTCCCCGTGCGGCATGGTCGACGCCACGTGCAGGGCGTATGCGGCGACCGGGCGCGTGCCCGCCGCGTCCAGAACGCCCTCGGCCAGCATGGCTCCGGCGCCGTCCCAGCCCTCCTCGCCGGGCTGGAACATGAAGACCACGTCGCCGTGGAGCCGCTCCCGCCGTGCGGCGAGCAGGTGCGCGGCGCCCGTGAGCATGGCGGTGTGCAGATCGTGTCCGCAGGCGTGCATGGCACCGTTGTCGGACGCGAACGGCAGCGGGGCCTTCTCGATGACCGGCAGTCCGTCCATGTCGGCGCGCAGCAGCACCGCCGGCCCCGGTAGCCCGCCGCGCAGCACCGCGGTGACCGAACTCAGCGCGGAGCCCTGACGTACTTCCAGCGGCAGTCCCTCGAGAGCCCGCAGCACCCGCTCCTGGGTGCGCGGGAGATCAAGGCCCAGCTCGGGGAACCGGTGGAGGTCATGGCGGAGCCGGACCAGGTCGGGAGCCAGAGCCAGGGCGTCGTCGTGTATGGACACAGGTACCTCCATCGGGCCCGCGGGGGCGGGAACTTGTGCGGAGCGATCTTGTTCCGCGATTCTGGAGCCCGCAGCGGGGGATTCCCGCGATTTCGCAGGATCACGCCACGAAGAGGCCCTTCGATGAACGAACCAACCGGCAGCCGACGGTGACCGGCTCCGATGTGACAGTGGACGAGTTGGATCTCGCCCTGGTGAACGCGATGCAGCTGCGGCCCCGGGCACCCTGGTCGCTGCTCGGCCAGACTCTCGGGATCAGCCCGGTCACCGCCGCGCGCCGCTGGCGACGGCTCTCGGAGGCCGGGATCGCCTGGGTGACCGCCTACGGCCTGCCCCACCCCGAGGACCCTGGCTGCGTCGCGTACCTCGACGTCGACTGCGCTCCCGACCGGATTCGGCAGATCGCCGACGAGCTGGCCGAGGACCCGCACGTGATGAGCGTCGAACACCTCTCCCAGGGCTGCGACCTCGTCATCGCCGCGGCCTTCACCGACCTGGCGACGGTCTCCCGGTACACCGCCGAACGGTTGGGCAGGCTCCCGGGGATCACCGCCGTCCGCACCCACCTGGCGACCGGCTTCTACGCCGAGGGGATCCGCTGGCGACTGGACTCACTGGACCCTGCCCAGCGCCTGGAACTCCACGACGACCACCCGACGGGCTACGGGACGTCCTCCCCAGTACGGGCCGAAATCCGCCACGAAGACCGGGAGTTGCTCATCAGGCTGGGCACCGACGGCCGCCTCGGCCAAGCCGAGCTGGCCGCCGCCACCGGGCTCAGCCCGTCCACGCTGCGCCGCCGCCTCGACCGGCTGGCCGCCTCCGACGCGATCCGCTTCCGCTGCGAGATCGCCGCCGGAGACGCCGGCCGACCGGTCCTGGCGACCTTCCGGGCCGACATCCCTCCGGACCGGCTCGACGAGGTCGGCCCCCAACTCGCCAGGCTCCCCGAGATCCGGTTGTGCGTAGCCGTCACCGGCCGGCACAACCTCATCCTCTCCGTCTGGCAGCGCTCCCTCGCCGACGTCCAGCGACTGGAGGCCGCACTCGCCCGCAGGTTCCCCGACCTGCGAGTGGCCGAGCGCCGCGTGTCACTGCGCACCGTGAAGAGGATGGGACGGATCCTGGGCTCCGACGGCCGCGCGGTCCGCGCCGTCCCGATGGACATCTGGCGAGACCCGATCCCGGTCTCCTAGCGGTGGTCCACCCGGAGGTGCCGACCACCGCGAGACGGTCGCGGAGGCCTCGCCGCCACCGGCCGGCCGACCCGCCTGCGAGCCCTCACCCTTGCCGCCGCCGTCACGGCCGGGCAAGGTCCCCGAGGTGTCCGGGACTGTCCGGGGAACGGTCGGACACGCCGGACTCGGTCTGACCAGCCGAACCTCCCGGACCGCGGGACGACGGCGCCGGCCGCACCGCTGCCCTCGTCCTGGCCAACAACGTCTTGAATCAACGTGGTTGGCCGCGGACCGCTCCGCCAGGATCGGGGCATGAGTTCCCAACCCTTGCCCCCGAATCCCTCCCTGGCGCGGGATACGGCCGAGTTCGTCGCGTATCTTCGACAGCTTCGGCAACGGTCCGGGCTGACCTACAGGGCGCTGGAACGCCGCGCTGCCGAGGTCGGGGCCGTGCTCCCGCGCAGCACGATCGCCGAGGCGCTCCGCCACGACCTGCTGCCGCGACCGGAACTGCTCGACGCCTTCGTCCGGGCGTGCGGACTCGGCGAGGACCCGGCCGTGTGGCTCGCGGCACGCGAGCGGCTGGCCCACGAGGCCACCCACCCGGGGCCCGGCGTCCCCGCCGAGGCCGGCCCACCCGCCCCGCAGACGCTGCCCGGCGCCCTGCGGACCGCACCGCCCGCGCCCTCCCGCCGGCGGCTGCGCAGCGCTACTCCGGTCGTGGTGGTCCTGGCGCTGGCGGCCGCCGTGGCGGGCGGGGCGGCCTTCCTCCACGACCGTGCGCACCGCCCCGCCGCGCCCGCTCCCTCCTCCGGCGCCCAGGAACGGGCTCTGGTCGCGGCGGGCGCGTATCTGATCCGGCCGGTGGGCTCCGGACTCTGCCTGGGGGAGTCGACCACGCACGAAAGCGGTGGGGAGGTAGGGCAGTTCGCGTGCCCGGGCAACGTGCCCACCTACGTCTTCGAGCCGGCCGGCGGCGGCCAGTACACGATCCGCTCCCTCCATCCGGTGATGGGTCACGGCTGCCTGGGAGTGGAGGCCGCACTCCTCGCCGACGGCGCCCGTCTGATGAACGACTACTGCGGCCGGCGGGGGACCGCGGAACGGTTCCGGCTGAGAGCGTCGCCGGGAGGCGCCGGTAGCTACCTCATCCAGCTGGTCCACAGCAACGCCTGCGTGACCATCCCGGGCGATATCGGCACCCCGGGCGTCCTCGCACGCCAGCTCCCCTGCGCAGACCCTCCCGCCGGGCAGAGCTTCACCCTGGAGCCCGTGCCGGCCCCGACCGCCATCCCGGACATCAGGACCAACTGATCACTCGCGTCGGCCGGTGCAGCCGGCCTGGTCCGCCGCCTTCGGTGATCGCGGCCGGCCCCGTACCCACCGCGAATGGGGCGAGGCACTCGACGCCCTCCGCAGCGCCCACGCCGTGGCGCCGGTGACCGCCGAGCGGATGTCCGGTGCCGCCCGGCCGGCTCTGCGGACCTCCGGGTGGACCGGCCCGCGCGCGGGCGAGTCCGGCCCGCTGGTCGGCCCACACCGCTTCTGGCGACCAGGGCAGCGGAGAGCGCGGCGAGCTGATCGCCGACCCCGCGATGGCGCGGCCGGCCTTCGGGCCGAACCCGCCGGGCCGGGGCCGGGAGAAGGCGGCGGTGGCGCCGCTGGTTCTCACCCCCGGATCAGCGCCGCCCTGGCCTCGCGTGTTTCGCGGCACTCCGCACAGCGAGGCCACCTGCTTCCCGCAGGCCCCCTGTTGTGCGGGCTCGGGATCGGCGAATATCGTTCCTGATATTCCGTCAGTCGGCGCAGGGGAGCGAACGCCCGTGCGGTGACGCCGTTTGAAGGAGCCGGCAGTGACTGCTGAACCGTCGCCGGGCGGAGTCCCGCCGGTGCCCCCGGGCCCGCCGCCGGGTGCCGGAGGCGGACCTGCGCCCGCGTCCGGCCGGCGCCTCGGCGAGATCGCGGCGCTCGTCTCGGCCGGCACCGCCCTCGCCGGTCTCCTCCTCGGCTTCCTCGGACTTCCCGCAGTGGTGAACTCACCCACCGCCAGCACCGTCACCGAGACCGTACGCGCCACGGCGACGGTGACCGTGACCGCGACCCCGGCAAGCCCCTCCACGCCCATCACCGTTCCGGCACCGAGCGGCAGCGGCCAGCCGCCGCCCACCACACCCGGGCGGGTCTCCCTCGTGGACGACCTGCTGCCCGTCGACAATGAACAAGGCAACTACGACCGCGGACCGCAGAACGTCAACGGCACGCTCTACCCCACCGTGCTCTCCAGCACCTGCGCCACCGCCACCTGGCAACTGGACCGCCAGTACACCACCCTGACCACGTCATACGGCCTGGCCGACAGCTCGTCCTCCGGCAAGACCGTGAGGATGTACATCGAGCTGGACGGCGCCCGGAAACTGGAACGAGACGTGCCGGTCGGCTCGACGACGCCCGTGACTCTGAACGTCCAGGGCGTCTTCCGCGTCACCCTTGGCTCCAACTACTGCTACACCTTCGGTTCGAACAACGTGGGCGCGTGGATCGACCCCGTCGTCACCAAGGCCCCCTGAGTCCGCCTTTGGTCCTTGGCCGGTCTGGGGGTTCGCGCCTGCGGCGTTCCGGCCTGTCTCGGTACGCGTCTGTCCGGCGAAGCCGTCCGCGGACCACCGGGCGGCCGGCTCGGTGTGCCTTGGCCCGACGGCCCGGACGGCTGCTGGCCGGTACGGGCCCTGGCAGGCGGGCCTCGGGGTGTCGCCCGACGGCGGGAGTTCGGGTGTCAGGTCGTCCCGGGGGATCCGCCGGGGGCTTCGTAGTTGCCGCTGGGGGTGGTGTTGACTATGCCGTCGTTGCCCTTGCCGCCCGATCCGGCGGGGTCGCCGCTATCGCCGTTGCCGCCCTGCACGTACCCCTTGCCGGTGTCGAAGCCGCCCTCGCCACCGTTGGGCAAACTCGCGATCATCGTGAACGGCTACGGCGGTGGCGGGCAGTGGAGTCTGCTGTGGACGGAGCCACCCGCCTCGTTGTCGGCGAGCCCGCGGTGCGGGGTCACGGCACGGCGGTCCTTGGCGCACGGTGGACCATCGGATGAACCGAGCGCGTGTTCCCCCCTGCTCGGACTGCGGCATCACGGGATGTCCAGGAAATCGGAGGCGGCGCTGCCCACGAGTCCCATAGCATCGGCCCGCACCGACCCGTCGAGTATCACCAAGGACTTTGTGAATCACTCCGATCTCCGCGCCAAGGCCCCCTCGCTCGCGGCCGGCATGGCCGCTGCCGATCACAGCCCGGACATCCAGCTGTCCCAGACTCGCCACCGCGCCGCGCTCGTGGCGAGCTGGCAGATCGCGCCCGGCTCGACGGTCCTCGAACTGGGCTGCGGCCAGGGCGACATGACCGTCGTCCTCGCGGAGGCGGTGGGGCCCGAGGGGCGCGTGACAGCCCTCGACGTCGCCGACCCCTCCTACGGGGCGCCGGTCACGCTCGGAGAATCGGCGGCCCGGATCGCGGCGGGCCCTCTCGAGCCGCGCATCGACTTCCGCCTCGGCACGGACGTCCTCGACCCGTCGGTCGACGTCCCCGGAAGTACCTTCGACTTCGTGGTGCTCGCGCACTGCTCCTGGTACTTCGCATCGCTCGGACAGTTGCGGGACACACTGGCCCGGGTGCGGCCGTGGGCGCGGCGACTGTGTTTCGCCGAGTGGGACTTGACGCCTGCGTCCGGCGACCAGCTGGCGCACCTCCTCGCCGTGCTGATCCAGGGGCAGACCGAGGCCGCGGGGTCGCATGGCCAGGGCAACGTTCGCACGCCGTTCTCCCGTGAGGCGCTGCTGAGGCTCCTGCACGAGGCCGGCTGGACGGCCGACGGCAGCGGCCTGGTCGATACCGGAGAGCTTCAGGACGGCGACTGGGAGATTGCCGCCTGCCTCGACCTGGCCGCAACGGAGGAGCGTCTGGCCGCGCTGCCCGAGCCGGTGCGCCAGCTCGTCCTGAGTCAGGCCGACGTCCTCCGGGCCATCGCCAAGCCGCGCGGGAACCGCGCGCTCGCCGCGTACTCAGTCACCGCGCGCTGACCTACGACCCCGGCAACCGGCCGGTCAGCGGTCGGTGGGATCGGGGATGCGGACGGTGTCTGCCGAACCCTCGGAGGGGCCGAGTTGTCCTGGACCTTCGTCGTGATGGCCGCCGGCTCGCCCGCCACGATCCGCCAGGACGTCGCGGCCCCGGTCAACGAAGTCGCGCGGGTGCTCTCGGCCGGCCCAGGTGGGAGGCCGATCGTTCGAAGCCGGGCGCCGCGGCGGCAAGCGGTCAGCGGTCGTGCCGGCCGCCGGCTCCGCCGGTGCCGTCGTCGGGTGGCCGGCTGTCCGAGCGTGCCAGCAGGTCCGCCCAGGGGCTGTCGTCGGGGGTGGCCAGGAGGAAGCGTTCGCGTGGCGGGTCGGATGCGAAGGGGCGCCAGGTGATCCCGGTGTCCTTCGTGACGGCGGTCCGGGTTCGTAGGGTGATCAGGTTCTGGTTGTTGCGCAGGTGGTGGCGGTACAGGGCCCGGCTGTGCGCGTCGACGGTACGTAGTCGTGGTGACCAGCCGTGGCCGGCGAGGTGGGCCAGGACGTCCTCGGTGAAGTGCGGGTTGCGTTCGGCGGGGAACCAGAGCAGGTCCTGGCCCGCGAGGTCGGCCCAGGACAGGGCCGTGTGGTGGGCCAGCGGGTGGTCGGGGCGCAGGAGCACGCCGAGTGGTTCGTCGGCCAGGGTGAGCGTGGCCAGGTCGTCGATGTCGTGGACGGCGCGCATCACCCCGAGGGCGAGGGTGCCGGTCCGCAACAGGTCGAGTTGCTTCGGGGAGTCGGTCTCGGTGAACTCGACGTCCGGGGATCCGTCTTCGGCCAGGACCTGCTCGACCCGTGCCAGCAGGTGGTCCGGGACGGTGCCGCAGACCCCTACGCGTACGGGAGAGCGGGCGTCGCGTGCCTGCGCCAGCGACGACTCGATCTCGGCCAGGGTGCGTGTGGCGCTCGTGTACAGGATCCGGCCGCCCTCGGTGAGCTCCATCCCTTTGGGTCTGCGGTGGAACAGTTTGGCCCCGACCCGGCGTTCCAGGGCGCTGATCTGCTGGCTGAGGGTGGGCTGGGCGATCCGCAGCACCCGTGCGGCCTCCGTCATCGTGCCTTCCTCGGCGACGGTCACGAAGTAGCGGAGATGACGAAGTTCGACGCCTTGGTGGTCGTGCATGTCCGCTCCTTGCTCCCGGGATAGGTCCGAGCCTATGGGGTGGCCTCGTGGGGCTATTGGCGGGCAGCGGATCGCGGGGGTTCTGATGGGGGGCGACCCATCGATCCGGCGGTCCTGTTGAACGGAGCAACACGTCATGCGGGATGACTTCCCCCGCGCCGGCGTCGGGTTCGCCGCCGCTGCTCACGGTGGCGTCGTCGTCGCCCACCCGACGCGAGCGAAACCCGTCGGGGAAGCCGTCCAGGGCCTCGTCGGTCCGATGATCGATCTCCGAGAGGCGAGGAACCACCTATGAGGATCGCGGATTTCCCCGTGTCGGCGGCGCGGGCCAGTGTGGCCGCCGCCTTGACGGAGGACAGGGCCGACGACGACGTCACCACCTTGTGGAGCGTCCCGGCCGATCTGGTCGCCACCGCCGAGATCAGTACCCGCCGGCCCGGCGTCGTCGCCGGAATGCCCGTGGTCCGCGAAGTCTTCGCCCAGAGCGCCCCTGAGGTCGGGGTCGAGGCTCTGGTCGCGGACGGCGAACGGGTGCGGGCCGGGGACGTCCTGGTGCGGCTGACCGGGTCGGCCCGCAACCTGATCACCGCCGAGCGCACGGTGCTGAACCTCCTGCAGCGCCTGTGCGGCATCGCCACTGTCACCGACGCCTTCGTCCAGGCCGTGGCCGGAACTCCGGCGCGGATCCTGGACACCCGCAAGACCGCCCCGGGGCTGCGGGCGCTGGACAAGTACGCCGTCACCGCCGGCGGCGGCGGCAATCACCGGCTCACCCTGGCGGCGATGGTCCTGCTGAAGGAGAACCACATCACCGCGGCGGGCGGGGTGACCGCGGCGATCGACGCGGTCCGAAAGGGTATGGCCGATTCCGGGCGGAGGCTGCCGATCGACGTCGAGGTGCAGACCGTCGCGCAGGCCCGCGAGGCCATGGAAGCGGGAGCGGGCTGGCTCATGCTCGACAACATGGAAATGGCCGACATCGAAGAAGTGACGCGGATGAGGGCCCGCCGCCGCGGCGGTTCGAAGATCCTCCTGGAGGCCTCCGGCAACGTCACCCTGGACCGGGTTCGCGCCGTCGCCGAAGCCGGCGTCGACCTCATCTCGATCGGCGCCCTGACGCACAGCGCGCCCGCGCTCGACCTGACGATGCTGATCACGACGGACGCGGCGCCGTGCCCGAGGTGACGATCGTCGACGCGTGCCGGCGACAGGGCCGGGGCGGCAGCGCGACCGCCGTGCTCGACGACGCGCCCTTCACCGATGCCGAGCGACGGCGCGTCCCCGCCGCGACAGGCACCTCGCACGCGGTCTTCATCACCGCGCTGGACGGCGAGGACCGGGCCCGAGCGTCGTATCGGCTCCGATTCTTCACTGGCGAAGGCGAGTTGCCCGCCTGCGGTCACGGCACGGTCGCCGCACTGGCGCTGCTCGCGCAGCGCCACAGCGGCGACGCCGACTACCGGGCCACGCTGCACACCACGACCCGCGTATTCGAAGGCCGGGCGACGCGGGGACACGACGACCTGACGGCCACGTTCGACCCGGGTCCGATCAGCCCGCGAGAGGCCGGGGGACCCGGACTCCGGGCGATCGCGACCGCCCTCGGCCTGAACAGCGAAACCCTTCCCGACGCTGCCCGTGTGGCCTCACCCGGCCGGCCACGGCTCCTGTTGCCCGTACGATCGCGCACCGCGCTGGCCGAACTCCGCCCGGACTTCAGGGCTCTGCGCGATGCCTGTGACCGCTACGGATTGCTGGGCTGCTACGCCTACTCGGTCCCCGACGCGGACGGCCGGGCGGCGGCCCGGATGTTCGCCCCGTCGATCGGCGTCCCCGAGGACGTCGCCAACGCCAACAGCACCGCGTGTCTGGCCGCATGTCTCGCGGATCAGGGCGTCACCGCCCTCGCGGTCGACATGGGCGATCACCTCGGCCATCCGTCCACGATCATCGCCGACGCGCGGCGCGGCGCGTCCGGCACCCTGGTCCGTGTGGGCGGCGCCGCGCAGATCGCGCGCGCCGTCCGCCTTCCCCGGCTCGGCTGACACGAAAGCGACTCGCGGTGGCCAGCAGGCCGACCGAGCCGGCCGCCGAGGCTCGTCCGAGACCAACCCGTCCATCGAACGCACTCATCCCCACACTGGAGGTTCCATGCCCAAGGGCTACTGGGTCAGCGTCTACCGCACCATTTCGGACCCCGCGAAGCTGGCTGCCTACAACGAGCTGGCCGGTCCGGCCGTCCGGGCCGGGGGCGGACGGGTCCTCGCCCGTGACGGTCGGGTCGTGGCACACGAGGCCGGACTCGCCGCGCGCACCATCCTGATCGAGTTCGACAGCTTCGAGCAGGCCGTCGCGGCCCGCGAGAGCGCGGCCTACCAGGAGGCGCTGGCCGCCCTCGGCGACGGCGTCGAGCGCGACTTCCGCATCGTCGAAGGCATCGACTGACCGACCGTGGTCCGGTCGGATCCTCACCGGTACAGCGGGTTTCCGGGGTATACCGGCCCGTTCCCGTGAACGGTGTCACCAGCTGGTTCCGACAGGGCCCTTGCCGCCTGGCCGGGACCGGCGGCAAGGGCGTGGCGGCGCGGGATGTCATGGTCGGCGGTGCGGGGGTTCCAACGACTCCCGCTCGCCACCGGCCTTCTCCGGCGACGCGGGCAAGCCGGGACCCGGTAGCCGTAACCGGGGTGGTGTGTTGACCTCACTCGACCTCCTGCGCGGACCAGTTGAGGAAGCACGGCGCCGCCCCCGGCTGACCGACGTCGGCGACTTCGACCACAACGGATCGGTGCTGCAAGCCCTGCCCCGGCTCATCAGGTTCTTCGACGAGACGGCCAAGACAACCTGAAACCCGCCACCGATCCTGCCCCGGGCGGCAAGACGGCATGGGCCGAGTGCGAGCCGCCACCCACCACGGCACCGGCCCGTCGCCCGCTCGGACCGGACCGGACCGGGGGAGTTTGCGGCCGCCCGATCCGGTGAGGAGCGGGCCACCGGCGCAGGCCCGCGAGGGAGCGGGAACGCACTCCGGCTGGGCGCGCACCGACTCGCCCGCGGACGACGAGAGGCAGGACAATGGGACACGGCGGAAACGTGATCGAGGAACTGATGGCGGACCACCGCGAGGTGGAGGACATGTTCGGCCGCATCCGGGCCATGAGCGGCGGCGGCCAGGCACTGCGGGACGTGATCGACCACGTCACCATCGAGCTGGTGCGGCACTCGGTCGCGGAGGAGCAGTACCTCTACCCCGCGGTCCGCGAGCACCTCGACGGCGGCGACGCCCTCGCGGACAGGGAGATCGAGGACCACCGCCAGGTCGAGGACCTCCTCAAGCAGCTGGAGGACCTGCGAACCGACGATCCCGCGATGGGCTCGGTGCTCCGGCAGCTGATGGACGAGGTGTCCGCCCACGTCGAGGACGAGGAGACCAACCTCTTCCCGATGCTGCGCACGGCCTGTACCCCGGAGCAGCTGGACGACCTCGGGGACAAGGTCCGCCGGGCGAAGGCCATGGCCCCGACCCGGCCGCACCCGGCGGCCCCGGACAGCCCGATGGCCAGCAAGCTCCTCGGCCCCGGTGTCGGCCTCGTGGACCGGGCCCGGGACTTCGTGACCGGCCGCGGCAAGTAGGCCCCAACCGCGCCGACCGAACGCCCGCGGTTCCCTGTCACGCCTTGCCCGACCGGGCACACGCCCCTCTCGGTCGGGCAAGGCGTCGCGGGGTCATGTCCCCGCCCGCACTCGTGTACCTCCTCGCGCCCGGCGGATCCCACCGGCTGGAGCGTCTCCGTAGCGTCCCCCGCCCGGCCCGGACCGGGGCCGCCGGTGGGCCGCCGGTGGGCATCAGCCTTCGACGCCGGTGGAGGTGTGGGCCGCGCCGACCGGCTTCGATTCGGGTGATCCGCGTTGGCGCAGGTAGACGGAGAGGATCGCCATGGAGGCGACCGCGAGGAGTTCGGACTGCCAGTTCTGCAGGGTGCGGTTCCAGAAGTCCGCGGACAGCACGTAGTCCCACCAGGTGAACGGCGCCTGGAGGTCGCGCAGCCGCCCGGCGTTGAACGAGGCCGCACCGGTGATCGACTGGGCGAACCAGGAGCCGACGAAGAACAGCGCCATCACCGTGCCGAGGGAGCGCGAGTACAGGGTGCGGCGCAGTCCGGCCGCGCGGGCCCAGGAGGGCGAGTCGGCGGTGGCGTGAGCGCCGACCTTCTGTTCGCGGTCGGACTCGGTACCGGGCCGGTCCAGGCTCTTGGACTCCGGGGACCCCCGTTGCAGCAGCCAGACGGTGCCGAAGATGTACAGGAAGAACTGCAGGTACTCCGACTGCCAGTTCTCGGTGACGTCCACCGCGAAGTCGGAGCCGGTCAGATAGCCGGCGACACCGACGGGCTGGAGATCGGCCGCGACGAGCTCGTTGTTCACCTCCGCCAGCCCCGCGGCGGCCTGCCCGACCAGGGTGAGCAGGAAGGCGGCACCGAAGGCCAGGGTGAGGCTGTTGTCGCGCAGGAATCGCCCCGCGCGGTCCGTGCGGCTCATCGGTGCAGCGCCCCGATCGTCGTGAAGTAGACCAGACCGCCGACGACGATCAGCACGCACAGGGCGAACAGGCTGCGCACCGGTCTCACGCTCCCTTGACCACGCACTTGTAGGGCTTGCGGGGCTGCGGGTCGCACCCGGCGGCGGTGATCTTCCATCCGTCCGGGAAGGCGGACAGGAAGAGGGTGTCGCTGTCCAGCACGGCGCGGGCCTGCCGGCCGTAGACGTCGACTCGGCGGACGTCCGCGGCTGATGGCAGGTCGCTGTCGCCGATCGCCTGCTGGCAGTCCGTCTTGCTGCTGTCCTCGAGTTCCTCGCGCGTGCCCGGGGCGAGTGCGCCGCACAGCGCCGCATTGTCCTGGCGGGCGAGGTCGGCCTCGAAGGCCCGTGCCGCGGCCGCGACCGCGTCCTCCCGGTCCGACAGCGACGAACAGCCGCACAGCACCGCCAGGGCAAGCCCGACCTGAAGGCACGCCCACATCCTGCTCCGCCCTGAGACCATGCAGGGCAGTCGACCACGACCGGCCGCCCACCCGGGCGACGCGGGGCCGTCACACGACCGAACGAGTGGTTCGACGGAGTGTCACGAGAGCGCCCGCCCCCGCAGGGTTCGCCTCACCGACGGCGCCGGCGTCCGGGCACCACCTCGCCGGCGAGCCTGGCCGGCGGAGCCTCGCACCCCCGGGGGGAGGCGGCAGGTCGGGCAGGAGGGGTGCCGGCCGCTGCGGCGACCGCGCCACGCATCGGGCCGTGACCCGTCGCGCCTACGGCTGCGCCGGGGCGCCGCCGCTGTATCCGGTGGGCCTGTCGCCGTACAGGCCCACCGGAGGTCGGGACGGGGGGCCGAGCCGCCAGTCCGCGGGGTGAGCGGAGGGGCCGACGCGGGGCGCTTCGCCAGCCGTCCGGCTGAAGGTTTGGCTACCGGGGGTCGCTGCGGAAGCCCGGGTAGCCCAGGATGAGGACCTTCTCGCTCGGGTTTCGGACGTAGGGGATCACCTTTCCGGTGTCCTCGAAGCCGAGTCGTCCGTAGAAGGCCAGGGCGCGTGCGTTAGTCCCGTTGACGCCGAGGGTCAGCCACCGTGCGTCGGTGTGGTCCTGTGCGTGGCGGATGGTGGCCCGCACGAGATCGGCGGCGGGGCCGGTGGCGCCGCGGTGGGCCGGGGTGACGTAGACGGAGCGGACGCACACGGTGTCCGGGACGTCGGGGACGGGCTCGATGCCGGCCGTTCCCACCCAGGTCCCGCTCGCGTCACGGGCCGTGAGGGTGGCACGGTGCCCGGCAGCCTCCGCGGCGGCCTGTTGCTGCCAGTAGGCGTCGGGGTGGGCGGCGGTGTCGGCGTAGGAGAGGTTGAAGGCGCCGGGGGAGTCCCGCAGCGCCTCCAGTGTGATCTCGCGGAGCTCCCGCCATTCCTCGGCGGCTATCCGGTGTACGACGTAGTGCATGTGGTGAGCCTGGCACGGCCGCGGCGTAGCGGGATCACACGCGAGGATGATCTTCGTCCGGCGGCTCCCCCGCAGGGGGGACCTCCCGGGCGGGGGAGGCCGGCCGCAGCCGGCGCCGGGTGGTGGGCGGAGAGCGGTGGCCTGGGGGATCGGTCCACGAATGGGTGGTGGCTGTTGCCGGTTCGTCCGGAGTGCGGCGGAATCGGTAGGGGCCGGGCATACCGGCCGGCGGTCGGGGCAGGCGCTTGTCCGACCGCGAAGCGATGCGAAGGCGAGTGAGCAGCGATGAGCAAGGTGCAGGAGCAGATCGACGTCGATGTGCCGGTCAGCACGGCGTACAACCAGTGGACGCAGTTCGAGCAGTTCCCGATGTTCATGGAAGGCGTCGAGGAGATCACCCAGCTCGACGAGCGGCACAACCACTGGAAGACGAAGATCGCCGGTGTGTCCCGGGAGTTCGACACCGAGATCGTCGACCAGGTCCCGGACGACCACGTGGCGTGGCGTACCACCAGTGGTGACGTGCGGCAGACGGGGATGGTTCGTTTCGAGCCGATCGACGCGACCCATACCCGGGTGATGATGGAGATGGACTTCCAGCCCGGTGGCATGGCCGAGAAGGCCGCCGACATGACGGGCATGCTCGACCGGCAGGTCAAGGGCGACCTCAAGCGGTTCAAGCACTTCATCGAGAAGCGCGGCACCGCCTCCGGTGGTTACCGCGACACCCTCTGACCCGGACCACGCCCTTCGGCCGCCCCCGCCACACCCACGGGTGTGGCGGGCCGGGGCGCCGGGACGCCGGGGCGACGGGGCGACTGGACGACGGGGCGACGGGGCGACTGGACGACGGGG
>NZ_JBEXYC010000094.1:0-16561 GCF_040630835.1 Kitasatospora sp. NPDC005751
CCCACTTTCATGCCCTGCCGACCAGAAGATCACCCGACCGAGTCGGCAGACTCGAACTCACGATCACCAAGATCGATAGAGCAACGGCTAGTCAGTGCAACGGCCCGGTCGTGGCGATGACCGGCAAGGGCCCGGTGGTCAGCAACAGCCTGGACGCGACCAGGTTCTGGTCGCCGGCGGGCTGGGACAACACCACGGTGGCACCGCCCGAGGCGGATCCGGCCCAGGCGGCGGTCTGGCCGGTGGCCGGCGGCCAACTGCTGGCCCGCTGGCAGGAGAAGGACCAGGGCAGCCACAACGTGTGGGCCGTCCTGGACGGCGAGAGCGGCCAGGTCAAGGTGTCGGTGCTGTGTGACAAGCCGCTGATCGGCACCGGAGGGGCCCCCGCCTCGGCGCTCTCGCCGAACGGCCGCTACCTGGTCTCCGAGCACCTGGCCTTCGACCTCACCGCGAAGAAGGGCTACTGCTTCGAGGAGACGAAGAGCAGCAAGCCGCTGACCTTCACCGCCGTCACCGACGACGGAACGGCCTACGGCACCTCGCTCACCAAGGACGGCGGCATCGGCGGCTCCAAGGCGCCCGTCCAGCTGTCGCTGGCCACCGGGACCGCGCAGGCGCTGGACGGTGTGGACGGCGTCCCGGTGGCCGACCTGGCCGGGGTGGGCGTCTTCAAGGTCCCGTCGGTCTCGGAGGGCGGCCTGGTCGCCTACCCGCGCAAGGGCTGACCAGCCTCTGGGCCCGCTCCTCCGTACGGCGGCGGGCCCTCCCGGGGCACAGGGGCGGCGGGGAACCGCTGCAGGTACTCCGCCCGCTCTTCGTGATCAGGTGGCGAGTCTGCGCCGGTAGTGGCTGTGGCAGGCTCGTCCGTGGTGCGTCCGGCCGCCCGATCGACCAGTGGAGAGCGCCGCTGATCGAGGATCAGTGCGTTCACCAGGTGGCGGATCTCGTTGGGGGCCAGGTCGATCGTCGGCTGACCGGATCCTGCGGGAGCGGTGGTGGCTTCGGCCACCAGGAAGGCCAGGGCGCCGAGGACCTGAACACGGCCCACCCACGCCTGCACCACGCGGTGAGAACCCGCGGGTGAGGGCGAGAAGCGCGGACCCGCCCAACCGTAGGATCGACCGGGCTCCCGGGCGGCGGCGCGTCATCCGGCGCTCCGGGCTGCGGCACCGCCGCAAGGCGCACCGCGGCCGTAGGCGTTCGTACTCGGATGGGTGGCGGCGGTTACCGGTTCGCCCGGGATGGGACGGAATCGGTAGGGGCCAGGCATACCGGCCGACGGTCGGGGCAGGTGCTTGCCCGACCGTGAAAGCGATGCGAAGGCGAGTGAGCAGCGGTGAGCAAGGTGCAGGAGCAGATCGACGTCGACGTCCCGGTCAGCACGGCGTACAACCAGTGGACGCAGTTCGAGCAGTTCCCGATGTTCATGGAGGGCGTCGAGGAGATCACCCAGCTCGACGAGCGCCACAACCACTGGAAGACGAAGATCGCCGGTGTGTCCCGGGAGTTCGACACCGAGATCGTCGACCAGGTCCCGGACGACCACGTGGCGTGGCGTACCACCAGTGGTGACGTGCGGCAGACGGGGATGGTGCGGTTCGAGCCGATCGACGCGACCCATACCCGGGTGATGATGGAGATGGACTTCCAGCCCGGCGGCATGGCCGAGAAGGCCGCCGACATGACCGGCATGCTCGACCGGCAGGTCAAGGGCGACCTCAAGCGGTTCAAGCACTTCATCGAGAAGCGCGGGACCGCCTCCGGTGGTTACCGCGACACCCTCTGACCCGGACCACGCCTTCAGCCGCCCCCGCCACACCTACGGATGTGGCGGGGGCGGGGTCATGCGCGAGCGGGAGCGAACCCGGCCGACGTCGCGTCGCCGGTGAAGCACCGCGTCGCGCACTGCGCCGGAGCTGACGGGCCGCAGGCGGGGGCACCTCACCTCGGCGCCTGCGTGGCCCGGTCCGCGAGAGGGACTGGCTCAGCCGAAGGAAGCTGTCCGAGCGCCCCTGCACGAGATCCGCCGACGCTCCGCCATCCACCTGGGCGGCGTCCACCTCGGCGCTCCTCCGGGATGTACCGGTTCGCTGTGCCTTACCGGCCCCTCGGGAGCGTGAACCCCGTACGGCGGGGAACCCGCTGGTGACAGCAACGCCGCACACGGGAGACGTTCCATGGACTCAGGCAGGAAGACGCCCGGCCACCGGGCGAGGGCGCTGCAGCGCTTCCCGCGCCACGACCGCCGCGGCGAGGCCCGGTTGCCCGCGGTGCTCGCCACCCTGGCGGCCGTGCTGCTCTACCTCGTCCTGCCGGAGCAGCTGCTGTTCGTCCCGCGCTTCGTCCTGCCGGGCCTGGAACTGCTGCTGTTGATCCCGCTGATCGCGGTCAACCCGCGCCGGATGACCCGGCAGAACCGCCTCTCCCGGATCGTGTCGCTGGCCCTGGTCGCCCTGATCGGCATCAGCAACCTGATCTCGCTCGGCCTGCTGGTGCACGCCATGGTCACCGACAAGGCCCAGGAGGGCGGCCCCCTACTGCTCGCCGCGCTCCAGGTCTGGGCCACCGGCATCATCGTCTTCGGCCTGGCGTTCTGGGAACTCGACCGCGGCGGACCGGTGGCGCGCACTCAGGCCGAGCGCTCCGAACTGCCGCTGGCGGACTTCCGCTTCTCCCAGGACGAGAACGACGACGCCGTCGAGGAGGTCGCCGACGGCTCGTCCCGCACCAGCGACTGGGTTCCCACCCTGATGGACTACCTGTACGTCTCGGTCACCAACTCCACCGCCTTCAGCCCCACCGACACCATGCCGCTGTCCCCCCGGGCCAAGGCGCTGATGGCCATCGAGAGCATCGCCGCACTCATGACCTCGCTGCTCGTCATCGCCCACGCGGTCGGCGTCCTCGACAAGTAGCACGGCACACCGGTCGAGGCCGCCGCAGGGCGAGGCCGGCTTCCTCGGTGGCGATGTGGGCGCACGGCAGCTCGATGTCGACCAGGTGTCCCTGCCACACACGCCGGCCATCGCGCTCCAGCCGGCTCCGTCGACGCTCGTGGTCGACCTCGGTGCTGTCACGTTCACGGACTCCGCGGGCCTCAACACGCTGCTCGCCCGCACGGAGGCCGACCGCCGGGGCATCGCGGTCCGACTCGCCCGCCCTTCGCGTTCGGCCGCCCGGGTCCTGGAGATCACCGGCGTGGACCGGGTGTTCCCCGTCGACGCGGACGGGGCCGCCCCCGCCTACTGGAGGCGCGTCGGGTGCTACTCGCGCAGGCCTCGCCAAACGGGATGGCGTAGTCGGCCGGCCGGGGTGAGTTCGAGGAACTCGACCTCAGCGCGCAGTTCGGGGCGTACGAACCGGACCTCGGTGCCGCCGCCTGCCCCGTCGTCCTCGCCGCGGCCCCCACCGGCCTGGCACCTCGGGCCCTCGACCGACTCGCCGCCCGGCCGCGCCGCAACGGCACCGTCCTGCTCACCCCCGGCCCCTGTCGCGCAGACCGACGACCAGGTGAGGTGGCGGAGCCGGCGGCGAGGACGAGGGCGGCGCAAAGAGCGCCGAGGAATTCGGTCGTCGTACGCGTTCGCGTCTGGGCCTCCCGCGCGGTGTGAGCTGCCGGAGCAGGCCGCCGACGCCGGTGAGCTGCAGCCCGCTCGCGCGGCCACGGGCGACCAACTGCACGATCAACTGGCCGTCCAAAGCATCCGGCCGCAACGCCGACGGCCGCATAGCCTCCACGGCCTCGGCCGAGACGGTCACGTCTGTCATCAGGTGCTACTTCCTTGGTCGGGAGTTACACCGTGAGTGAGTCCGGAATCGGCGGGGTCCGGCGGATCGTGATTCGCGTTGCTCGTGCGAAGGACCGTTTATGCGAGATCAGACTGGCCGGGAACGGTCTGGAATGTCCCGGCTGCGGTGAACGCGTTGGTGATCGGCGCGATGAGGGAGGCGAAGCGGCGGGCGCCTGCGTTGCCGATCGGTGCCCATAGCGCGGCGCAGTGCTCGTCTGTCTCCACTTCGATGCGCTCGCGTGCCGCACTGCCGGTGTCGGTGACAACGCCGTGGGAGTCGAGCCAGCCGCGCGCGACGAGGCGGGCCGTCGCCGCGCTCCACTCCTCGTCGTCCCACTGGCGGGTCGCTCGGGCGAGAGCTGCGGGGAGGCCGCCGGTTGCGGTGTGCAGGACGAGGCAGTCGCACGGTCCGAGGCCGTTGTCGGCGAGTACGACGAGATGGGCGTCGCCGCGCCACTCGCGTGCCACCGTGATCCGCTGCCACAGTGCGACAAGGGAATCGGATGGAAGCGGGACCGACGCGTTCGCGGCGGCCAGTACCTTGCCGGCATAGTCGGCACGGGTGACGACCGCGTCGATCAGCAGGCGTGCCTCGGCAAGGTGGTCGTCCGTGAGATGTACGTTGGCGCGCCGCATCGCCCGGCTGGCGGCCAGGAGCCGGGCGGCCTGCCACCGCTCCGGCGGCGCGGCGTCCCACACGCCCGCCATGGCCCGCACTGACCGCGGGCTGAAGTTGTAGAAGGCCGCGAGCGTGACTTGCCACGGAACCGCGCCCATCGCGGCCGATCGGAAGGCCAGATACGCCGGCCCGCGGTCGGTCACGCCGAGCTCGGCCGCCTCCTCGGCGGTCTCGGGGGCAAGGTAGATGAACAGGTGGGCGGCGCTGACGGCGCGGCTGACGTCGCGGACGGCGTTCAGGTCCATCGGGCCGGCGCCGGTACGGGCGGAGTGGGGAAAGGCGTCGAGGTGCATGGCGGTGGCGTCTCCGGGAGTCGGGTAGCGCTGTCAGGCGGGTGTTTCGGCAGTGGCGATCAGCACTGCGCGTCCGAGGGTGTGGCCGGCGATGGTGAAGCCGAGGACGGCCGGGGTGGCGTCGGCCGGGACGCCTGCCGTGGGGATGTCGAGGGCGTGCACCACGACGAAGTAGCGGTGCGGGCCGTGGCCGGCCGGCGGGGCGGCGCCGATGTAGCGGGCCGCGCGGGTGTCGTTGGGCACCTGGTAGGCGCCCTCGGGCAGGCCCGAGCCGGTGTCGCCGCCGGCGCCCTCGGGCAGGTCGGTGACCGTGGCGGGGATGTCGGCGACCGCCCAGTGCCTGCCGTTCGGGGCACCGCTCCAGGACAGCTGCGGGGAGGTGTCCTTCCCGCCGGGCAAGCCGGAGGAGTGCTGCTCGGGCGGCCACGCGGCGCCGTCGGCGACGGTGGTGCTGGTGACGGTGAACGAGGCCGCCTCAGGGAGGCGGGCGAAGGGATCGTTGGCAAACACAGTGGTCGTTCCTTACCGGACGGGCGTCCTCATCAGCTAGTGAATCGACAGTAACACGGATAATCGATTATCTAAGGGATCAGTCTAGGATGGGCTCATGACGCAGACAGTGCACTCCTCGACCCCGCCGGTGAAACAGATGCTTTCCGAGCAGGTCTACGCACACCTGCGGGACGCGATCATGCGCGGGGACTACTCCCCAGGCACCCCTCTCAAGCCGCAGGATCTTGCCAGGGAGCAGGGCGTGAGCCTGGCCGTGGTGCGCGAGGCGCTCGTGCGGGTGGTCGGCGAGGGGCTCGCCGACCGGCTGCCCAACCGCGGTTTCGCGGTCCCGTCCTTCTCCGACCAGCGCTGGCAGGAGATCGCGGAAGCCCGTCGAACCGTCGAACCGGTCGTCCTGCGCATGTCCATCGAGCGCGGCGACCTCGACTGGGAGGCCCGCGTGCGGGCCGCCCACCATCGTCTGGTGCGCACTCCGGCGTACGTGCCGGAGGAGGGCGAGTACTACACCGGCATCTGGGCCGAGGCTCACCGCGTCTTTCACCGCACGTTGCTGGAGGGGTGTGGCAACCGCGCGCTGCTGGAGACCTTCGACCGGTTGTGGACCGCCAGTGAGCTGGCCCGCCGTTGGTCGGCGCACCGCAACCCCGACCGGGACGGCGCCAAAGAACACCGCAGGCTGGAGGCGGCGGTACTGGCCCGCGACGCCGACACCGCAGCCGCGGTCCTGGTCCAGCACCTCACCCTGACCGCGGCTGCTCTGACCGACGATTCAGGCCGGGCCACCTAGGCTTAACCCACCACAGCGAGGTCGGGTGGCGGGACCTGCCCTGCCGGAGGGCCGGGTACGGGCGGAAACCGGGCAGGCGTCGCGGCCCGCCGGTCCGGGCCTGGTTGGTCACGGCGTACTCCGCCCCCGTACCCCGTAGCCGGCGAACGGATGCGCTGGACCATCCTGCTGCCGCCTGGACTGCGCTATCGACGCTGCGCGCCGACACAGCGCACGGGGCCGCCCTGGGCGCCGCGGTGCCCGGCTGACCCCCTGCCTGCGCGGGGAGGACCAACGGCTCGACGCCGACCGGCCGATCGTCGCCGACCGCATCCCCTCACCGGCGCCAGGACGGGGCGACACACCGATACCGCATCGGTGTGGACTCTGGGGGAGATCACGGTGGCTGACGTCAACGTCGTACCGCAGGAACTGCATGCGTCGGCGCAGGTGGCGAAGGGACTGGCGGAAGAACTGGCAAAGCCTGTCCAGGCCGCGCTGACCTCGGCTTCTGACGGCAACCGGACAGCTCGCGGGTCGGTCGGTCGGCGGCGGGCCGGGGCAGTTGGGGAGCTGGTGGACAGCGCCGTCGCCGCGTTCACGCAGGCTGCCGGTGTGGGGGAGCGGCACGCGCACTGGGAGGCGGCGTGGCTGCTGTGGAAGTACCGGGGCCTGGAGGCTGCCGTCGGCCGGCTTCGGCAGCGCGTGAAGGCGTACGGCCGGAGGGCCGTGCGGGAGCTGGCCGGTTTCCTTCGGGAAGCCGGGAGGCCCGAGCAGGCCCTGGAGTGGTACCTGGAAGCGGCCGACGGGGCGGACTGCTGTGTGCAGCCGGATGGCGTAGGACCGCTTGCTCGATGGCGATCCATGCAGAACAGCAGCGGAATGGCGTGATCCATTCCCGAGGACGCGGGGTCTGGCGGCCAGGTCTGGCCTCCCACCTGGCCGGTCAGCCGGAGTATGACGAGTAGCCGGGCCCCGGGCCCCAGAAGCCCGGGATTCTCCGGCGGAGGCCGCCGTGCCCGGTACGCTGCTGCCGGTGCCCGCCCGACCCGAGACGCACAGTCCGGGCCATCACCCGCGGGCACCGTCGCGTCGCCGCCGGCCTGGGACGGTGCTGGGACAGGGGTGTCCCAGCACCGTCCCAGCCCGCCCGGATTCGCTAGGACAGTCCAGCCCATATCCGCAGGTGGCGGCGTTCTGCGATCAGACCTGAGACAAGGTGGGACATCCTCGGTTGCCGGTGACCCGTCTCAGCGAAGTTTGACGAGTCTCATCGGAGTTTGACGGCGGCTCGGGCATCTCGCCGGGCTTGACCGTCCGGTCCGTGGACGCTGACCGGGGTCGCGGGGGGCTCGCCGGATACTGGCCCGACGAAGCTTCGAGGGGGCCTGGGGTGGACTGGTTGGAGGGTCTGCTCGGCTTCTCGGCCGGGCTGCTGATATCGACGGTGACCGCGCCGGTGGGAGTGTCCGGGGCAGTCTTCCTGCTCCCGGTCCAGGTCAGCGTGCTCAGTGTGCCGAGTCCGGCGGTGACGCCCACGAACCTGCTGTTCAACGTGGTGGCCGGGCCTGGTGCCTTGCTGCGCTACCGCCGGGCTGGAGCCCTGAACGGGCCGCTCACCCGGCTGCTGATCGCGGGCACCGTGCCCGGCGTCGTCACCGGCGCCCTCATCCGGGTCTTCGCCGTCCCCGGCCCCCGCGTCTTCAAGCTCCTGGTCGCCGCCCTGCTCCTGCCGCTCGGTGTGTGGCTGTGCGCCCGCACCCTGCACCCGGCCGGCCCCCGCACCGCCGCTGCGCCGACGGCCCGCATCACTACCGCGCTCGCCCTGGCCGTCGGCGTCATCGGCGGAATCTACGGCATCGGTGGCGGCTCCATCCTCGGCCCGATCCTGGTCGGTCGTGGCATCCCCGTGGCCACGGTGGCACCCGCCGCACTGGCCTCGACGTTCGTCACCTCGCTGGTGGGTGCCGGCACCTACGCGCTGCTGGCGCTGACCACCACCGGCGACATCGCCCCCGACTGGCTGCTCGGCCTGTCCTGCGGACTCGGCGGCCTGCTGGGCGGCTACCTCGGCGCCCACCTCCAACCACGACTGCCCGAGACCGCGCTGCGTCTCCTGTTGGGTGCCCTAGCCATCGCGGTCGGCATCCTCTACACGGTGCAAGGCCTGCACTGACAGTGCCGACGCACCGTCAATTCTCGGTGAGCCGCCGTCAAAGTTCGATGAGAGGGGACATCGATCGGCTGTCAGTGGTGGCTGGCACGGTGTGTGCGACCCGTACCGTCACGTGAAGATCGGAGCCCGACAATGCTGCCCGCCATTGCCGACCGCGATGAGTTTGCCGCACTGATCATCAGAGTGGGCTTCAGTGACGACCGAGCCTGACGGTCCGTGCTGGCAGAGCTGGTGAAGCCGTGGGAGTTCGAAGGCAGTGACGACGTCGACCCCTACATTCACGTGGTGGACGATCCGGCCTGGTCGGAGGCAGTGCCCGATGCCGTGATCGCCGCGCTCTCAGACGATCCGGAACTGAGCGTCCTCTACCTGGCAGACCGTGTCGCCTTGGAAGACCCCGAGCACCCCTTGCTGGTGGTGTCTGTGTGATCCGCGAGGAGTGCGCGAGCGACGCGGACGGCGGTACGGTCCGGACCGTACCTGCTGGCATCGGTGACATCCACGCGAACCTGTCGATCGCCAATCTCGCCTTCGCGGACATCGTCGAAGCCGCTCGGTGCGACCCCTCCGGCATCCTCCGGTCCTGCTGAGAACTCGCCGTACGAGCTGGTCGAACTCCATGGGCCCTACCCGCCGTTGGAAGAACAGGTTCGCGGCCTCGGCCTTGGCTGTCTTGTCGAGTTCAGCGGGGGAAGGTCACTCCTCCTGAGCCTTGCGGGTGCGGTAGGTACGCATGGCGACCTGCGCCCCGCAGCGGTTCGGGCTGCAGTACGCCGCCGAGGAGTTGCGCGAGCGGTCATAGAACCCGAGGTGGCACGGGGGGTTCCGGCAGGCCTTGAGCCTCATCCAGGCGCCTCGCAGAGCGACGTCGGACGCCGCGGCAAGCACATGTGCGAGTGCGCCCGGGACGCCGTCCCCGGTGGGCAGGAGCTGGACGCCGGAAGCGGTGACGACGGGCGCCAGGGGATACAGCCGTGCACTGCGGCGCAGGTACTCCTCGGCTCTCGCCCGGCCCTCGTCGTCCTCCTCGCCCGCGTGCGCGAGAAGGACGAGGACCAGGGCATCCCTCAGTTCCCGGGCGGCGGCGGCGTCGGCATCGGTGACCAGCGCACCGGGGCCGGTCAGGCCCTCCCGTCGCAGCCACTGCGCGAAGGCCGCCCCATCCCCGAGCTGCTCTCGACTGCCGTCTATCGCCCGCGTGTTGACAAAGGCGAGGACAGTCTCAGCAGCCGCCGAGGGACTGAGAATCGTCCGGGTCGTATCCATGGCCATAGGGCAACGATACCCGAGACCGGAGAGGCGCCACTCATCAGGCACATAGACACCAGAGCACATTGAGGCTTGTGAGTTATGCGCTAACTCAATATGGTCATAACCATGACGAAGAACGAGCAGACCTCGGACACCACCCGCACCTGGTTCATCACCGGCTCCTCCCAGGGCCTCGGCCGCGCACTCGCACTCACCGCCCTCGACCGTGGCGACCGCGTCGCGGCCACCGCCCGCCGCACGGAATCGATCAGCGACCTCGTCGGGCGGTACCCCGGACAGGCCATCGCCCTCCAACTCGACGTCCGGGACGAGGAAGCGGCCCACCGCGCCGTCGAGCAGACCGTTTCCGCGTTCGGACGAATCGACGTGGTCGCCAACAACGCGGGCTACGGACTGTTCGGCGCTGTCGAGGAGGCGACCGACGCGCAGTCCAGGGCCATCTTCGACACCAACGTGTTCGGGCCGCTGAACGTGCTGCGCGCGACACTGCCCGTGCTGCGCAGGCAGCGCTCGGGCCACGTCCTCCAGGGCTCCTCGCTCTACGGACAGTCGGCGCACCCGGGTGTCGGACTGCTCGCGGCCGGCAAGTACGCGCTCGAAGGACTCTCCGACGCCCTGGCGGCCGAGCTCGCGCCCCTGAACATCAAGGTCACCATGATCGAGCCCGGATATCTGGGGACCGGCTTCCTGTCCCACCTGGTCTTCGCCGAACCCACCGCCGACTACGACGGGACCGTGCGCGCCGTCCAGAGCTCGCTCGGCGAACTGCCGGCCGAGGCGTTCGCCGATCCCGCCCGGGTCGCCGCGGCCGTCATGGCCGCCGTCGACGCCAAGCAGCCTCCTCTGCGCCTCGCCCTCGGGCGCGCGGCCGAGGACGGCCTCCGCGAGGCTCTCACCGCACGCCTGCGCGAACTGGACGCCTGGGCCGACGTCAGCCGTAGCGCCGACTGGGCAGCGCACGACCGTCAGCCGTAGCACCGACGGGGTGCCGTGCGAGCGTCAGCTGGCGTGCGGACGGCGCGAGCGCCAAGCCCTCGGGCCGCAAGGCAGGCGCGCCAGGGGCGGCAGACGGCCGATCGGCCACTGAGCTCAACCGCTGCGGTCACGGGCCGCGCACCAGCCCGGCGTCGGCGATCAGGTGCGACTCGTCGAAGGCAGCGCGGACCGGCGCAAAGGACACGGGAGGATCGCATCTCGCGGATGCTCTCCTGATCTGCGGGCGGATGGTCGGTGTTGTTGGAGTCGCTGAGCGGTGCCCCGGAGGAGGCGGGGGAGCTCGGTTTGTCGGAACCGTTGCCGACCGCCACCACGATGGCGACGACGAGGCCGACGACCAGGAGGACGCCGAGGCAGCCGCCGAGCAGTGACCCGCGTCCGAATCGGCCCGTGGACTGGGCCGGGGGAGGCGGTGGCGGCGGGGCACCGTAGGGGCTGGCCGGCGTGCCGGGGCCGGTGCCCCAACCCGGCTGTCCAGCAGCACCAGGCTGTCCACCAGGCCCCGGCGCACCGCCCGGCGGGAGCTGACCGACCCGGGGCCGACCCCGTCGCCGGCTCGTTCCCGGGTTGGCTACGTCCCGGCGAGGGCGAGGGCGTTCTCGATGACGGAGCACAGGGTCGGCAGGTCGTGCTCGGCGTCGCCCAGGACGGTGCTCGGCGTGGTGGCGGCGAATGGTGGCGACGACGGCTGGGGCGAGCTGCTCGGCGGTGGACGGCTCCGGTGTGCTCCCGGCGGCCGTGGGCGTCCACAGGCGGGCGCAGGCCCTCGCGCAGCTCGCCGTCGCCGTGATGACCTCGTGGCCCGCTCGCCGGAGCCGCGGCCCTCGGCGAGCGGCCCTCGGTGAGCGGGCCACCGTCCGACGGGGCGAGCGGCGGCAGCGGCTTGGCCGGCAGTGAGGGGGTGAGCGCGTCATGGCAGGTGAACCGCTCCCGGAGGCGGCGTTCACGGCCGGACCGGGCGGGTTTGCCGCAGGACGGCCGGTGCCGTGAACGGGTTGTTCCGCCGGCCGTCGTCGTGTCGGCCGGCGAGTTGCCGCTCCGGGTTCAGCCAGATCGCTGTGGGGCTTCCCGGCTCGGCCGGTCGGCCACCCGTTCGGATGAACGCAGGTCTGCAGAAACGGTTGTTCGTCAGCAAGTGGCACTGGCAATTGCCAAGATCTCGACCTGTCCGGAAAAGCACCCCGCTGCCGTACGCGAAGCCGCACGGCAAACAGCGAGAACGGGAACCCACCCATGGCAGTCGCACTCCGCAGGACGCTCGCCCTCGCCACGCTGACCCTCGCCGCCTCTCTCCTGCCCGCCGGCGGGGCAGGCGCCGCCGACCCGACACCGCGCACCCCCAGCCTCTACTGCCTCGCCAACACCTGGAGCACCCCGAGCACCTCCACGAAGCCCTGCAACTCGAACGACCAGGGCCAGCACTGGACTCTCGCGGGGCAGAAGATCTCCCTCGCCAAGGCCCCCGCCTACTGCCTCGCCAACACCTGGAACGCGCAGGACGTCTCGGTGAAGCCGTGCGACTCCAAGGACCAGGGCCAGTACTGGACCGTGACCGGTCAGAAGATCTCCCTCACCTTCGCCCCCGCCTACTGCCTCGCCAACGCCTGGAACACCCCCAACATCTCCACCAAGCCCTGCGACAGCAACGACCGCGGACAGAACTGGGTGGTCTTCGGCGACCAGATCAGTCTCGCCCTCGCCTGACACCCCGCCACCGCGCCCGGACACGGTGATCTCCGGGCCGCAGGCCGCCCTTGACGGGCGGGATCGCGTAGGTGACATCCGCTCAGCGGGCCGCCGCGCTGCGGCGGCCCGCTCGTGCAGGACCGAGTTCAGCGACCGCCCGCCGCACGCTCCGTCCGAGACCCCGGTGTGGGCCCATCTCGGCGATCCCACCGGAACCGCGGGCTGCGGCTGCTCTCACCGCGCTCGTGCGCAGGGCGCGCAGGACCACTGCCACCGCTGGCCGGTCGCGGACGGCGCGCCCAGCTCCCGGCCGCCCGCCGTCCACCCCCCCCGGCCCGACATGCTGCGCATCGCCCGCCGCGCGCAGGCCCCTGCTGTCCGGCAGTTTCACCCTGAGGGGAAAGGGTGGTGGTCGTGGGGCTGGCATCCGGGCATGAGTTTCTCCCCGGGGCAAAAGGCGGCGGTCCAGCCGCTGCTGTTCGGCGGGCCGGTGGGCGCGGTATGCGGTACGGAGCTGGCGTGGGCGGGCAAGGGCCGCCGGCCGAGGTACTGCTCCCAGGCGAGCTCGTCGAAGGCGGACCGCGCCCGGGAGAAGGAGAAGCGGGGCAAGGCCCTCGCCACGGCCGCCGAAACGCCTCGGGGCGAATCGGGGCTGCCCGACGGCCTGGCCGACGACCCGGCGGCGGCCGAGCTCCTCGCCCTCGGCGACCGGCTGGCGCGCGCCGACCGGCTGCTGCTCCTCCAGCTCGACCGGGCGGCCCGCGACGGTGACGCGGCCCTTGGCCGCCAATCCCTCGCCGACGTTCTCCACGCCGCGTCCGGCGTGATGGCGCGCCGCCGTGAGCTGGCCGAGGGGCTGCTCGCCGCGCACCCGACCCAGGCCCGGGAGGCGAGGCAACCCGCCGCCGGCCGGCGAAACGCCCCGGGGCGAAACGCCGTCCGGTTCGGGAGACGCCTTCGACACGGCCGGGGCGGTGCCGGCCGCCGTGCCCGACCCCCTCGCCCGACGGCCGCGGCCCCCTCGCGCTGTCGCCGGCCGCCCCGGGCGACGGACCCGAGCAGCTGCGCCTGGCGCTCGCCGCCGAGCGCACTTGCGTCTCGCCGCGCGCCCGGGGTCTGGGCGCGCCGACCGCCACCCGCAGTGCCCAGGGCGGCGCGGTCGTCGTGGAGAGCTGGCACAGCGACCCGCGGCTGTTCGCCGTCCGCGGCACCGACCTCCGGCTGCTCCGATGGGTCCAGGAACTGCGCCGGGCTCATCGGGGGCCGGCTCGGTTTTGCCCCGGGGTGTCTCGGACAGCCACCAAAGAATCCAGGCAGGCCGCCGGTTTCGTCACTCGGCGAGTGACTCCGCGTAGGCGGCGAAGGCGTACGTCTCTTCGAGGCTGCCTTGTCGTGGCGCATCGGCCGGGTCCCAGCCCAACTCCCGGTCCTGGATCACCTGGATGAACAGGGGCCGCCAGCGCGGGTCGAGGGTCTCGCACGCCCACTCCAGCGCGCCGCGCTTGGAGGCCACCTCACCGGTGTGCAGAGTGAACAGCGCCCGGCAGTAGGTGGTCACGGCATACCGTTGGCTCCAGGCCACGTCGAGGCGGGCCCAGGTCCGTAGGTCGGCCAGGAGGCCGGGCAGCATCGCGCGCATCGCTTCGCGCAGAGCCTCGGGCGGTACCGCGTCGACGAGGTCGGCGGCCGGGGGCCCGGCCAGCGTGATGCCGCAGTTGTGGAGGATCCAGCGGGCGTGGAGACTGTTGCAGTGGGTGTCCCAGATCAGCTCCCGGTGACCGTGGTCGCAGAACAGCCACGGCGTCCCGAGCCCGGCGACGTCGCGTAGGGACGCAGTGTCCGCGTAGGAGCCCTCCAGGTGGTTGGTCCACAGGCCCGGGCGGGTGGGAATCTCGCGGTGGAGCCGGCGGAGCTGGTCCTCCGCGGCCCCGGTGGGCAGGACGGTGGTGGCGACGATGAAGTCACAGTCGCTGTGCAGGTCTGCGGCGCCCAGCGCGAAGGAGCCCTGTAGGTAGGCGCCGACAAACGTGTCGCCGAGGATGCCGCGGACCGTGTGGACGAACTCGTCCAGGAGCGCGTCGAGTTCCCGGTAGGGGGTGAACATCGGTATCTCCGTACCCGTTGAAGAGGTGAGGGTTCACGGGCGCGGCGGAGAGGAAAGGGGTTGCCGCCGCGCTCAGGCCCGGCGGATCCACGTGGCGGCGAAGCAGCAGACTGTCATGGAACGCAACGGTAGCGACGCCCCTTCTGCCGGGCAATCGAGATTTCAGCGGCGGAAGGCGGTGTGCTCGACCCCTCCACGCCGCCCTCGGACCCCGCGCATACGCCAGACACCAGGACGCCAAGCGGACCCAGCAGCAAGCCGACCAGGACGCCGCCGAACGCCGCCGCGAGGAACGCGAGCTCCTCGCCACCGCCTGCCCCACTGCCACCGCACCGCCATGTACAACAACCCCCGCTACGCCAGCGACGGGACCAAGCTATGCCACTTCTGCCAGCGGAAGGCCGACCAGGCCGCGCAGGCCGAAGCGGAGCGGCAGATCACCGCAGCCGCCGAGACCCACAGTGGGCGCGCCCAGATCGCCGAGAACGCCTCCCTCCTCCGCACTGCATTCGGTCCACGCAAGCCGAAAGAGGCCAAGGGTAAGGAGAAAGGCCTCAAGAACCGGTTTGCACGGCCTGTTTGCATAGCCCTGATTGGCCTGATGGAACGTCGTCCCCGGCGAAGTCGAAAGGGAATCGAGTGACTTTCTTTCTCAGGTCGCGCGAAGTAGTCCGCCGAAAAGTCCATTGGAATGATCGCCGACCAGATCCAAGAGGTCGCCAGAGAGGCCGCGATGTGGAAACGCCACCGTTCCCGAGTCTGCGACAACAAGAGCGGTACGGCCGCAATCCGAGCCGCGATCGACGAGCACAGAGAATGGCGCAGGATCGGCTACGTCGTGGTGGCGGAGAACCTCACCACCTCCGACCCGACCGCGACCTGACCGTCCGGCGCTGGCGTCGCGAACAGGAGTACCGGGCCCGCGCCGCGCCGCACAGACCACCACCGCCCCGGACACCCGGAGGAAGATCGTCCTCACTGCCTTGCGCCGCGCCGGCCCAGAACCCACCAAAGCCGAAGCCGAAGCCGACCACCAAACCGCCCGCCGCTTGGCCCACCTCGACCACCACACCATGACCGCCATCGCCGGTTGGGTCGAAGCCGCCTTCGCCGCCGCTCTGCGCCGCACCGCTCCCGTCCCGCCCACCAGGCCGGTTGTCCGCCGCGCACCGATCAGGCCGGACGGTCACCAGGCCCCTGAGTAACGCCGCCAGCTCCGCCTGGCGGCCGGGCGCGGCCGGCGGGCGCCGGTGAAACGCCACGCGGACTCTCGACCCCGGCGCCGGACCCCGCCGAGCTAGTCCCGGACAGAGGTCTGACCAGGCCGGACACCGGACCGGTGTCCGGGACAGGTGCCGAACGTTGATCTGCTCAGGCGGCTTGGGAAAGGCTTCTCGTAGTCGAGCCGGGGCATCCGGCGATAGATCCGAGGAGTGTGGAATGCGCATAGCATCGAAGGTCGGCATCGTCGTGGGGAGTGCGGTGTTCGCCGTGGCCGGCACCGCCGCCTACGCCGGTGCGACGCCGGCAGATCAGACGACCGCGTCCGCCCAGGGCCAGAGCTCCCTCGCGTCGATCCCGTCGTACTGCACCCCGGGATCGGACTCGAACTACTTCGGGGTGCACTGCAACACCCAGAAGGTCTACAAGGTGAAGGCGTACTGCGACAGCAGCGACGGCCGACACACCACCCTCACCGGCAACGAGGCGAGCAATAACGGGTGGTCCACCATCCACTGCAATACCCTGGGATCTGGCTGGCACTACCGGCCGAACAGCGGGACCGTTATTGTCCGATAGGGGCGATCAGTTCGGCGGCCGCGGCGAGGACCGGTTACGGGGGCGGTCGCGGAGCGCAGGTGCAGGAGCCGCCGGCTTTGGTTTCCGCCTCGGCAGCAGCCGACGCCAATGCACGGCGACGTTCTCCACGCCGCGTATGGCGTGATGGTGCGCCACCGCGAGTGGGCCGAGCGGCTGCTCGCCGCACACCGCACCCAGCCCCGGGAGGCGGGACAACCCGTGCCCGGGGCCACCGAAACGCCCCGGAGCGAACGGCGGCCGTGCACGGCACCGCCCACTGCGCTGGCCGGGCTCCGTCGGCGGCCGTGGCTCCCCGGGGCGAAACGGCGCCCGGGGCGGGGCCGGCCACGGCCGCCCCCGTAACACCCCGGGGAGAAACCCGGCCCCCGCCGCGTCGGCCCGGTGGGCGCCCGCCGGACAGCAGAGTGAAGCGGGCGCGGCGGGCCAGGTCGCGGGCCTCGCGGGTGGCGATGTGGGCCTGGTGG
>NZ_JBEXYC010000095.1:0-16175 GCF_040630835.1 Kitasatospora sp. NPDC005751
CTCAACATCATGCTGAACCGGTACCTGCCCAAGCACAAGATCGTCGTCGCCTCGCTGGAGCAGTGCCAGCCGGTCTACCTGGAGACCCCCGGCCGAGTGCGCTGTCCGCCAGCCCTGCCAGCAGCGCCGCCACGTCCTCATGGACCTCCAGCGCCCCGGCGGCCCGCAGGTCCCGTTCGCTCCAGCCGCCGGACAGGACGGCGACGCACGGCACCTCGGCGGCCGCCGCGGCCTGCACGTCCCACGGGGTGTCCCCGACGAAGACCGCCTCCTCGGGCCGCGCGCCGGCCTTGTCGAGCGCCGCCCGGACGAGGTCGGGGGCGGGCTTGCTCGCGTCGACGTCGTCCGCACCGGTGACGGCGGCCACCACGTCGTCCGCGTCGAGGACGTCGCGCATCACCGCGAGGTCCCGCCCGGAGGCCGAACTCGCCAGCACCACCGTCCAGCCCCGCGCGGCGACCGCGCGCAACAGCGCGGCCGCCCCGTCGAAGGGCCGCAGCACGGGCCAGAAGCGGGCGTAGAGCGCCTGGTGGGCCGCGCTCAGGTCATCGTCCCCGGACCGGTCACGGTCCCGGCCGAGGACGTGGTCGAGCAGCTGGTCGCCCCCCATGCCGATCGACGCGTGGATGCGCGCCATCGCCGGGGTGTGCCCGTACTGCGCCAGCGCCTCGGCCCAGGCGAGGGTGTGCAGGTAGTTCGTGTCGAGGAGGGTGCCATCGACGTCGAACAGCGCTGTCGGTGCCATCGGGCGCCTCCTGTCCGTCACGGTTCGCTCCGCCGCCGACGCTACGGCGGCCCCGGGCCGAACGCGACCGGGCCGGGCGCGTTTGACCTGCGCGGCGCCGGACAGACGACGGTCATGACTGCATCGAGGCGCACCGAACGGGTCGTGGTGGTGACCGGCGCGAGTGCCGGAATCGGGCGCGCCTGCGTCCGGGCCTTCGCCGAGCGGGGCGACCGGCTCGCGCTGATCGCCCGCGGCCGGGCGGGCCTGGAAGCGGCGGCCGCGCAGGCCCGGGAGGCCGGTGCGACGGTGATCACGATCGAGGCCGACACCGCCGACCCCGACGCCGTCGAGGCCGCCGCCGAGCGCGTCGAGAACGAACTCGGCCCCATCGACGTGTGGGTGAACGACGCCTTCACCTCCGTGTTCGCGCCCTTCACCGAGATCACCCCGGAGGAGTTCCGCCGCGTCACCGAGGTCAGCTACCTCGGCTACGTCTACGCCACCCGCAGCGCCCTGCGGCGGATGCTGCCGCGCGACCACGGCACGCTGGTGCACGTCGGTTCCGCGATCGCCTACCGGGGGATCCCGCTGCAGAGCGCCTACAGCGGCGCCAAGCACGCCCTGCAGGGATGGCACGAGGCGCTCCGCTGCGAGTTGTTGGCCTCCGGTACCGCCGTGCGGACCACGATGGTGCAGATGCCGGCGGTGAACACCCCGCAGTTCGACTGGGTGCTGTCGCGGCTGCCGAACCGCGCCCGGCCCGTGGCCCCGATCTACCAGCCCGAGGTCGCGGCCCGCGCCGTGCTGCACGCCGCCGACCGGCCACAGCGGCGGGAGTACTGGGTGGGCGGCAGTACGGCGGCCACTCTGCTGGCCAACGCGGTCGTGCCCGGGCTGCTGGACCGCTACCTGGCCCGGACCGGCTTCGACTCCCAGCAGACCGACCGCCGCCGCCGCGACGACGAGCCCGCCAACCTGTGGCGGCCCGTCGACGCGAGGGAGGACCACGGCGCCCGCGGCCGCTTCAGCGACAGCTCCCACGACCGAAGCCTGCAGTTCTGGGCCACCACTCACCGGGGGCCGCTCGCCGCCGCGGCGGTCGCCGGCCTCGCCCTCGGCCTCGGCCTGTACGCCGGGCGGACGCGATGACGGGCGCGCGGGGCACGGCGCCGCGGCGCTCGTGGCGTCCCCCGGCGCGTCCCTCGGCCCGAGCCGTCCCGCCCGCCCGCTTCGGTGAGCCCGGGACGGTGGCCGGGCGACGGGTGGGCCCGCGTGCCGTCGCCCGCGCCCGCGCCCGCGCACGGCGGGTGATAGGCAGAGGGGCATGACCCTCTCACACCCCGCCGCCCGGAGCGACGGTGCACGCGGGCGGTTCGAGCGGCTCGCCGAGGCCGCCTCCAACCTCACCAGCTCCCCGGCGTTCTCCGTGTTCTGCGTCCTGCTGGTGGCCGCCTTCGTCGCGGTCCACGCGGCCGGACTGTCGACGGAGTGGCAGATCCTCGTCGGCGACACCATGACCGCGATCACCCTGCTCCTGCTGGCGCTGCTCAAGAACGCCGAGCGCCGCGCCGAACACGCCGTCCAGCGCAAGCTCGACGCGATCGCCGCCGCCCTGCTCGAACAGCACGAGGGCCACGAGGGCGAGGCCCACCTGGCGCTCCGCGAGGCCATCCGGATGGAGGAGCGGCTCTGAACCCCGCCCGGTCCGGGCGGCCACCGCGCCCCCGGCCCGGCCCGCCCGCCGGGCGGAGCCCCGCAGCGAGGGGCACCATGGGAGGCGTACCGCCGTTCGGCCCGGGCGCCCGCGACGCGGTCGCGGGGCACGCGAGCGCCGACCCGACAGACCCTCGCCCCTGGAGGTCACGTGAGGTCATCTCAACTCCTGGCCCAGCCCCTGGGCGTCTACCTGAACGACCACCTCACCGGAGCGTTCGGCGGCGCCGCACTCGCGCGCCGGATGGCCGACTCCCATGCCGACAGTCGGCGCGCCGCCGAACTGCGCGAGCTGGCCCGGCAGGTCGAGGAGGACCGCGACGAACTCGTCCGCATCATGAACCGGCTGGGCGTGCCGGTGCGGCACTACCGCACCTGGCTGGGCATCGCCGGCGAACGCATCGGGCGGCTCAAGCCCAACGGCGCCCTGGTCCGCCGCGCCCCGCTGTCCGACCTGGTCGAGCTGGAGATGATGCGCACCGGGGTCGCGGGCAAGACCGCCCTCTGGCGCGCGCTGCGCGCCATCGCCGACGAGGAGCCCCGCCTCGGCCGCGACGACCTGGACCGGCTCATCGCACGCGCCACCGACCAGGCCCGCACGCTGGACGGCTGGCACCGCCTGGTCAGCGCCGAGGTGCTCGCCGGGGGCGGCGCCGGATCCGGCGGGCCGTCGCCGCTCTGAACGCGGGGGCGTGGAACTCCGAACCGGGGGAAGACGCCTGCCACCACTGGTGACACCGACCTTGGAGGCTGTTCGGGATGGTTCCTCTGCTGCTCGTCCTGCTGCTGGTCCTGATCCTCTTCGGAGCCGGATTCGCGCTGAAGGCCCTCTGGTGGGTGGCCCTCGCGGTGCTGGTCATCTGGCTGCTCGGCTTCGTCGCGCGCGGCGCGAGCAGTTCGGGCGGCCGGGGCCGCTGGTACCGCTGGTAGACCTCGGGCCCGGCACGGGGCGCGGCCCGCCGCGCCCCGTGCCGGGCCTCGCCGCGGCCTTGCTGCGAACCGGTGGTGTCCGGAAAGGGTGGGAATGTCATCGCCCGTCCGGGGGAAGACGTGGCCCGGACCGTCCTTCCCCCGACCCCTTGGGAGTGCACTGTGGCAGGCGACGACTTCGTCATCGACGTGAGCCGGATCCGGGACGAGGCCCGGAAGAAGATGGCCGAGGGCGCGGTGACCAGCACCTACGGCCTCGACACCGAGAAGGTGATCGCCGTTCTGAACGACGTGGTCGCCACCGAGGTGGTCTGCTGGCTGCGCTACACGCGGCACGCCATCTCGGCCACCGGCATCGACCGGGCCCAGGTGGCGGCCGAGTTCACCGAGCACGCCGCCGAGGAGATGCAGCACGCGCTGCGGGCCGCCGGACGTATCGCGCAGCTCGGCGGCGAGCCCGACTTCGACCCCAGCACCCTCGCCAGTCGTGCCCACACCGACTACACCACGCCGGACGAGAAGGACCTCACGGCGATGCTGGAGCACAACCTGCTGGCCGAACGCATCGTCATCTCCACCTACCAGGAGATCGCCCGCTGGCTCGGGGACCACGACCCGACCACCCGCCGCCTCATCGAGTCCATCCTCGAAGAGGAGGAGGAGCACGCCGACGACCTCACCGACCTGCTCGCCATCTGATTCCCGGCCGGCGGGCCGCCCCGGTGGATTGGCCGGCCCGCCGACGGACAGACGCACAGCATGGAACGGCCGACGGCGGTCGTGCGATCCGGGGAGACTGCGATGATCAAGATCCTCTACAAGCCGCTCGGGCTCCTGTTCGGCGTTCTCGGCGGGCTGATCGCGGGGGCCCTGTTCCGACGCCTGTGGGCGCTCCTCGGACACGAGGAGGACGCTCCGGAGGCCACCGACCAGGAGCGCACCTGGCGGGAGGTGCTGACCGCGGCCGCCCTGCAGGGAGCGCTGTTCGCCCTCGTGAAGGCGGCGGTGGACCGCGGCGGCGCGGTCGGCACCCGCCGCCTGACCGGCACCTGGCCGGACTGACCCGCGGTCCGGCGAAGCCGCCCGGGCACGCGCCGCCGGCGACACAGGAGGGCAGACCCATGAAGGAGTTCGACCGCGAGCGGGCCCACCGGAAGTCCGAGGACCTCTCGCACCTCAAGGACGAGGTGGACGAGAAGAACACCGAGCACATCGATCGGGCCCGCCAGGGCCCGGGCGACGGCGGTGACCGCTCCGACGGCGGTGACCGCTCCGTGGACGGGGACGGCGACGCCGCCGAGCAGGCGTCGCGGCGGAGCGTCTGATCCGACCGTCCCCGGTCCGGCCCTATCGGGCAGGGCCGGGGGCGGTCGGCATGTTAGGGCCGCGGTCGGCCGGGTAGACGAGGCCCAGCGAGGGGAGGGCACGGGGGCCGAACGGACCGAAGGGACTCCCGACATGCTGCTGCTCGGACTTCTGCTGATGGCCGCCGCCGGCGCGTTCACCGGCCTGCTGATCGCGGACAACCTCAATGGCGGGCCCGACTACCAGGTCTCCGTCCTCGGATCCGACCTGGTGACGCTCAACAGCCTGGCGATCTTCCTCGCCGGGGTGGCGCTCGCCCTGCTCTTCTGCCTCGGACTGGCCCTGATCGTCCTCGCCCGGCGGACCCGCCCGGTGCGGCTCGGCGCCCACCGCAGGGGCCGCCCGGAGGGCTACCCCGCTCCCGTCGAACCCGTCCCCTCGCGGCCGGTCGCGCCCGCGACGCCCGTCCAGCGCGACGACCCCCGCCGACCGGCCGACCCGGCCGGCCGACCCGAGCCCCAGACCTACGCGCTCGACCCGCAGGCCCTCACACAGGAGCAGCAGGCCTACCCGCCCGAGCCGCAGACCTACGCGCGCGACCCGCGAGCCGCCGCGCCCGAACAGCCGCAGGAGGAGGAGCGGACCGCCGAGCCCGGACGGGGCGGCCGGATCCGGCACCTCTTCGGCCACTGACCGCGTCGTGATGATCCACGGCAGGCCACGATCCGCAGGTTAGCCGGCCCGCATCGCGGGCACCCGCACCGGCGGACGTGAACGGCTACGCGAGGAGACAGACGCGATGGAGCGGCGGGACCAGGTGGCGTTGGCCGGAGTCGACGGCGGCACCGGCGGTACGGGCAGCCACGGTCGCGAACTGGTGGCTCTGGTGCGACGGCTCGGGCTCGGGCTGCGCAGCCGGGGCTGGGAGATGGTGCGCGGGGTACGCCCGCGCACGGTGCTGGGCCTGGGGCTGGCCTCGCTCGCCCTGCTGGCGGTCGGGTTGCTGCCCGCACCGGCGACGGTCTTCTGGGTGTTCACCGGCGGCTGGGCGCTGATCCTCGCGGCGTCCTTCGCCGTGCTGCGCCTGTGCGCCGAGGGCCACCGGAGCGGACGGTGAACGCCCTGCCGCGGTCCCGCGGCCCGCTCTCCGAGGCGGTGCTCGACCTCGTCACCGCCGGACCGCCCGCTGCGGGGCGGCTCCTGACCGAACCGGGCCCGCTCACCGACCCGTGGGGCGAGGACCACCAGCTCGCCCTCCACCTCTGCTACGAACTCCACGACCGGGGCCTGCCGGGCGTCGACCCCGAGTGGGAGTGGGATCCCGGCCTGCTCGCCCTCCGCCGCGACCTGGAGCGGCCCTTCCTGGCGGCTGTGCGCGCCGAGGTGGAGCCCGTACGGCCGCTGCCGGAGGCGCTGGAGAGCCTGCTGACCGAGCCGCCGGACGGCTCCGGGCCCTCGCACGTCCTGCTCGCCGAGGGCGAGCGCTGGCAGGCCCGTGAGTACCTGGTGCACCGCTCGGTCTACCACCTCAAGGAGGCCGACCCGCAGCTGTGGCTGGTGCCCCGGGTGCACGGTCCGGCGCAGGCCGTCCTGATGGCGATCGCCTACGACGAGTACGGCGCCGGGCGCCCGGACCGCGCGCACGCGCTGCTGTTCGCGCGGATGATGGCCGACCTGGGCCTCGACCCCGAGTACGGCCACTACATCGACCTGGTCCCCGCGCCCGCGCTGGCCGTGGTCAACCTGATGATGCTCTTCGGCCTGCACCGGGCGCTGCGCGGCGCGGGGGTCGGCCACTTCGCGGCCCTGGAGGTCACCTCCTCGCCCGGCTCGGCTCGCCTCGCCACCGCGCTGGAGCGGCTCGGCGCGGGGCCGGACGGCACGCTCTTCTACCGCGAGCACATCGAGGCGGACGCCGTCCACGAGCAACTGGTGCGGCGTGGTGTGGTCGAGGAACTGGTCTCCGCCGAGCCCGGGTTGGCGGCCGACATCGCCTTCGGAGTGGCCGCCGCCGGGGCGGTCGACGACCGGTTCGCCGCCCATCTGCTCGACCACTGGCGGGCCGGCCGCAGCTCACTGCGCTCACCCCTGCCCGACTTCCCCCTGCCCGACTCGCCCCTGCCCGGCGGCGTCGGCGCGGCCCCCTCCCGCGGCTGAGCCCTCCCCGAGCGAGCCCTCTCCGGCGGCGCGCTCCCCGGCCGGGACCGAGTCCGGCCGGGGAGCGCCCCGCCGTCGGTGGCTGGTGTGGCAGAACGGGTAGCGGCGGCTCCGCCGGCAGGCGCAGAGCGCCACCACCGGCCGCTCCGAGCGCCGCACGGTGCCGTCCGGCAGTGTGACCTCGACGGGGCCCTCGACCAGCAGCGGCCCGCCCGCCACGATCGTCACCCGGGTGAAGTCGGCCGCGCGCGGCTCACCGCTGCCGGACACCACGCACCACCGCCAGGTCCTCCGCGCGGTCGCCGGGCGCGATCAGCCCCAGCCGTTCGAACAGGCCGGCGCGCCCCGTCATCACCGGGCCGATCGCCTGGCGCCGCCGCGCGGCCACCGAGGCCCGCAGCCCGGACCGCCGCAGCGCGGTCAGCGTCGCCGGGACGTCCGCCGGGGAGGACTGCACGATCAGGAGCACCCCGCCGGGAGCGAGCAGGCGGGGCGCCTCCCGGCAGATCCGGTCCAGCACCAGCCGCCCGTCCCGCCCCGCGTCCCAGGCCGGACCCGGCGGCGGTCATTGCCACCGCCCCCGTGCCGGTCCCGACGTCGAGTACCCGGCTGGTGGGGCCCAGCGGCTCGCGGCGCAGGCTGGAGATGAGCAGTTCGGTGTCGCCCTGGGGCGGACAGACGCCCGGCGGTCTGACCAACAGCATGCCGGGCGGCTGCCCGGATCAGCGCCGCCCACACCCGCCCGGCCCGCTCGGCCTACCGTTGTCCCCCGTCCTCCGGGGGCGCCTCCTCCTCCTCGGGCCAGGTGCTGGTGTCACGCGGGGTGACGTAGGGCTCCCGGTCCTTGGGGAAGCCACCGACGATGGCGCGCTGACGGGAGAGCTCGGCATCGAACTCCAGGCCGAGCAGGATCGCGAGATTGGACAGCCAGAGCCAGACAAGGAAGACGATCACGCCGGCGAGCGTGCCGTACGTCCGGTTGTAGGACGAGAAGTTGGCGACGTACACGGCGAAGCCCGCCGAGGCGGCCAGCCAGATCAGCACCGACAGGACGCTGCCGGGGGTGACCCAGCGGAAGCCGCGGCCGCGGACGTTGGGCGCGGCCCAGTACAGGACCGCGATCATCAGGATCACCAGCACCACCAGGACGGGCCACTTGGCGTAGGACCACACCCGTAGCGCGGTGCTGCCCAGCCCGAGCGCGTGGCCGACCCGGTCCGCGATCGGCCCGGTGAAGACCACGATGACCGCGCTCGCGGCGAGCAGCACCATGAGGAGGAGGGTCAACCCCAACCGCAGCGGCGTGACCTTCCAGATCGGGCGCCCCTCGGCGATGTCGTAGACGGCGTTGGCGGCGCGGATGAAGGCGCCGACGTACCCGGAGGCCGCCCAGAGCGCGGCCACCAGGCCCAGCACGGCGAGGACCGAGCTCGGGCCGCTGTTGTCCCTGAGCTGGTCGACGGCGTTGCGCAGGATGTCCCGGGCCGGGCCCGGTGTGAGGTGCTGGAGGTTGTCGAGGATCGCGTCGGTCGCGGAGCGGCCGATCACACCCAGCATCGCCACCAGGACGAGCAGGGCGGGGAAGATCGCCAGCACCCCGTAGTAGGTGAGCGCCGCCGCCCGGTCGGGGAGCTCGTCCGCGAGGAACTCCCCGCCGGTGCGGCGCACGACGGCCCGCCACGAGCGGCGGGGCAGATCGGACGGGCTCCGCGGGGCGGCGGGGGCGCTGTCCGGTCCGGTCGGCTCGGGGCCGGTGTCCGGTCCGGAACGGCCGGTCGGCCCGGGCGGGGGAGGGGTCTCGGGGCCGTCGGACGGGTGGGTGGGCTCGGGCGCGGGTTCCATGCGGCGCGCCTGCCCCGGACCGGCCGCCTCAACCGCTGCGGCCGGTCCGGGGCAGGCGGCTGCGGCGCGTGCGGGAAGCCCTGCTTCCGGACAGGTTCCCTCCCGGCCGGGGGGCATGGCCCGCCCCTGCCTGGGCAGGTTCTCTGAGCACGGCAGGTGGCCGGCTCCACGAGCCGGCGATCGTGCGCGGCCCTCGTCCTGCCTCGTGGCCCCGTCTCCTGACCGACTCCGACTGGCCTCCTTCCTACTGGCCTCCTTCCTACTGGCCCTCCTCCTGTTCCTACTGGCCCTCTTTGCGACTGGAGAGACCGATGGCGATGACCGGCTCCGCCCCCGGGGGCTCCCCGCTCACCTTCGGTGTCGAGGAGGAATTCCTGCTGGCCGACACCCGCAGCCGGGCCGCCGCGCCCCGGGCGGCCGAGGTCATCGCCGACGCGCGGCCGGTCCTGGGCCCGCGCGTGCAGGGTGAGTTCTTCGCGAGCCAGCTGGAGATCCGTACCGACCCGGCGTCGACCTCCGCCGGCCTCCGCGCGCAACTGGCGGCCGGCCGGCAAGCGGTGGCGGCCGCCGCGGCCCGGCACGACTGCCTGCTGGTGGCGTCGGCCACGGCGCTGCTCACCCGCCACCCGCTGCCGATCACCGACGCCCCCCGGTACCGGGAGATCGCCCGGCATGTCGGCCCGCTCGCGACCGGCGCCGGCGGAGGCGAGCTGAGCGGCCTCCACGTGCACCTCGGCACCTTCGACCGGGCCGAGGCGCTCCGGCTGAGCCACCGCCTGCGCCCGTGGCTGCCGGTGCTCCAGGCGCTCATGGTCAACTCCCCCTTCGCCGACGGCCGGGACCGCAACTGCGCCAGCTGGCGCGCCCTGCAGTACGGGCAGTGGCCCACCGTCGGCCCCGCGCCGGTGCTCGACGAGCGGGGCTACGACGCGCTCGCCGACCGGCTGGTCACCGACGGCACCGTCCTGGACCGGCGGATGATCTACTGGTACGCGCGTCCGTCGGAGCACCTGCCGACCCTGGAGATCCGGGTCGCCGACGTCAACGCCGACCTCGACGCCACCCTGTTGTTCGCCGTGCTGCTGCGCGGCCTCGCGAGCTCGCTGCTGTACGAGGCCGAGCGGGACGCCCCGGCACCGGACGTCACCGACGCCCAGCTGGCCGCGGCCCACCGGCAGGCCGCCCTGCACGGCCTGCGGGGAACGGGCGTCGACCCGTCCGGAACGTCCCGCCCGATGATCCAGCTGCTCCACCTGCTGCTGCGGCGCAGCACCCCCGGCCTGGAGGCCCACGGTGACCTCGCCGAGGCCCGCTCACTGCTCGGCGCCGTCCTCGCCAACGGCACCGGAGCCGAACGGCAGCGTGTCTTCCACCGCCGCCACGGCTCGCTCCACCACGTGGTGGACGGCCTCGCCGCCCTGACCGCCCGCGCCTGAGGGCCCGGCCCCGCAGGCCCGGAGAGCCTCGGGGAAGCCCCGCCGGGGCGTCCTCCAGCCTGCTCCCGGGCGTCCGGCAGGACATCAGCGTCGGCGGTAGGTTCTCCACGGTGACCTTGAGGGAGACAGAGGGCCTGACGTTCATGACGGACGGGGCGCGGACCCGCTGGACAGTGCTGGGCGACACGACTCGGACGCCGCCCGTGGTCATGCTCCACGGGGGCCCGGGCCTTCCGGACCAGCTGTGCGAACGCGACCGGGCCGGACCGGGGGACAGGCCCGGATGGCCGGTCAGTGCCGGAGCTTGTGCCAGGTGCGGCGGGCGGTGGCGAGTTGCTCTCCGGTCCCGGCGCGTTGGAGGGCGTACAGCAGGCCGTAGCCGAAGGTGCGCTGGCCGGCGTCGCCCGCGGCGGCCGCCACCGGGAGGAGGGCCTGTTCGGCGACGACGCCGTCCTGATGCGCGCCGAGGGCCTTCTGGATCCGCTTCATGCGCTTGCCGAAGCGCCGGCCGGCCGTACCGGCCAGCGGCGACAGGCTCTCCGCGGTGTAGCGGGCGCGCTTGGCCGCCTTGCGGGCGCGGTGCAGCGCCTGGTCACGGCCGGTACCGGCGGGCAGGTCCAGCGCGCTGCGCAGCCGTCGCCCGGTACGCCGCTGCTCGCGCTTCAGCGCGCGGCGGGCCTGCCCCGCGCCCCGCTCGGCGCGTGCCCGCAGGGGCGGCGCCGCAGCGAATTCGTCGAGGGCGTCGAGCAGCGCGTAGTACCGGCGCCCGTCCATCGTGTGGACTGCGGCGCGGTGGGCGCGGGCGTAGCGGTGGTCGAACCAGGCGGAGATCCGCTCGGCGACCTCCCCGGGCCGGGCCACCGGCGGCAGGTCCCCCGCCTGGGTGCCGAGCCGTTCGCCGAGGACTTCGGCGTCCCGGGCCTTCCCCAGCACCTTCCCGAGCCAGCGCAGTTCCTCGGCGAGGTGGTCGGTGGTGGCGCGGTCCAGCAGGCGGCGGTGCGCGGTGAGCGCGCTGCGCAGCCGGCGGACGCTCACCCGCATCCGGTGCACCGAGTCGGGCCGGTCCAGGCGGACGGCCGGGTCGAGGTCGTGGAGCGTCGCCGTCTGCTCCCGCAGGTAGGCGGTGAGGACGGCGCCGACCGACCCGGCGGGCGGCGCGGTGGGCCGCCGGTCCGGCGGCAGGCGGTCGGCCAGCAGCCGGCCGAGCTTCGACGGCGCGGCCGTCCGGCGGAGTCCGTCCTCGCGCAGCCGGCGATCGACCGCGTCGAGGAGGTCGGGCCCGCCGTCGACCAGTTCCACCTCGGTCTCGGTCCAGGTGACGAGTTCGGTGCGCGGGCCGGACCCGTCGGGCCGGGCCGCCGCCTGCGGGCCCCGGGGCCGGCTCCCGTCGAGGTCCTGGCCCTCGTCGAGGTTCTGGCCCTCGTCGAGGAGCCGGCCCGGGTCGAGGATCTGGGCGGACACCTCGTCCTGGGCCAGTTCGGCCAGGGTGCGGTGGCCGGCGTCGAGCAGCAGGGTCCGGTCCCGGCGGGTGCGCAGGTGGGCGACCGGCGCCAGCCGGCTGCCCCGGGCGGCGCCGCGGGTGCGGGTCACCAGCTCCTGCGGCGGCCGGCGGGCCGTCCCCGCTTCGAGCGGAAGCCGCAGCTCGGTGCGGTGCCCGTCGGGGTGCGGGATCTTGAGGTGCCAGCCCGCGTCGTGCCCGCCGGTCCGCCTGCGCACGGTGATGCCGCCGCGCAGGAGCCGCAGGTCGGGCGTGTCGTAGTAGACCGCGTCCAGGATCTCCGCGGTGCCGGCTGCGATCTCGGCCACGCCCGGCAGCCCGTCGGGGGCCAGCGCCCGGCTCGGGGCTCCGTCGTAGCTCTGTTCGGTCTCCTCGTGGACAGTCGCCATGGAGGTCGCCTGCCCGGATCGGGCGCACTCAATCGCGCGGTCCCGTGGTCCGGAGGCCCTGCCCGGACCCGCCGGATACAGACCCGCCGCGGCCAGCCTGCGAGCCCGGGCGCCCCGAGTGGTGGCGGCCTGCCGAAACCGGCGGTGCGCGGCGCCCCGCCGGTGCTAGCGTCGCGCCATGTCCAAGGCTGAGATCGACACGCTGACCGCCGAGTTCTTCGGGTCCTTCGACAACCGGGAGGGCCGGGTCGCCGATGTCGCCCGGGTCCGCCGGCTGATGATCCCGGGCGGCGTGATCGTCCTGACCGGTCCGGCGTTCACGGTGTACACCGTGGAGGAGTTCGTCGAGCCCCGCGAGCGGCTGCTGACCGAGGGCCGGCTGGTCGAGTTCTCCGAGTGGGAGGTCTCCGAACACACCGAGATAGCGGGCGACATCGCGTCACGGTTCGGCGAGTACCGCAAGTCCGGGATCCTGGACGGCGAGCCCTTCGAGGGCGGCGGCACCAAGACCATCCAGTTCGTCCGGACCCCGGAGGGCTGGCGGATCGCGGCGTTCTCCTGGTTCGACGCGGTCTGAGCGCGGTGGTGGTCCGGGTAAGGGGACGGCCAGCGCGCGGGGGCAGCCGGGCCGGGACGGCCGTGGTAGCGCGCGAGGGCGTCAGGAGACCGCCTTGAGCCGGCGGCCGGATCGCGCCTTGCCGACGGCCTCCTGCAACTCCTCACGGTTCATGGTGGAGCGGTGGGGGATGTCCAGCTCGGTGGCCAGCTTGTAGAGCCCGGCCTTGGTGAGCTCGGACAGCTCCGACGCCTCGGCCGCGCCGGCGGGCCTCGAGGTGGAGCCGCCGGAGGCGGTGCTCTTCTTTCCACCGGTCTTCGCGGGAGCCCGGTCCTGACCGGAGGACGCGGTGCTCCGGGAGGAGTGCTTCGTCGCCTCCGCGGCGTCGCCCTTGCCGGCGCTGTCGAGGCTGCGGCGCAGGGCGTCCATGAGGTCGATGACGTTGGTCGCCTCGGGGGCCGGGCCGCTGGACACGGCGATCTCGCGGCCGGCGAGCTTGTCCTCGATGAGCTGTTTGACCTGGTCCTCGTAGGTGTCGTGCCACTCGCCCGGGTCCCAGTCGACGGCGAGCATGCCGATGAGCTGCTCGGCGGTCTTGATCTCCTGGGTGGACAGCTCGACCTTCTCGGGGAGGTCGTCGATCTCCCGGCGCGGGTCGCGGACCTCGTCGGCGAAGTGCATGGTGTGCAGTTCCAGCAGGCCGTTCTCGGAGCGGATGGCGGTCAGGTACTCCTTGCCGCGCATCGCGAACATCGCCAGTCCGACCTTGGCCGCGTGGTCGAGGGACTCCACGAGGAGGGCGTAGACCTTCTGGTACTCCTTGCCCTTGGGGCCGAGGTAGTAGGTCTTGTCGAAGAAGATCGGGTCCACCTCGGCGAGGTCGACGAAGCCGGCGATGTCGATGGTGCGTGAGCGGCCGGGGGAGATCTGCTCCAGCTCGTCCGGCTCCACGACGACGTACTCGCCCTCGGCGACCGGGTAGCCCTTCACGATCTCGCCGAAGTCGACCTCCTTGCCGGTGCGCTCGTTGACCCGCTTGTTGCGGACGCGGTCCGAGGTGCCGCGCTGCAGCTGGTGGAAGCGCACGTCGTGGGACTGCGTCGCGGTGTACAGGGAGACGGGTACGGTGACCAGGCCGAAGGTCAGGACTCCGGTCCACACGGGTCGGGCCATGGCGGCTGTCCTCTCTCGCCCCCCTCGGCGGCCCGCCGGCGTCCGCGCCGGACCGCTGCTCCGCGTGCGGTGACGGGCCTGCGGGCGCCGCCGCCTACTGGGCCCCGCTCGGAGGCACGACGACGCCCTACCTGGTGTGTGGACAGCCGCTCACCTGCTCAAACCCCGACGGGACAGGTATGACGGGCCGTGTTCGATCCCGCTGCCCAGCGTGCTCACTCCTCGTCGGGCACGATGTGCATGGCCGCCTCCTCGGCGCCCGCGGCGCCGCCGTCGATGCCGACGTCGGAGGCGAACATGCCCTTGGTGGTGTGCGCGTGAGCCCCCTCGTCCGGTGCGACGAGCCGTCCCGCCCGACGGTCGCCGGCCTCGGCGTCCAGCAGCTCGCCCTCCCCGCCCGGCAGGTCGCCGATGCCGTCGCCCTCACCGTCGGCGACCTCGGGCAGCTCCCGGGCCAGCCGGGCGTCCAGGCTCTCGCCCTCGCGCTGTTCCGCCGGGGTGGTTCCCGCGCCGGTCACGCCGAGCGGCTTCTCCGGCGGTGAGTACCCCTCGTCGAGGATGTCGTCGTACGTGCGCTCGTCCAGTGCGTCCTGGAGGTCGAGCGGCGTCGCGTCCTCCTGCTCGTCGTCGCCGCCGACGGGCTGGTAGACGTCGTCACCCCTGCTGTGGTCAACCATGAACAACTCCTGACTCCTGTGGTCCGGGGCTGGGAACCGGACGCGCCGGCTGCCCGGGGCGCCCACCCCCTGGTGCGAAGTGGGGCGCGCGCCCCGGTCTGAGCCCCTGTCAGGGCGCCTGGGTGTCCGCCGCCGGCGGCTCGGGCTCCTCGTCGTCGCCGTCCTCCGCCTTGGCGCGGACGTCCGCCGGGGTGGGGGCCACGATCGAGCGCTCCTCGGCGGACCGCTCGCGGGTCTCCTCGTCCGGCTCCTCGGTGTCGTCGGGTGTGGTCATGGCCGCGGTCCTCTCTTCGGTGTGTCCGACAGCAGTACCAAGCGCTTGCCCGGAGTGCCTGCTCCCACGCCGGGTGTGATCCCGCTCAAGCGAGCTAGACGGCCAAGGTTTTGTTAGAGGCTATCACTAACACTATTGATCCTCAGGGTCGTTCTGCGTTACAACTTCTAACGAAAACGTGAGCATCTATCTATCTCAGCCTGGCATGCGTGGTGCCGCCGTGCACTCCGCCGATCCAAGGAGACCCCCATGGCCGCCACGGTCCAGTCGCCCCACGCCCGCGAAGACCGGCAAGAAGACCGGCAAGAAGACCGGCGCGAAGGTCGGCGCGAAGGTCGGCATGGAGCCCGGCGTGGAGACCGGCCCGTCCCGGGGTCGGTGACGTTCGCCGCCTGGGCCGTTCCGCTGCTGGTGGTGGGCCAGTTCGCGCTGCTCGCCGTCCTCCCGGTGGTGCTCGCCATCGTCGGCGCCCTCCGGTCCGTCCGTGACCGGGCGGTGTGGCGGGCGGTGTTCCTGCTCGCCGCCGCGTACGCCGCCCCACTGGTGGTGTGGCTGGTCCGGCCCGACGAGGCGCAGAGCCTGTCCAAGGACATGCACCCCGGGTTCGCCGGGCTGATCGTGGCGGCGTCCGCCGTCCTCCTCGCCACCCTCCACCGGGCCCGGAAGCAGCGCCGCCCCGGCCGGTGACGCGCTTCACCGAACACCGCCCGCCACGCCGGGTCCGACGCCCGCCGCGCACCCGATGGGCCATGTCCGCCTTACGACCGATCAAGGGGAACCCCGTGTCCGGCATTCGCAGCACCGGCCGCCGTGCCGCCCTGTGCACCGTCCCGCTCGTCGTCGGCCTGCTCGGCGTGGCCGCCCTGCCCGCCGGGGCCGCCACCGGGCCCGGCTCCCGGCCCGGTGCGTCCCTGACCTGCGGCGGGAAGGGCGTCGACCCCGACGCACTCGTCCGTCACCGGACCGAGACCATGATCCACGCGCCGCTGGGCGTCGTCTGGAAGCTGCAGACCGACGTGGAGCACTGGCCGGCCTGGCAGCCCCCCGTCACGACGGCTGACCGCCTCGACGACGGCCCGCTCCGCAGGGGTTCGGCCTTCCGGTGGACGACGCCGGTGCCCCCGAACCCCTCGACCCCCGCCACCAGTCTGGTGATCACCTCGACCGTCGAGCAGCTCAAGCGCGACTCCTGCATCCGCTGGACCGGCCCCGCGATCGGTGCGGGCCTGCACATCGACGGCGTCCACGTGTGGAACTTCGTCAAGGTGAGGGGCGGTGTCCTGGTGCGCACCGAGGAGACCCACACCGGGCCCCAGGTCGATGCGAACGTGCCCGCCGCGACCGAGATCCTCGCGCAGGGTCTCGAATCCTGGCTGCGCGACCTGAAGAGTACCGCCGAGGCCCGAGCGCACGGCCTGTCGTCCTGAGCGGCCGTACGAGCTCGGCCGTACTGAGCCTGCCGGTGAACCGCCGTCCGGCCCGCGCTCGGGGTCGATCA
>NZ_JBEXYC010000096.1:0-15562 GCF_040630835.1 Kitasatospora sp. NPDC005751
CCCACGTCGCCAAGATGCTGCGCACCGTGGCGGCCGGCGTCGCCAAACTGGAGGACCTGGAGACCGACGGCCCCGGCGCCGACAACTGGTGGCCGATCGCCGACCTGGACAACGGCCCCGTCCCCTGGCGGGAACTGACCGGCACCAAGCCCTGACCGGCTGACCCGTCGCAACGAAGTTAACGCCAGAGCACGCCCCTGGATCTGGGGCAGACCCGCCCCGCCGACCCGACAACTGCGACACCGCTACGTGTACCTGCTTTGAGGAACGAAGCATTAGCAGGCGGCGGCGGGGCCGGGGCGTTCTCCGCTGGCTCGCGGCTCGGTGTGAGCGGTGTCGAGCGGTGATGCCGTGGTGCTGCCGGTCGGGTGGCGGGACTGTTTCGTGGCCGGTCGGCAGCGGGCCGAGCGCGGGTGGCGGTGGCTGTGTGCCGGGGTGGGTCCGGGGCCGCAGGTCCGGCGGGGAGGCGCGGGCCAGCGGGCCCGGACCCGCGGGGGTGGGCCGTGGTGGCCCCTGTGGCTGGGCCCTGCCCCAGGGGCCCGGCTGCGGGCTGCCTCGTTCGTTGCTACCCAGTGCGAATGCGGCAGTCCTGCGACTGGAGCCGTCCCACGACGGGTCCGGCCGCAGGAGGACGGGGGTGGGTCACCCGATGGTGATGTCGTCGAGGAGGAAGACGGTCGCCAGGTAGGCGTCTTCGGTGCCGGCGAACTCCAGCTTCACGCTCTTGCCCTTGAAGGCGGACAGGTCGACGGTCTTCTGGACGTATCCGGAGGAGGCGTTGGCATTGGAGTAGGTGGCCAGCGTGGTGCCGTTGACGTTGACCTTGAGGGTGTCGTAGGCGGTGGCGCCGGACTCCGCGGTGCTGACCTTGAGCCAGAAGGTGAGCTTGGGGCTGCCGGTGGCGGGGACCGCGATGTTCGACTGGGAGAGGGATTCGATGGCGGAGGTGCCGTAGCCCATCATCCAGGCGTACCAGGAACCGCCGTGCGCGCTCTGCAGGGTGGAGTTGGTGATGTCGCTGTCGCTCTGGGTCCAGCCGGTGGCGCCCTGTTCGAAGGAGCCGTTGGTCAGCGCGTTGCCCGGGTTCGGGGTGGTGCTGGAGGTGGGGGAGGCGGTCGGGGACGGGGTGGTGCTGGAGGTGGGGGAGGCGGTCGGGTTCGGGGTGCTGCTGGAGGTGGGGGAGGCGGTCGGCGAGGGGGTGGGGCTGCTGGTGCCGGGGTCGGGCAGGGCCGTGCCGACGCTGACGGCGGCCCACGCCCTGGAGAGGAGGTACCGCTCCTGGGAGTTGGCGCCGTAGAGGTCGGCGGCGGCCTGGAGGGTGGCGGTGCGGGCGCCGGAGTAGTTGGTGGTGGAGGTCATGTAGGTGGACAGGGCGCGGTACCAGACGGCGGCGGCCTTGTCCTTGCCTATACCGGTGAAGCTGTCGTTGTTGCAGGTGGTGCCGTTGTGAGCGCGTCCGCCGATGGTCTTCGCGCCGGTGCCCTCGGCGGCCAGGTAGAAGAAGTGGTTGCCGATGCCGGAGGAGTAGTGGACGTCCACCGATCCGGCGCTGGCGGTCCAGCAGCCGAGGCTGTTGCCGTCGGCGGCGGGGTTGTCCATCCGGCGCATGTAGCCGCCCGCCATGTTGAGCTTCTCGCCGATGTAGTAGTCGCCCTGGTCACCGGCGTTGTTGGCGTAGAACTCGACCATGGTGCCGAAGATGTCGGACGTGGCCTCGTTGAGGCCACCGCTCTCGCCGGAGTAGTTGAGGCCGGCGGTGGCGGCGGTGACGCCGTGGCTCATCTCGTGGCCGGCCACGTCGAGCGCGGTGACCGGGGTGTTGCTGTTCTGGGAGGAGCCGTCGCCGAAGAACATGCAGAAGCAGTCGTCGTCGTAGAAGGCGTTCAGCAGGCTGGTGTCGACGTGGACGTAGGCGGGGGCGCCCTTGCCGTCGTTGCGGATGCCGGAGCGTCCGAAGGAGTCCTTGTAGTAGTCCCAGGTCTTCGCCAGGCCGTAGGAGGCGTCCACCGCGGCGCTCTCCCGGCTGGACGTGGTGCCGGTGCCCCAGGTGTTGGTGGTCTTGGAGAAGGCGCGGGCGTTCTGCTTCGGGTTCGACTGCGCGCTGTTGTAGGAGTCGTAGACGACGGTGCCGCCGTGCGCGGCGTCGGTGAGGGTGTAGGTGCTGCCGGACTGGGTGGTCTCGATACTGACCTGCCCGGCGGTGACACCGTTGCCGGTGCCCGTAGCGCCCTGGTGCAGCTCGTACTGGTCCAGCGGCGCACCGCTGGCCGCGTCCACGATGACCGCCTCCCGCGACACGGGCCCGGCCTCGTCCTCGCCGGTGACGATCGAGCGGTAGGCGAGAACGGGCACCTCGCCGACCGCGTACACCACCAGGGTGCTGCCGTCCGCGCTGTCGGTCCTGGCGTTCCTGACGTGCCTGGCGTGCTTGACCGCCTTGGCCGAGGCATCGGCCGCGCTCAGAGTCGGCGAGGTGGCGGCCACCTTGATCGCGCCCTGATGGGCCTGGTCGGAGCCGGTGGCCTTGCCGTCCTTGCCGTAGTGCACGACCAGGTCGCCACCGATGACGGGCAGGTCGCGGTAGGTGCGGGTGTAGCGCACGTGCCGGGCGCCGTCGGTGTCGAGCAGGACGTCCTTGGCCGTCAGGCGCTCCTCGGAGCCGAAGCCGAACGACTCGGCGACGGCGCCGGCCTCCCGGTCGGCCGTGCGTATCGCCTGGCTCCGCGCGTCGGCGCTCATCGCACGGAACCCGGCGCCCGGCCGGGTGGAGGAGCTGCTGGCGGTCGCGGTGGACTGGGTTGCCGCAACCGTCACGGTACCCAGGACGACGGTGGCCGCGACGGCCGTGGCGAGTGCTCTCTTGGAGGTCATCACATTCCTTCCGCCGAGCCCCATGGGGGAGGCCGCACGACGCCGTCTTGGGGGTGGGGGACGTCGGCGGTGATGGCTCGGCTGTGGCCATGAGGCTAGGGAAGGCGGGTGAGCGCCGAAATCAGGGAAATCCCTTGACCTGGACCGGGGAGGCGGGGGTGGCGCACCATGGCCCGATGCGAGACTCTGCGACGTGGGTGAGCGGGCTTCAGGACGAACCGGCCGGCGCCGTGGTGCCGGTGGTGCCTGACGACGCCCCCGGCACCCGCCGGGTGGTGCTGTTCGGGCCGCCCGGCATCGGCCGGACCACTGCGGCGGGCGTGCTGTCCCGGCGGCTCGGCCTGCCCGTCGTACGGCTGGCCCCGGGCCCGCAGGACGCCCCGGTTCCCTACACCGGACTGCTCGAACTCGCCCTGGCCCTGCAGTCGTTGCCCGCCGCACGGGAGCTGGCGGCCGTCCTGGACGAGGCCGTCGGCGAGCCCGCCTCCCCGGACGGCGCCGGGCCGGCCCTCCGGCTGCGCCGGCTGACCGTCGCCGTGCTGCGGGACGCGCCGCCGGTGACGCTGCTCGTGGACAACGGCCAGTGGCTGGACGCGGCCAGCGCAGCCGTCCTCGGGTGGGCCGTGCGCCTGTCCCCCGAGCTGCCCGTCATCGCCACCGAGCGCACCTGGCGCCCCGGCCCCGGCGGCCACTGGAGCGGCGAGGACGTGTACGCGCTGCAAGTCCCGCCCCTGGCGGAGCACCAGGTCGCCTCCCTGCTGGTCCCGATGCGGCCAACCCCCGGCGATGTCGCCTGGCTTCACACCCGCAGCGGCGGCAATCCGGCCCTGGCCCTGGAGCTCGCCCAGGTGTGCGGCCGCAGTGCCGGCACATCGGCCGCCGAGGCCACCGGCGAGGGCCCCCTCCTGCCGCCCGGCGCCCGCCGGCTCATCGGCGAATGGCTCGGCGCCGTGACCGACGACGTACAGGAACTACTGACCCTCGCCGCACTCGACGACCGCCCCGACGTCGACCTGCTGACCCGCCTCGCAGGCCCGGCCGCCGAGCACCTCCTGGCCCAGGCCGAGGCGACCGGGCTGATCCACCCCGCACCGGCCACCGGGCAGGTGCGCTTCGCCGCCTCGGCTATCGCCACCGAACTCACCACCCGGCTCCCGGGCGCCGAACGCCGCCTCCTGCACGCCCGCCTGGCCGAGGCCAGCCACGACAGCGTCCGCCGCGACCGCCACACCGCGCTTGCCGCCGACCCCCGCACCACCCGGCACACCGCACGCGACGCCGCCCGCGCCGCCGGCCACGCCCGGCTTCGCGGCGAACACCCGCTGGCCGCCGAACTCTCCCTCCTCGCCGCCCAGCGCACCCCGCGCGAGGACACCGGCCTGCTCACCCAACGCGCACTGACCGCCGTGCGCGACGCCACCAACTGCGGCGACCTGCCCCGCGGCCGGGCCGCCGCCCGCCTCGTCCTGGAACACGAAAACAGCCCCGCCCAACGCGTCGGCGCCCTCCTGTCCCTGCTCGACGCCAGCGGCCAGCGCCTGCACAGCGCCGACGAACTGTTCGCCGCCGCGATCCACGAGGCGGGCGGACGGCCGGACCTCACCGCGCAGATTCTTTTCCGCCAGGCCATCTGGGCCAACGTCAGCGAAGGCGCCCCCGAACAGGCCGCCGTCCTGGCCGCCCACGCCGCCGCCCTCGCCATGGCCGCCGACGACAGCACCACCGCCGCACTGGCCCTGACCATGCAGGCCCGCGTCCACCGCATCCTCGGCCACCCCGACGCCGAAGCCACCCTAGAACACGCCCTGTCCCTGCCCCGCACCGCACTCGTCCCCACCAACGCCACCCCCGAACACCTCGCCGCCCGCCACGCCCTCTTCGACGACCGCCCCGGCGAGGCCCGCACCACACTGCTCCCGCTGCTCGTCCAGGCCCAACGCACAGGTGACGCCGAGGCCATCGTGGACATCCTGCGCAGCCTCGCCGAAGCCGAACTGCGCGCCGGGCGCTGCGCCAAGGCACTCGACTACGCCCGCCGCGCCCAGGCACTCTCCGACCAGGCCGGCCTGCCACCGGGCCCGGCCTGCTACACCTCCGCACTCGTCGAGGGCACCGCCGCACGCACCGACCTCGCCCTGGCCCACGCCAACCGGGGCATCGACGCCTCCCGCTACGATGCAAACCAGGTCTTCCTCTCCCGCAACCTCTTCGCCCTCGGCCACCTCCTGCTGGCCGCCGACCGTCCCAAGGAGGCCGTGGAGCCGCTGGAGGAGGTCCGCGCCCTGGAGAAGCGGCAGCAGGTCCGCGACCCGTCCGTCCTGCGCTGGCACGCCGACCTCGCCGAGGCGCTGGTCGCCGTCGGCCGCCCCGACGAGGCCGACGACCTGCTCGCCGACACCCGCCGCACCGCCACCGACCTCGGCCGCACCTGCGTGCTGCCCGCCCTCGAACGCGCCCAGGCCCTCCTCGACGCCGCCCGCGGCGACTACGACACGGCCGCCAGGCGACTCGACGACACGGCCGACCGCCTGCGCCACCTCCCCCTCGAACGCGGCCGCACCCTCCTGGCACTCAGTCACACCGAACGCCGCGGACGCCGCCGCGCCAGCGCCCGCGCCGCAGCCCGCAGCGCCGCCGACCTCTTCACCACCCACCAAGCCCACCCCTGGTCCGACACCGCCCAGCGTGCCCTGACCCGCCTGGAACCCAACCCGGCCGAGGACGGTACCCGCCCGCGCCTCACCACCACCGAGGAGCACTGCGCCCGCCTCGCCGCCGCCGGCCGCAGCAACCGCGACATCGCCACCGCCCTCACCGTCAGCGTCAAGACCGTCGAAGCGACGCTCACCCGCGTCTACCGCAAACTCGGTCTCACCTCGCGCGTCCAACTCGCCCACACCGTCGTTCCGGCACTCGAATGACCGACCGGCACCGCATCCAGGACCCCTGGACGTGGCAAGCGCCGGCCTGTGCCTTCGCCGTCGAAGACGAAGATCAGCAAAGCCTGGGCGGCCCGGATCAGCAGTAGGCAGAGCAGAGGGCCCGCACGGCCTTCTCCGGTCGTACGGGCCCCCCTCGTTGCTACGTCCTACTGGCGGCCCGTCAACCCTTCGAGGCGGCCCCGGTCAGCGTGGCCAGGGCCCCAGGCCGGTACGAGGCGACGTGCCCGCAGGGCCACGGGGACTGCCGGTGCGCCGCCAGCTTCTCCGTCAGCACCGCCTCCTAGTGCTGGATTCCTTAAAGGTAGTAGATGTAGCGGCGTCGGAGTTGTCGTATTGATGGGGCGGGTCTGCCCCAGATCCACGGTCTGGCACGTGCGTTGAGCTGGGCGGTTGCCAGCCGGGTGGCCTGGGTGATCTCGTCGGGGTCGGCAAAGGAGTGGCCGGCGAGGGAGACCTTGCGGAAGATGCGCCACCAGGCTTCCTGGAGGTTGAGCCAGCAGGCGCCGACGGGTATGAAGACGTGCTTGATGCGCGGGTGGCTCTCCAACCAGGTGCACCATCCCGGAGAAGGCGGACCAGATCCGCAACCGCCGGAAGCTCGGCTCCCGAGGCGGCCGCCCGCCCCAGTTCGACAAGGACGACTACAAGCAGCGGCACGCGGTCGAGTGCGGGATCAACCGGCTCAAGCGTCACCGTGCGGTCGCCACGAGGTACGACAAGCTCGCCGTCCGCTATCACGCGACGGTGCTGGTCGCCGCCATAAACGAATGGCTGTGAGGCGCTCTGGGTGCGACCATGCGGCAGTGAACGCAGATCTCCCCGACGGATGGACGATCGAGCGGCTCCGTTCCGTCTCCGGCGACGCCGAAGCGGATCTGCTCTCGCTTGAACGACTCGTCGTTGTCGAACAGCCCGGCTCCGCGGACTACGACGTCCTCCAGCCTGACGTCATCCTGTCCTTCCATGACCTGTGCCTCGCCCGAGCTGACGACGAGTGGTTCATGGGACAGCTCGCCGCCGACGGCTCAATCATCTGCTGGGCGTCCTACGGCCCTGACCGCCGAAGCCATTCGTGGTCTGTGAGCCACGCGGGCGACCTTGATCCACTTTCGCAACAGACCCTAGCCGGGTCGGAGGCGACGGGGATGTCCAACTCCATCGACGGGTAGGCGCCGGCGTCGGACTCGCGCTGGAAGACATACGACCAGCCGGCGGTGCTGTCCCAGTTCACGGTGAGCATGCAGTCCGCGTCGAAGGCATCAGGGTCACCGCACGGGCTGTGGTTCCCGGCATCCCAGCCAAGCACGGCCCGCAGCACGGGCGCGCCGGCGAGGTTTCCCTCCTCCAGCCGCCAGCCGTCGGGGCCGCGCCTGATCGCCTCCAGCTCGGTGACGACCCGGGCAATGTAGTCGTGGTGCGGCAGGTGGCCACCACTATTCTCCAGAACCTTCGGCACGATGGCCTTCCCCTCCGTTGTCGTGGCGTGGGCCGGGCCCCGCTGGTGAATCGTCTGGCGCGGTGCTGAGGACAGGAGACCCGGCGGCGCTCGCGGCCAGCCACGAGTACGTTGCTCTTCGAACCGGAGCTGCTCGCCTGCGGGCCACGCTCGGCTCAGTCCCTGGGGCGGCCGCCACGCGGTCCAACGACGGCGAGCCGCCACTCTGTGCAGCGCCCGACCACTGACGTTGCCGTCAACTACTGCCGTCAAGCCGTCCCAAAAACGGTAGGGCCCCACCGAAACATGCTCGGCGGGGCCCTACCTATTGGGACAACCAGCTATGGATCCAAGCCACGATAAGCCATTAAATCCACCCTTACAGCAGGACCATAAGGATGAATAAACATTCAGCTTACAAGGTGAGCTTAATTGCCAGTCTGACATCTCGCCAATGTTGCCATCGCTTGATCGCGTAGATCAATAGGGAGTGACTCTGACTCCGTCGTCAATTGCAGCATTTCGCAGGCAAGGCGAGAATCGAAGCCTGGCATCTGAGCCATTTGAATCAGCCACGGAACGGCCAGCGCTATCCAATATGGCCGCCCCCGCTTGCATGCGGAGGCCACAGTCAGCTCCACTAGCCTCTCAGGGGTTGAGACCCCGTGACCTCCCAGAAGTTCCCAGGAGATTGAGAAATCGTCAAGGCATTCGGCAAGGCTCCTCTCAAGGAATGGCCACATAGCTATGTAGCCTGACCCTTCCAAGGTTGCCCTACCCTCGTCCGCCTTGCCGATGCCAAGCGTTCCATCTGGCATTACACCCAGCCATGAGTCATAGCTACTTCTCACGACTGGCGTCCAGTCTCCCATATCTAACCCCAAGATTGGTAATCGGCTTGGACTCCGTAGCTTTCTATGAATTTCTGGAATTGATCCCACACGGCAGGCGTCCAGTTCTGGCCAAAATGGCCACTTTCCTGCGTGAAGACAAGCCCGCCATTTGCGTTCCGATACATCGTACCGCCAGCGACGGTCTTTGAGTCGGCTCCGAGTTTAGCCACCAGTTGCTCGTGCGGACTGAGCCCCCCCGGAATGGGATCACGGTCTCCGGCCAGGAACTTTCCTGTCCCAGGATCGAAGACGAATTCCGTCTCCGGCTTCGGCGAAGCAAAGGAGGTCAGGGCATCTGCAGAGCCAGCCCCCGGCCCCAATGCAATATCGCCGCACCCAGAATTATGCACGAGAATTGGCGTGGCGCTAGCGAGTACATAGTACGTGTGGATGTCTCGAATAGTGAGGTTGAAGGCGGGCCGAAGGTCCGTCCGACGCTTGACACCGATGACCTCTGCGGTGGCGCCACTCGGGGTTCGCAGCGTGTCGCCTTCGACGAGGTCTGCGGCATTGCGCCAGGTGCGCTGACCCACAGACCAGTAGGGGTGGTGGTCGGTGGAGGTGATGGTGGCGGTCTTGCCGTCCGGTGTTGCGATGGTCAGGTCGGTGAAGTCGCGGTCGTCGGGTGTGTAGATGGTGGCGTCCACTGTTTGTGCAGCGGTTCGTCCGTTGACCGGGTCGGTGGCCAGCACATGGTCGCCCTTTTGTACCTGCTCGATCGGGCGGGAGGTGCTGTCGGCCATCAGGACGGGAGTGCCGGCCGGGAAGCTGTTGCCTCCAATGCAGATGCCGATGCGGGCGAAGGCGTCCTCGAGGAACGAGGTGACCCTCCCCTTGAAGGGCAGCTGCCGCGCGAGATCGAGGAGCTTCTGCGCCGGGCCGCTGAGCGCGGCCACCGGACTCGTACAGGCGGGCGACTTCTCTTTGGCGTCTCCCGTGAGGAGGCCGACCATGCACGAGCCCCCTTGCCAGAAGAATGTCGGCAGAGCCTCGAGGATGAAACTCGCGTTGAACGCGAGGACGGCACTGTAGAGACTGAAGAGGCTTATGTAGGCCCCGGCGGCGAAGACGAAGGCCTGGCTGAGCTTGTCCGCGGCGTAGTCGATCCCCCTCAGGACGGGCCGCAGCCAGTCCTGCTGGTTGCCCCAGTCGATCGGGCCGCCGATGTGGTGGAGCGGACCGGTGCTGATCTTGGTGGCGAGGTCGGCGACGGCCTGTCGGCGCAGTGTCTCCCGCTGCACCTGGACGGCCACGTCCCGCAGCTTCAGCTCTTCGGCCAGCGCCTCGGTCTTGCTTTCCTCCACGGCGTGGACCGCGGCGGTGTCGAACGCCGCCGCCGCGGCTTGCGCCGCTGCCCGGGCGTCGTTGCCCGCGGCGTCTGCCGAGGCTCGCGCGGCCGAGGCCGCCGCGTAGGCGCTGCGCGCCGATGCACGTGCCCGGCCCGAAGAGTTCTGGGCTTGTTGGGCGGAGTAGCGGGCGCTGGCGGTGGCGCGGTCGGCTGTGGCCGCCGCCTCATTGGCGGCCTTGGATGCCTGGGCGGCCTGGGCGGCGCTTGTCTCGGCCGATTTGGCCTTGTCGGTGGCCTGGGCCGCGTAGCCGGCGGCCCTGGTGGCCGCTTCTTGCGCTTGGCCGGCGGCTGTGGAGGCGTCGCCTGCCGCACCCTTGGCCACGGCGGCGGCCTGGGCTGCCTCGGCGGCGCTCTGCTGGGCGTAGGCGGTGACGGCGGCGCCCTCGGCGATCAGCCGCTGCACGTCCGCGATGTGGGCGGCGGCGAGCTGGTCTTTCCGTTGGGCCGTGTACTGGCCGGTTTCGATGAAGTCCCGCAGGATCTGCGGAGGCGCTTCGAGGGCGACGCGGGCGGCGGCCTCGAGTTCGGGGCCGGCGCCGTTGCGCAGTTGGGCGGCGTGAAGCTTGTCGTCCGCCGTCTGGGCGTTGAATCGGCCGGGGCCGAGGTAGTCGCGCAGGGCCTGTACGGTGCCCGCCATGAGCGCTGTTTCGGCTGTGGCCTTCACTTGGGGTCCGGCGTCGTTCATGGATTGTGCGACGGCGACCTGGTAGTCCTTGACGGCGGCCTGGTACTGGCCGGTGGTCAGGAAGGCGGTCACCGCGGCCGCGTCGCCCGTGAGTGCCTGGGCGGCGGCGGAGCGGACTGCGGGCATCTCGGAGTTGGCGGCGAGGTCTGCCACGCGTTCGCGTTCGTCGAGCTGGAGCGCCTTGGCGCGACCGGTGCGCACGTACTCCAGGACGGAGCTGTCGGAGCCGGAAAGAGCGGTGCGCGCGGCGGCGGCGTCCCAGGGGCCGGAGATCTTCAGCGACAGCAGGGCGAGCTTGCGCCCGTCGGTGGCGATCTGCGCGGTATCCGCGTTCGGCTGGAGGACCGCCGCGGCCAGGCGGTCAGCCTCGTCCTGGTAGAGGCGGGCCTGCTGCACGGCATCGCCGGCTTCTTTGCCCGCGTCGTCGTAGGCCGCGCGGGCGTCGATCGCCCGGTCGGTCGCGGCGGCGGTGCGGGCCGTGAGGTCCTCCGCCTCGGTCCGCCGGGCCAGGTCCTGAACCTTGCCCGCCTGCTCGACAGCGGCCTGCGCCTCGTCCGCCAGAACCTGCGCCTGATCCGCGTGGATCTTGGAGTTCTGGGCGGCGGTGGCCGCCTCGCCCGCGTGCTGCGCCGCCTCGTCGGCGGCCTGCGCCGCGGCCTGCGCGTGGCCGGCGGCGGAGTTCGCGAGGCTCTTGGCGGCAGTGGCGAACAGGACGGCCTCGGACACCAGCGACTTGGCGGCGTTGGCGGCACGGGCCGCCTCCTCGGCGTGACGACGGGTCGAGGCCGCTGCCTGCTTGGCACGGGCCGACTGGACTCCGGCCTTCTCGGCGAACCCGCCGGCACGCTCGGCCGATGCGGCAGCGTCCTTCGCGTCGGCACCGGCGCCGGCCGCCGCTCCCACCGCGACCTGACTCGCGTTGCCCGCGACGATGGCATCGTCCAGGGACCGAGCGGCGGTGAGGGCGTTCTCCGCCGCAGCGCGCGCCTCCAGCGCGGCCTGTGTGGCATCCCCGGCCTTGTCCCGGTTCACCGCCGCCGAGGCTGCGGCACTGCGCGCCCGGGAGGCGGCCTGCGCCGCACCGGCGGCAGCGTACGCGGCCTGGGAAGCCGCTGCGGCGGCCGTGCGAGCGGCGTTGGTCGCCGACCGCGCCGACTGCGCGGCGCTCTGCGCGGCGGTCCCCGCCTGCTCCGCGGCCTGCGCCGCGCGCTCCGCCGCCGCCCCGGCCATGGCCTTGTCCGCGCCGGCCGCCTCGGTCTCCGCGGCGGCCCGGGCCGCGGCCTCCTTCGCCAGCTTCGACGACGCAACGGCCTGCGCGGAGGCGGTCTTCGCGGCCTCGGTCTCCCGCACCGCCTGCGCGGAGGCGTCCTTGGCCTGCTGGACCAGCTGTGCGACCGTCGTGCGCTCGGCGTCGCGGGCGCGTGCCACGTGCTGGCCCACCGCCAGGAACTCGCGCACGTCGGCGATCGAGCCGTTGAGCGCCAGGCGCGCGGCGGCCTGCGTGTTCGGCCCGCCCTCGCTGAGGATCTGGACCAGCTTCACCCGGTCGTCCGCTTCCCTGGCGGTGTACTGGCCCTCCGCCAGGAACGCCCGCAGGTCGTCGGCCGAACCGAGCAGCGCCGTCTCGGCCGCCTTGCGCACCCCCGCGCCGGCACCGTTCATCGACTGCGCGACCTGGAGCTGCTGGTCCTTGATCAACGCCTGCCGGTAGCTACCACTGAGGAAGGCCTGCAGGTCATCGGCCGAGCCGAGCAACGCCTTCTCAGCCAGCTCCCGCACCCCCGGGCCGGCCAGCGCGTGGATCTGCGCCACCGCGACCTGATCGTCCTTCACCTGCGCCGCGGCACGCCCGCTCTCGAGGAAGAGACGCACATCCGCGTCCGACCCGAGCAGCGCGGCCTCCGCTGCCGCCCTGACCCCCGACTCCCCAGCCTCCCAATAGCTGAGCACCCTGACCCGATCGGTGACCCACGAAACACCCGATGGCGTGCCGGCGTCCTGCCCGGCCGCGAAGGCCGGAGCCGTGCCCAGCAGGCCGGCGAGCAATGCCAATGGCAATAGTCGAAGACTCAGCCCGCGCAACGGAGCTCCCCGCACCCTCCGTTTGCGAAGCAACGATATACCCACCAGCAACCCCTTTTGATTAGCCCTCACACCGGCTCACCCGGCACCTGCGAGAGCATAATGCCGGACACTGACAAGGCAATAGCTGATGGAGCATCAGTAGCATCTCACACAGAGGCGGTCACGGCGTGGTGCAGCCCGCCAGCAACAAGTTGAATCAGGGGCAGAAGACCGGAATGCGGACACCGCAGTAGGCCGCTTTGTCCGTTATATGCGCAATTCACTTGTGGTCATATCCCCTCAAATATCGCAGCGTGGAACGGACATGACGGTCGCTTGTCTGACCGATACCCTAGACTCTCGCATCGTGTAGCCAGGCCTGACTTCTCCGGCCGGCTCGCCCTCCGTGCTGATTACCTCCAGTTCGGATTCCTCCGCGGGGGATAGCCATGCCCGCGGCGAAGAACCAGAAGAAGGTTGCAGATGAAGACTCGTATACGATGGAAGATTGTCGCCGCCCTCGCGGCCATTCTCGCGATCGGCGCCTCCACTGTCGCCGCGGCCGACAGCACCCCTGCGGGAAATTCCGCCGCCCCGCCCGTGGTCGAGGACTTCACCTACCCCGGGACGTCACCCTTCCCGGAACTCAAGCTCCTGCGCGGGGACGGGCACATCGTCCTCGCCGACTGCTACACCGACGTCCAGATCAAGCTGTTCAGCATGGCCGTCGGAGGTGCCGGCCCGGCAGCCTGCTTCCGGGTCACCCGTGCCTCGGGGTTCCTGGCCCTCGAACTGCCGAAGACCTTCAGCATCTGGACAGCGGGTTACGACGTGCGCGCCCGCCTGACCACCGACGCCGGCGTCACAACGACGGTCGACGTCCCCAAGAACACCCTGCAGAACGTCGCCGAAGGGCTCGGGCAGAAGCCGGCGGCCCTGGTCGAGCTGCGGACCGGCTGACCCACGTGCACCCGGCGACAGCCGCAACTCAAGCGACCCGTTCTTCGGAGGGACCCGGATGAAACGCCGCACCCGAGGCCTGCTCACCGCGCTCGGCGCAGCGCTCGGCATCACGGCCTGTGTGTCCGTGCTCGCTGTGGCCGATAGCGCTCCGCCGCCCCCGCCGGCGTCGGCTGACGCCTCCTCCGCGCCCGTGGCCCTCGAGGACTTCGCGTACCCCGGCGCCAACGGCATCATCAACGTCAAGCTCCTGCGCGGAGACGGACACGTCACTCTCGCCGACTGCTCCGGCCCGTCGCAGATCCAGATCTGGACCCGCGCCCCCGGCAACGCCGACAACAAGGTCTGCTTCGTCGCCGACACCGCGACCGGCTTCCTCGCCCTGGAGCTGGCGGACGTGTTCGCTGTCCAGACCAGCGGCCGGTCCCTGCGTGCGAGCCTCACCACCGGCGGCACCACACAGACGCTCGACGTCCCCACGGACGGCTTCAAGGGCGTCGGCGAAGGGGTCAGTAGCGCGCCGACCACCGTCGTCGAGCTACGTGTCACCGGCTGACAGTCCGCCCCCCGCGCCCTCTCCCTAGCACCCTAGGAACCACTTCATGCTTCGCAAGACCTCGCCCCGCGCCCGGGTGACGAGCCTGCTCGCCGCGGCCCTGGCCGTCGGCACACTCGGCACCTGCGCGGTCACTCCGGCCGGCGCCGTCTCGGCCGACCCCGCTGTCGAGGGCTCCTACGCCTTCACCGCCAAGCTCGCCATCGGTGACACTTTCCGTGCCTGTACCGGCGCCCTCGTCGACCGCAACTGGATCATCACCGCGGCGTCCTGCTTCGCCGACGACCCCGCCCAACCGCAGAACCTCGCCGCCGGCGCGCCGAAGTGGCGCACCACCGCCACCGTCGGGCGCACCGACCTCACCACCGGCGCCGGTCAGCAGGCGGACATCGTCGAACTGGTGCCCCGACAGGACCGCGACCTCGTCATGGCCCGCCTCGCCACCCCCGTCGACGGCATCCCCACCCTCCCGCTCGCCACCACCGCACCCACCACCGGCCAGAGCCTGCGCATGCCCGCCTACGGGCGCACCAAGACCGAATGGGTCCCCACCAAGCTCCACACCGGGACCTTCACCCTCGACGCCGCCCGGCCCACCGCGATCGACACCACCGGTGTGAACGGCTCGGCCCTCTGCAAGGGCGACACCGGCGCCCCGCTCCTGCGCGAGACGAACGGCAAGGCCGAACTCGTCGCCGTCGCCTCCCGCTCCTGGCAAGGCGGCTGCCTCGGCGAGACCGAGACCCGCACCGGCGCCTCCAGCACCCGCACCGACGACCTCAGCGCGTGGGTAGCGGAGCTGCGGCTGCGTACGGCGGACGTGCAGGCAGGTACCCACGTGCAGGTCATCGGGGCCAACGACACGCTGTGGGACACGGTCGTGGGCCCCAGGGCGGGCGGAAGTTGGTCTCCGGTCACCAGCGGTGAGCTGGCCGCTGTCGACACCGTCGCCATCGGCGACACCCTCCACGTCTTCGTCGTGGGCTCCAACGGCCATGTGTACACGCGTGACGGAAAGGTCGGCGGCACCTGGACGCCGTGGGGTGAGGTCCCCGGCGGCGCGGCGGGAGTCAGCGGCATCACCGCCACCGCCCGCGGCACCATGGTCGGCCTGCAGATCATCGGCTCCGACGGCTCCCTCTACAGCACCGGCGTCGACTACGCGGCCGGCTACTGGAGGCCCTCATGGGAGCGTGTCGACACCAACAACCTGAAGGCCGTCACCAGCGCCACCACCGCCAACGGCGCCATCCACGTCTTCGCCGTCAACGAGGACGGCCGGGTCTATACCCGCGACAACAACCTCGACGGCGGCTGGACCGCGTGGGGTGAGATCCCCGGCAACGCCGTCGGCGTCAAGGACATCACCGCCAGTGCCCGCGGCAACATCGTCGATCTGCAGATCATCGGCTCCGAGGGTTCCCTCTACACCACTAACGGAAACTTCGACGCCGGCCACTGGGACCCCGCCTGGAGCAAGGTCAGCGACAACAAGCTGAGGGCCATCACCAGCAGCGCCGAGAACAACGTCGTCCACGTCATCGCCATCAACGAGGACTACAAGGTCTACCAGCGCGACGCCGACTACAACGCCGGCCGCTGGACCGAGTGGAGCGAGGTCCCCGGCGGCGCCGTCGGTGTCAAGGCCCTCACCGCCGCCACCACCGGCTGACCTGACCCACATTCCTCGCGGTTTGCGGGGGCCCAGACCAAAACGGTCTGGGCCCCCGCAAACAAACATCCGCATCCGGCTTCACTAGCCGTTGCTCTATCGATCTTGGTGATCGTGAGTTCGAGTCTGCCGACTC
>NZ_JBEXYC010000097.1:0-15261 GCF_040630835.1 Kitasatospora sp. NPDC005751
GTTTTCCGCTCCGTTTTCCGGAGTTTCATTCATCGGATTCGCATTCCGTCGCCCCTCTCGGTGCGACTCCGGAACTGTACGGGGACCGGCCCGCCCCATGCAAATCGCCCCCGTCCGGGCATCCGGGCGGGGGCGATCGAAGAGCGGTCGGCCGGCTCGGCGCCGGCTCAACGCCTGCTCAGCGGACCTCGGTGATCTCCGGGCCGCGGGCGAACGGGTCGAGCGCGGCGCCGCCGAAGCGGTTGCTGTCGCTCTCTCCGGCAGCGGCGGCTGCCCCGCCACCGTCGGCCACCATCTGCGCGTCCTCGGGAAGCTTCAGCACGATCGGGTCGCGCGGCGCCATCGGGGTCTCGCCACGGACGACGACGGTCTGCTGGAAGACCTGCTCCAGGATCCCGGCCATCTCCGGCTGCACCGCGGCCTGGCCCGAGATCACACCGCGCAGGAACCAGCGCGGCCCGTCGCAGCCGACGAAGCGCACCAGCTGGACACCCTGCGTGCCGTCCGGCAGCTGCACGGGGACCTGGGCCCGGAGGTGCCAGCCGAGCGGGCCCTCCTCCTCCTCGATGAGGCCGCCCTGCGAGGTGATGCCGTTGGCGATCTCCTCACGGACCTCGCCCCAGATGCCCTCGGACTTGGGAGCCGCGAAGGCCTGGAGCTGGATGGCGCTGTTGCCGAGGACCAGCGTCGCGGCCACGATCGCGTCCCCGGCCACCTCGACGCGCAGTTCCATGCCCTCGACACCGGGGACCAGCAGGCCTCCGAGGTCGACCCGGCCTTCCTCCGGCTGCTCCAGCTCGGAGTGGTCCCACGGACCGTCCGGACGCGGAGCCGGCGGCAGGCCGACCCGCTCCGCCGGGTCCAGTTCGGTCACGTTCTCGCTCTCGGCGGAACCTTCGACGTCATCGGCCGGCTCGTCGGCGCTGATGGCGTCGTCGGCGAGCTGCTCGACAGCGTCCTCGCTCTTCTGGCGACGACGGAACACGGTCACTGTCCTTCCCGGTCCAAGACCGATGCGAATACCTGCTCGGCTTCCTGCGAGGCCGCGGGCAGCCTAGACCGCGGCGTGGCCGCCGGTCGACCCGAACCCGCCCTCGGCTCGTGCCGACCCGGGCAGTTCGGCCACCTCGTGGAAGCGGGCCTTCTCGACCTGCTGGATCACCAGCTGGGCGATCCGGTCCCCTCGGCGGAAGCTGACGGCTTCGCGCGGGTCCAAGTTGACGACGATCACCTTGATCTCTCCACGGTACCCGGCATCGACCGTCCCTGGGGCGTTCACCAGAGCAACTCCGCAACGAGCTGCGAGCCCGGAGCGCGGGTGGACGAACGCCGCGTAGCCGTCCGGCAGCGCGATGGCGATGCCGGTGGGCAGGACGATCCGCTCACCGGGGGCCAGTTCGGCGTCGACGGCGGTCCGCAGATCGGCGCCCGCGTCACCGGGCTGCGCGTACGCGGGCGGCGGCAGCTCGGTGTCGATTCGCCTGATCAGGACGTCTACCGGCGGACGGGGGGTGCTGCTCAAGGGTTCACCTCAAAGGCTCGGGCGCGCTTCATCAGATCAGGGTCGTCGAGGACCTTCTCGATGTCCTCGGGACGACCGTGCTTGGTGAAGTGTTCCAGCTTCACCTGGATGAAGAGTGCCTGGGCGCGGAGCGCGACCGGGCCGTCGGGCCCGCCGATCCGCGCCTCGCCGGCGCTGTAGATCTTCCGGCCGTGCACGCCGGTGATCCAGGCGCGCAGGTGCAGCACGGAGTCGACCGGCACCGGGCAGACGAAGTCGGTCTCCAGCCGGCCGGTGACGGCCGGGGCGTGCAGCAGCCAGTTCAGCGTGCCGAGCGTCTCGTCCATCGCGGTGGTCAGCAGCCCGCCGTGGGCCAGGCCGGGGCCGCCCTGGTGGGCGGAGCGGACGGCGAACTCGGCGGTGACGTCGAGGCCCTGGCCCGCCACCGCGTCGATCCGCAGCCCGCCCGGGTGCTCCGGGCCGCAGCCGAAGCAGTGCTCGTAGTGCGAGCCGAGCCGGGTGCCCGGGGCCGGGGCCTCGGGGGCGCGCGGCGGCAGGACGGCGCCCGGCGGGGGCGTGGTGGGCGAGAGCGGCAGGGGCGGCGCCGGCCGCTCGGACGGGGAGGCTGGGGCTACGGAACCGGTCACGGTTCCCAACCCTACCGACCGGTAGCCGGTCCGGGCCCGGGGGTGCCGTCCGCCGCCGGCCGTAACGGCGACCACAATGGGGGCATGTACGACGAACGCCTCACCGTGCCGCGCTCCTGGTGGTTGCTCCCGGTCGCGATCGGGCTCACGCTCGCATTGATCCTGCTGCGTCTCAGCGCGGTGGGCGCGCTGGTCGGGCTGGTGGTCGGGATCGCCGCCGGCGCCGCCGCGATCAGCAGCTACGGCTCCGCCCGGATCCGGGTGGTGCAGGGTTCCCTGGTGGCCGGCCAGGCCCGGATCCCGGTCGACGCGCTCGGCGCCGCGCAGCCGCTCAGCCCCGCCGAGGCGATGGCCTGGCGCGGCCCGAAGTCGGACCCGCGCGCTTTCATGCTGCTGCGCAGCTACGTCCCGACCGCCCTGCGCGTCGAGGTCAGCGACCCGGCCGACCCGACCCCGTACCTCTACCTGTCGACGCGCTCGCCGATGAAGCTGGCCGAGGCACTGGACGAGGCCCGGCGCGGCGCCCGCGCCTGACCCGGCTCCGTTCTCCGGGGTGGATCCGGCCCGGAGAACGGAGAGGGACGGTTCCGCGATGCGGGACCGTCCCAGATGTCTCCGTACTGCACGAGCTGCTGCCACGCCGCGCAGTGCGCGGTACCGCGCCGGTACGAATCGGCGCGGTACTGCCGGTACGCCCGCCTCGACGGCCGTCGCCGGTACTGCCTTCCGGCCCCGCTGCCCGGGGCCGGAAGGGGCGGTGTGCCGGTCTCGCGAGGTTCCGCGAGCCCGGGCCCATGGCCGCCCTGATACTCAGGCGCCGCAGTCCCGGCAGATCGGGTTGCCGTTCTTCTCGCTGTACAGCTGGCTGCGGTGGTGGACCAGGAAGCAGCTCATGCAGGTGAACTCGTCGGCCTGGCGCGGCAGCACCCGGACCGAGAGCTCCTCGTTCGAGAGGTCCGCGCCGGGGAGCTCAAGGCCCTCCGCCGCTTCGAACTCGTCGACGTCGACCGAGCTGGTGCTCTTCTCGTTCCGCCGGGCCTTGAGTTCCTCGATGCTGTCCTCGTTGAGGTCGTCATCGGTCTTGCGTGGGGTGTCGTAGTCAGTTGCCATGTTTTCGCTCTCCCCCTCCGGGTTGTGCGGTGTGTGCGGTATCTCCAGCGCACGTAACGCATGGGGGGCCGGTCTTGTGCCCGACCCGAGGCGGAGATTTTGCCTTACTTCAAGCCCTGTTACTCAATCGACACTCAGCCAGGGGTCCGTTGGAGTGATCCGATCGGGCGCGGGAGGCCTCACGCTGGGCCATCACCGACCGGCGGCCGGGCCCGCCCACCGGACACGCTCAGTCATCAGAGGCCTTGCGAGCACTCGATCGTTCCCTTGCCCACCAGGGCTCTCGGCCGATCCGCCCGGACCGCATCGACCCCGAACCCGGTCACGGAACGCAACCGGAGTGGTCTCGACCATGATCACGCTCCGAGACCGGCCCACCCCGTGGAGCGACACGGTGTGACCTTGCTCACGTTCCGAATCTTCCGGGGCAAACCACGGAAAATCCACCCAACAGGAACGGCCGGGTCCACGGCCCGGCGCGTCCTGCGGTTCGTGTCCGGCTGCTACTGGGCGGCCTTGCGGGCGGCCCGGCGGGCCAGCAGGGCGGCCTGCCGCTCGTCGAACTTGGTCGCCTGCGCGTCCAGCCCCCCGAGGAAGACGCCGAGCTCGTCCTGGGCCCGCAGACCGACCGGACCCAGGCCGCCGACCTCCATCACCTTGAGGTGGCGCAGCACCGGCTGCAGCACGTCGTCGTGGTGGATGCGCAGGTTGTAGACGCCACCGATGGCGATCTGGGCGGCGGCCCGCTCGAAGCCGGGGATGCCGTGGCCGGGCATCCGGAAGTCGGTGACCACGTCGGCGATCGCGCGCATGGCCTGGTCGGGGGCGATCTCCAGGGCGGCCTTCAGCAGGTTGCGGTAGAAGACCATGTGCAGGTTCTCGTCGTTGGCGATCTTCGCGAGCAGCTGGTCGCAGAGCGGGTCGCCGGCGGAGTGGCCGGTGTTGCGGTGCGAGATCCGGGTGGCCAGCTCCTGGAAGGCCACGTAGGCGACCGAGTGCAGCATGCTGTGCGAGTTGTCGGACTCGAAGCCCTCCGACATGTGGCTCATCCGGGCCCGCTCGAGCTCGTTCGGGTCCACGGCCCGGGTGGCGAGCAGGTAGTCGCGGATGGCTATGCCGTGCCGGCCCTCCTCGGCCGTCCAGCGGTGCACCCAGGTGCCCCAGGCGCCCTCGCGGCCGAACATGGTGGCGATCTCGTGGTGGTAGCTGGGGAGGTTGTCCTCGGTCAGCAGGTTGACCACCAGCGCCACCCGGCCGAGCGGGGTCACCTGCGACTGCTCCAGCGACCAGGGCTCCCCGCCCAGCACACCGTCGAAGTCGCGGCCCTGGCTCCACGGGACGAACTCGTGGGGCATCCAGTCCTTGGCGACCTTCAGGTGGCGGTTGAGCTCGGTCTCCACCACCTCTTCGAGGGCCATGATCAGCCGCGCATCGGTCCAGGCGCTGGAACCGGTCGGGGCGGTGCGCTGCACGGGGGCGATGGTCACGTGTGTTGCTCCAGGGGGACGGGCACGCGCGGGACGGGCGCGTTGGGCGGGCACGTCGGGGACACCGAAGTCGGGACGCACTTACGGTTGCGTAGGTTACGACACCGTAAGTTGCTCGGACCGGAAATGACAAGCCGCCCCCGCCAGGCCTTATGTCGTCTTGACGGGCCTGGCGGGGGCGGCGGGATCGGTCAGCGCACGGAGCGCGGGCGGGACGGGCGGCGCAGCGGGGGCGAGACGGGCCTGTGGGGGCCCTCAGGCCGCCGGGATCCGGACCCGCATGGTCAGGCCGCCGCCGGAGCGCGGGGTGGCCTCGATGGTGCCTCCGTGCGCCCGGACCACCGAGCGGACGATGGACAGGCCGAGTCCGACACCCTTGTCGCTGCGGGTGCGGTCGGCGCCCTTGACCCGGCGGAACGGCTCGAAGATGTGCTCCAGCTCGTAGCCGGGGACCACCGGGCCGGTGTTGGACACCACCAGCTCGCCGCCGCCGGGCACCTCGGCGGTGGCGATCTCGACCCAGCCGTCGGCGGAGTTGTAGCGCACGGCGTTCTGCAGCAGGTTGAGCGCGATCCGCTCCAGCAGCACGCCGTTGCCGGAGACCACGGCCGGGTTCAGGGTGGCGCGCAGCTCGACCTCGCGCCGGTCGGCCTCGGCGCGGGTCTGCACCAGGGCGCGGGTGGCGACCTCGGAGAGCTCCACCGGCCGGCGGTCGGTGAGCTCGTTGTCGCTGCGGGCGAGCAGCAGCAGGCCCTCCACCAGTTGCTCGCTGCGCTCGTTGGTGGCCAGCAGGGTCTTGCCGAGCTGCTGCAGGTCGGCCGAGGCGGCCGGGTCGGAGAGCTGGACCTCCAGCAGGGTCCGGTTGATCGCCAGCGGGGTGCGCAGCTCGTGCGAGGCGTTGGCGACGAAGCGGCGCTGGGAGTCGAAGGAGCGGTCCAGCCGGTCGAGCATGTCGTCGAAGGTGTCGGCGAGCTCCTTGAGCTCGTCGTCCGGCCCGTCGAGCTCGATCCGCCGGTGCAGGTCGGACGAGGCCACCTCGCGCGCGGTGCGGGTGATCCGCCCGAGCGGGCGCAGCACCCGGCCGGCCATCGCGTAGCCGGCGGCGAAGGCGATCACGGCGAGGCAGACCAGCACCGTGAGGGCCTTGCGCAGCAGCGTGTTGAGGGCCGCGTTGGAGGCGACCTCGTGCCGGCTGGCGAGGTACTGGTTGAACTGCTCGCTGCTCATCGGCACGCCGTTGACGGTGATGTCCTTGCCGAACAGGAAGGGCGGCGGCTGGACGTCGTGCAGGGCCTGCCGGACGAAGAAGTACATCAGCAGCAGCAGGACGACGCCGGCCATCAGGAACATGCCGCCGTAGAGCAGGGTGAGGCGGATCCGGATGGTCGGGCGGAACGGCAGCCAGGCGAGCATCCCGTCGCCGGGCACGTAGGTGTCGCGCGACGCGTGGTGGAGCAGGGGCGCCCGCGGGGCGTGCGCGGGCTTCGGCGGCACGGGCCCGGGCGGTACGGCGCGCGGGCCGCCGGCGGGCGCGCCGGAGGGCCCGCCGGCCGGGGGCGGGGTGGTCATGATCGTCCTCTCGGGGCGTCCGCCGGGGCGGTCGCGTGGTGGGGGTGGGGCCCGCGGGTGTCCGGCCGGAGCCGGTCAGATCCGGTAGCCGGAGCCCGGCACGGTGACGATCACCGGCGGGTCGCCGAGCTTGCGGCGCAGCGTCATCACGGTGACGCGCACGACGTTGGTGAACGGGTCGGTGTGCTCGTCCCAGGCCTTCTCCAGGAGCTGCTCGGCGGAGACCACGGCGCCGCCGGCCCGCATCAGCACCTCCAGGACGGCGAACTCCTTGGGAGCGAGCTGGACGGGCCGCCCGTCGCGGATCACCTCGCGGCGGCCGGGGTCGACGGAGATGCCGGCGCGCTCCAGCACCGGCGGCAGCGGGACGGTCGCGCGGCGGCCCAGCGCCCTTACGCGGGCGACGAGTTCACTGAAGGCGAAGGGCTTGGGGAGGTAGTCGTCCGCACCGATCTCCAGACCCTCGACCCGGTCGCTGATGTCGCCGGAGGCGGTCAGCATGATCACCCGGGTGGCCAGGCCCTGGTCGACCACGCTGCGGCAGACGTCGTCGCCGTGGACCAGTGGCAGGTCCCGGTCGAGCACCACCACGTCGTAGTCGTTGACCGCGATGCGCTGGAGCGCGGCCTCCCCGTCGTACACCACGTCGACGGCCATCGCCTCGCGGCGCAAGCCGGTGGCGACGGCCTCGGCGAGCAGCTGCTCGTCCTCGACGACGAGAACCCGCACGGTCGTTGTCCCTTCTCCAGGCCGGCCCCGGAAGCGGACGCGCGGCTCCGACGGTCCCTCCATCCTGCCTGGTCGTGCGGTAAAGCAGCGATAAGCTGCCCCGGAGGCAGGAGCGCCCGGGGGGCGCGACCGCCGCCGCGACGACGGCCTCCGTCCCGGTTCGTGCCGGGAACACTCCGCTTGGACTGTGACACGGGCAACTTTCTCGCCCGGGGAGGTTTCCCCGACCAGGGGCTGGGGAGGACAGCTGCACACCCGCGATCCGGCTGACGGCCGATCGCACCCACCCGCCGTGCGTTCATCCGCGCCGGCCCTGGGGCTGGGGCGTCACCGGGAGCAGCCGAGGGGCCGTCTCCGCGCCCGACCGGAGATCACGACCTACCGGATCGGACGCTTCCGCTGGCTACCACGATCCTGGGGCGGGGGACGCACGAACGTGCACGTCCGACACAGTAAGGGGGCCCGTATGGACGCCTTCACCGCCGGAATCCTGCAGCGCATAGCCAGCGCCGAGCAGGACCTGCACCGCGCGATCGAGGCCGGGGACGAGTTCCTCGCCGAGGTGGAGCAGTCCGAGCTGGACGACCTCCGCCGACTCGCCGCCGAACACGGCGTCGACACGGTGCTGGAGCGCCACCGCAGCGCTGCCTGACCGACCTGCCGACCCGACGCCGGACTCCCGGCACCAGCGGCCCTGTGGGGGCCGTGCGAAACCTCAGGCCCTGGCATTCCCCGTATGCCAGGGCTCTTCGCTGCCCGGACACCGGCCGGGGGGCCGGGTTCCGCACCACCGCGGAACCCGGCCCCCCGGCCGGGGCGGGTCAGTCGGCCCAGGCGCGCAGCCGCGCCAGCCGCTCCTGGAGCGGCTCGTAGACCCCGGGCGCGGCCGCGACGGTCAGCTCGCCGTCCGGCCCCTCGCCGGGGCGGCCGCCGACCAGGGCGCCGGCCTCGGTGGCGATCAGACAGCCGGCCGCGCGGTCCCAGGGGGCCAGTCCGCGCTCGTAGTAGCCGTCCAGGCGCCCGGCCGCGACGTCGCACAGGTCCACGGCGGCGGCGCCGCCGCGCCGGATGTCACGGACTTCCGGCATCAGCGCGAGCAGCACCTCGGCCTGCCGGACGCGCACCGCCTGCACGTAGTTGAAGCCGGTGCCGATCAGCGCCTGCCCCCACGGCGGGGCCGGGCGGGCCGACACCGGCCGGCCGTCCAGCCGGGCGCCCCGGCCCAGCACCGCCTCGAAGAGCTCCCCGCGCGCGGGGGCGTAGACCACGCCGACGACCGCCCGGCCGTCCAGCTCGGCGGCCACGCTGACGGCCCAGGAGGGCAGCCCGTAGAGGTAGTTGACGGTGCCGTCGAGCGGGTCGACGACCCACCGGACCCCGCTGGTGCCGGGCCGCTCGGACCCCTCCTCTCCGAGGTAGCCGTCGTCCGGGCGGCGGGCGGCGATCAGCTCCACGAGGAGCTTCTCGGAGGCGAGGTCCATCTCGGTCACCACGTCGACCGGGCTGCTCTTGGTGCCCGCGACCCCCAGGTCGGCGGGCCGGCTGTCGCGCAGCAGGGCGCCGGCCCGGCGGGCGGCGTCCAGGGCGACGTCGAGCAGTTCGTCCAGCAGGGCGGCGGGCGGGGCGGCGGGTCCGGGGCTGGGCACGGGGTCTCCTCGGTGCGGGGTCAGCGCTCGGCGGCGGCCGGGCGGGGGGCGCGCGGGTTCGGGCAGCAGGCCACCGCGCACACGTCGTGGCTGGGGCCGAGCGCGCCGAGGGCGCAGCGGGTCACGGGCGCGCCGCGTTCGGTGGCGGCCCGCTCCAGGACCAGTTCCCGCACGGCGGCGGTGAACCGGGGGTCGGCACCGACGGTGGCCGCCCGGGCGACCGGCAGGCCGAGCTCGGCGGCCTTCGCCACCGCCTCGGTGTCCAGGTCGTACTTGACCTCCATGTGGTCGGAGACGAAGCCGATCGGGACCATCACGACGGCGGGCGCGCCCTGCGCGTGCTGCGCCTCCAGGTGGTCGCAGATGTCGGGCTCCAGCCACGGGGTCTGCGGGGCGCCGCTGCGGCTCTGGAAGACCAGCTCCCAGGGGCGGTCGGCGACCCCGGTCCGCTCGGCGACGGCCGCCGCGATCAGCCCGGCGACGTCCAGGTGCTGGGCGACGTACGCGCCGCCCGGCCGGCCCCGGGCCGGGTCGTCCGGTGCGCCGGAGGTCTGCGCCATGGTGTCGGGGACGGAGTGCGTGGTGAACGCCAGCCGGGCACCGGTCCGCACCGCCTCGGGCAGCCGCGCCAGCGCGGCCAGCGTGGCGTCGATCATCGGCTCGACGAAGCCGGGGTGGTTGTAGAAGTGCCGGAGCTTGTCGACCCGGAGTCCGGACAGCCCCTCCTCGGCGAGCCGGGCCAGCGCGTCGGCGAGGTTCTCCCGGTACTGGCGGCAGCCGGAGTAGCCGGCGTAGGCGCTGGTGGCGAGGACGGCGACACGGCGGTGCCCGTCGGCGGCGAGCTCGCGGAGGGTGTCGGTCAGGTAGGGCGCCCAGTTGCGGTTGCCCCAGTAGACCGGGAGGTCCAGCCCGTGCTCGGCGAAGTCCTTGCGCAGCGCGGCGAGCAGCTCGCGGTTCTGCTCGTTGATCGGGCTCACGCCGCCGAACATGAAGTAGTGCTTGCCCACCTCCTTGAGCCGCTCCTTGGGGATGCCGCGTCCCCTGGTGACGTTCTCCAGGAAGGGGACGACGTCCTCGGGGGCCTCGGGCCCGCCGAAGGAGAGCAGTAGCAGGGCGTCGTAGGGAGCGGCCCCGGTGGGTGAGGGATTGCGCACGTCGGACATGGGACCGATCCTGCCATTGAGGGGCCGGACCGCGACGCCGGGATCGCACCGGTGTCCGGAAAATACGGTTTGCCAAGGTACGTAAGCTGTGTAGTCCAGCCTCGTTCCTTACTCCTGCGGAGCTCCCGTGCTGTCCAGCTACCGCCAGATATTCGCCGCCCCCGGCACTCTGGCCTTTTCCACCACCGGCTTCGTCTCCCGGCTCCCGATCTCGATGACCGGCATCGGCATCGTGACCATGCTCTCCCAGCTGAGAGGCTCCTACGGGGTGGCGGGCCTGGTCTCGGCGACGCTGGCGGTGTCCGCGGCCGTGCTCGGGCCGCAGGTCTCCCGGCTGGTGGACCGCCACGGACAGCGCCGGATCGTCCTGCCGGCCACCGCGGTCACCGTGTTGGCCGCCGTCGGCCTGCTGCTCTGCGCCCGGTTGGAGGCACCGGACTGGACGCTGTTCCTCTTCGCCGCGGGGATGGGCGTGATGCCGAGCACCGGCGCGATGGTCCGCGCCCGCTGGGCCCACCTCTACCGGGACGAGGCGCCCAAGCTGCACACCGCGTACTCCTTCGAGGCCGTGGTCGACGAGATCTGTTTCATCGTCGGCCCGATCCTCTCGATCGGCCTGGCCACCGCCGTCTTCCCGGAGGCCGGGGTCCTGCTCGCCGGGCTCTTCCTCATGGTCGGCGTGGTGCTGTTCGCCGGGCAGCGCTCCACCGAGCCCCCGGTCCACCCGGCCGCCCGGCACGCCGGCAGCTCGGTGATCCGCAACCGCGGCCTCCAGGTGCTGATCCTGACCTTCGTCGCGACCGGGGCGATCTTCGGCTCGGTCGAGGTCGTCACCGTCGCCTTCTCCGAGGCCCAGGGCCACAAGTCCGTCGCCAGCGTGATCCTGGCCCTGTGGGCGTTCGGCTCCTGCCTGGCCGGCGTGGTGTTCGGCACCCTACGGCTCAAGGGCTCGATGGCCGCCCGGTTCTTCGGCGGCGTCCTGTTCATGGCCGTCAGCATGGTGCCGCTGCTGCTGGCCGCCGAGTCCGTGCGGGGCGTGGGCGGACTGATCGCGGTCGGCGCCGCCCTGCTGGTCGCCGGCATCGCCATCTCCCCCACCCTGATCACCGCGATGGCCCTGGTCGAACGGCTCGTCCCGGCCTCCCAGCTCACCGAGGGCATGACCTGGACCACCACCGGGCTCGCCCTCGGCGTCGCCCTCGGCTCCTCGGCCGGCGGCTGGGTGGTGGACGCCTCCGGCGCCGCCGCCGGATACTGGGTGCCGGTGACCGCCGGGGTGTTCGGGGTACTGACCGCCCTGGTCGGCCTGCGGCGCCTCGGAACGGGCCTGGCCGCCGCCGCGGCCGGGCAGCCGGCCGCCGAGACCGTAGACCTCGAACGGTGAACTGACTACTCTCCTGCCTACTCGCGGGTCCTACCCGCGGGTAGGGACACCCGGGGCGGCCCCCACCGCCCGGGAGCGCGCCGACACCGTTCGGCCACGGAGCAGGAGGCACCGCATGCCCCAGGCCAGTACCGCACCCCGCACCCGCTGGACCAACTGGGCCGGGAACCAGAGCGCGCACCCCGCCAAGGTGGTCACGCCCGGCACGGCGGAGGAACTGGCCAAGGAGATCACCCGGGCCGCGGACCAGGGGCAGGGCGTCAAGGCGGTCGGCTCCGGCCACTCCTTCACCGCGATCGCCTCGGCCGAGGGCGGCGTCCTGGTCCGCCCCCACGCGATGACCGCCGTCCGCGCCATCGACCGCGAGGCCGGGACCGTCACCGTCGAGGCCGGCCTGCCGCTCGCCCGGCTCAACCGCGTGCTGGCCGCGGCCGGGCTCTCGCTCACCAACATGGGTGACATCGAGGTGCAGACGGTGGCCGGCGCGACCAGCACCGGCACCCACGGCACCGGCCGGGACTCCGGCTCGCTCGCCGCCCAGATCCGCGCCCTGGAGATCGTCCTCGCCGACGGCAGCGTCCGGCACTGCTCGCCCACCGAGGACCCGCGCCTCTTCCACGGCGCCCGGCTCGGCCTCGGCGCCCTCGGCGTGATCACCGCGGTGACCCTCGCCGTCGAACCGGCCTTCCTGCTCACGGCCCACGAGCAGCCGATGCGCTTCGACGAGGTGCTCGACCGGCTCGACGACCTCACCGCGGTGAACGAGCACTTCGAGTTCTACTGGTTCCCGCACACCGACCGCTGCTCCACCAAGCGCAACAACCGCAGCCAGGGTCCGGCCGCCCCGCTGCCCCGCTTCAAGAGCTGGCTGGAGGACGACTTCCTCTCCAACACGGTCTGGGAGGGCGCCTGCCGGGTCGGCCGGCGCTTCCCCCGCAGCGTCCCGACCATCGCCTCGCTGGCCAGCCGTGCCTGGTCGGACCGCAGCTACACCGACACCGCCCACAAGGTGTTCACCAGCCCGCGCAAGGTCCGCTTCACCGAGATGGAGTACGCGGTGCCGCGCGAGGAGCTGGCCGGGGTGCTGCGCGAGCTCAAGGCCATGATCGAGCGCTCCGACTGGCGGATCAGCTTCCCCGTCGAGGTCCGGTTCGCCCCCGCCGACGACCTCTGGCTCTCCACCGCGAGCGGCCGGGACACCGCCTACATCGCCGTCCACCTCTACCGGGGCACCGCTGAGCAGGGCTACTTCACCGAGGTGGAGAAGCTGATGACCGCCCACCGGGGCCGGCCGCACTGGGGCAAGCTGCACACCCGCGACGCCGGCTACCTCGCCGAGGTCTACCCGCACTTCGCCGACTTCACCGCGCTGCGCGACGAGGTCGACCCGCGGCGGGTCTTCGGCAACGACTACCTGCGGCGGGTCCTGGGCGCCTGACCGCCCTCAGCCGGCGGCCGGCCCGGTCGGCGCGCCGCTCGGGGCGGGCGGGGCCGGGGTCGCCGACCCGGCCGGCTTCGACGCGCTCCCGGTCGGCGCGGACGACCCGCCGGACGGACCTCCGGACGGACTGGCGGACGGACTGGCGGACGGACCGGTGGAGGGCGACCCGGACGGCGTCCCGCTCGGACCCGCCGAGGGCGGGGCCGTACCGCCGCTCCCCGCACTCGGGCTGCCGCCAGGGGCCGCCGGCTCCGAGGCCGCACCACCACTCCCGGCCGACGGCGAGGGCGAAGCACCGCCGGTGCCCCGCGACGGCCCGCCCGACGGCCCGCCCGAGTGATCGCCCGCCGGCGGGTCGGCCGGCTTGGGGGCGACCGTGCCGCCCAGTGAGGTGCCGCTGCCCGACTCCCCCTTCACCGTCGCCGAGACCGGCTGCCCGGTCGCCAGCTCGAAGGCGAGTATCGGCATCATCGCCAGCACGAAGACCAACGCGGACACCGCCCCGTACGACTTCCAGGTCCAGCGCCGGCGCGCCCGCACCACCCGGGGTTCGTTCCACGCCGGGGAGATCACCGGCGCCCGCGTGTCGGAATCCGGCACCTGGCGCAGCCCGTTCACCACCGGCCCCGGGCCGGTGCGGTCCACCGCCCCGCGCAGTTGCTCACCGGTGCGCCGGAAGAGGTGCTGGAACACCGCACCACCGGTGGTCGCGCCGACGCTGACCACGGCCGCGCCCAGAATGGTTCCGTAGACGCCGAGTTCGGAGGCGAGCAGGGCGCCCACCACGGTGGCCAGCGCACTCGCCGCGACCTGAGCCACACTCAGGTCAATTCGCCCGCGACCTTCCTTGCCGCCCTCCTCGGCGGGCTTCTGCTCCGACATCGACATCCCTCGGTCAGTACGACTGGTCTTCGAACAAGTCACTCCATCTTGCCCAAAGAAGGACACAAGGGTCGAAAATGCGGTTCTGTGCGGGGGATATATGTGAAGATGATCACCGTGCATCGGTCGGCCGTCGGCCATTGGGGGTGCGCGCTCTTGAGATTCCCGTGAATCGCGGGAGACTTGAGCGGCGAGCCGCCCCTTTGGATGCCACGAATGGAGTACTGTTCGTAAAGCCTGAGCCTTGGGTCGACTTGTCGACTGCCTATCAACCGGCAGATTGACGAAGAGCCACGGAACAGGCACGCACGGCGACGCCCGTCCCGGATCGTCGCGTCACTGCGCGTGCGAGGACGGCCGGGACACCCAGGCGCGACGTCGACGGATGACGTGGCAAAAAGGCAACCGTGCCACAGCGGTGTGACCGGGCGTAAGCCCGACACGCCGGGGAACTCAGCAAGGTTGTGGCCAGTCGCGAGCGGGCAGGCCACACTCAGTACGGGAGCAGCGACGCAGGTGACGTCGGCAGGCACCACCCGGGAGGTAACCGTGCCCGAACTGCGGGTTGTGGCCGTCAGCAACGACGGCACACGGCTGGTGCTCAAGGCCGCCGACAGCACGGAGTACACCCTCCCCATCGACGAGCGGCTGCGCGCCGCCATCCGTGGTGACCGTCCACGCCTCGGCCAGATCGAGATCGAGGTCGAGAGCCACCTCCGCCCCAGGGACATCCAGGCGCGGATACGAGCCGGTGCCTCCGCCGAGGAGGTCGCGCAGGCGGCCGGCATCTCCGTGGACCGGGTCCGCCGCTTCGAAGGGCCGGTGCTCGCGGAGCGCGCCTTCATGGCCGAGCGGGCCCGCAAGACCGCGATCCGCCGCCACGGCGAGTCCTCCGGCCCCCAGTTGGGCGAGGCCGTCGCCGAGCGGCTCGCGCTGCGCGGCGCCGAGAAGGACACCGAGCGCTGGGACTCCTGGCGGCGCGACGACGGCACGTGGGAGGTCATCCTCTACTACCGGGCCGACGGCGAGGGCCGCAGCGCGTCCTGGACGTACGACCCGCCGCGGCGCCTGGTCCAGCCGAACGACGACGAGGCCCGCGCGCTGATCGGCGAGAACGTCGAGCGCGAGGAGGAGTCGGTCTTCCCGTTCATCCCGCGGATCGCCCGGCTCCCCCAGGAGCGGCCGCCCCGCCCGATGATCGACCGGCCCTCGGCCGACCGGATCATGTCCTCCCGCGAGGTGCGGGAGTCCCGGGAGGCCACCGCCGAGTCCCGTGACTCGCTGACCAGCCTGCTCGACGTGGTCCCCGCCTTCCGGGGCGACCTCGCGGTCGGCCCCGCCCCGATCGAACCGGTGCCGCCCGTCGAGGTCGCCGAGGAGACCGAGGAGCCCGCCGCCGCGGCCGCACCCGCGGTCGGTGCGGGCTCGGCGTACGCCGACATCCTGATGCCGCGTGCGGTCGCCCCGCACCGGGAGCGGCTGGTGGGCACCACGGACCGGCAGGCCGAGGCGGACGGTGTCCGGCCCGGGCGCCGGGCCACCGTGCCGAGCTGGGACGAGATCGTCTTCGGCAGCCGGCGCAAGAAGCAGGAGTAGGCAGACGTGGAACGAGCCCGCCACCCTGCGCGCCCCCGAGGCGGGCCTGCTCTGGGCCGGCGACCTCCAGGCCGGTCACGGCGCCGCCGACCAGGCCGGGCCCGTC
>NZ_JBEXYC010000098.1:0-14475 GCF_040630835.1 Kitasatospora sp. NPDC005751
CGCCGCGATCTCACCCACCGAATGCCCCACCAGCACACGCGGAGCCACACCCCAGGAGGCCAGCAGCCGGAACAGCGCCACCTCCAGCGCGAACAGCGCCGGCTGCGCCAACCCCGTACGACCCAGCCCCTCACCCGAGGCGACGACCTCCGCCACCGGCGCGTCGAGCACCGCGCACACCTCGTCGAAGGCCGCCCGGAACACCGGGAACGCCTCGTACAACTCCCGCCCCATCCCCACCCGCTGACCACCCTGGCCCGCGAACAGGAACCCCACACCGGTCCGCACCGCACCCGGCGAGGACAACACCGGCTCGGCCGCGACGAGTTCGGAGCCGTCGGCGCCCAGCAGCACCGCCCGGTACTCGAACACCGCCCGCGACGTCGCCAACGAGAAGCCCACGTCCACCGGGTCGATGTCACCCGAGGACGCCAGCTCCGCCACCCGGGCCAGCTGCCCGCCCAGCGCCTCCGGCGAGCGCGCCGACACCACCCACGGCACCACCGGCATCGCTGCCCGGTCACCGCCCACGGCGACCGCCGCCGGATCCCCCTCCTCGAGGATCACATGCGCATTCGTGCCACTGATCCCGAACGAGGAGACCCCGGCGCGACGCGGACGGTCACCCGCGGACCACTCCCGGGCCTCGCCCAGCAACTCCACCGCCCCGGCCGACCAGTCGACGTAGGGGCTGGGCTCGTCCAGGTGGAGCGTCCGGGGCAGGACGCCGTGCTGCATCGCCAGCGCCATCTTGATCACGCCGGCCATCCCCGCCGCGTGCTGGGTGTGGCCGATGTTCGACTTCACCGACCCGAGGTAGAGCGGCCGGTCCGCGTCGCGGTCGCGCCCGTACGTCGCCAGCAGGGCCTGCGCCTCGATCGGGTCACCCAGCCGGGTGCCCGTCCCGTGCGCCTCCACCGCGTCCACGTCCGCCGCCGACAGCCCCGCACTCGCCAACGCCTGCCGGATCACCCGCTCCTGCGAGGGACCGTTCGGCGCCGTCAGACCGTTCGACGCACCGTCCTGGTTCACCGCACTGCCGCGCAGCACCGCCCAGACCCGGTGGCCGTGCCGACGGGCGTCCGAGAGCCGCTCCAGCAGCAGCACGCCGGCGCCCTCGGACCAGCCCGCGCCGTCGGCGGCCGCCGAGAACGACTTGCAGCGGCCGTCCGGCGCGCCGACCCGCTGCCGTGAGAACTCCACGAACAGGGTCGGGGTGGACATCACGATCACACCGCTCGCCAGCGCCATCGAGCACTCGCCGTTGCGCAGCGCCTGCGCCGCCAGGTGGATGGCCACCAGCGAGGAGGAGCAGGCGGTGTCGACGGTCAGCGTCGGACCGGTGAAGCCGAAGGTGTAGGCGATCCGGCCGGAGGCGATCGCGCCCGCGCTGCCGGTCAGCAGGTAGCCCTCGAACTCGGGGGCCTTGGCGAGGATCCCCGCGTGGTCCTGGCCGCTGATGCCGGCGAAGACGCCGGTCTGGCTGCCGCGCAGCGACTGCGGGTCGATGCCCGCGTGCTCGAACACCTCCCAGGTGGTCTCCAGCAGCAGGCGCTGCTGCGGGTCCATGCTGAGGGCCTCCCGCGGGGAGATCCCGAAGAACCCGGCGTCGAACCGGTCCACGTCGTCCAGGAAGCCGCCCTCGACCGTGTAGGTCTTGCCGGGCGCGTCCGGGTCGGCGTCGTACAGGTCCTCGATGCTCCAGCCGCGTTCGGCGGGGAACGGCCGGATGGCGTCCACGCCGTCGGTGACCAGCTGCCACAGGTCCTCGGGCGAGTCGACCCCGCCGGGGTAGCGGCAGGCCATGCCGACGATGACGATCGGGTCCTCGTCGGGCGAGGCCGCGGACGGGACCGGGAGGGTCTCCGGGCCGGCCGCCGCCGCGCCGCCGAGTTCGGCGTCGAGGTGGGCGGTGAGCGCGGCCACGCTCGGGTAGTCGAAGACGAGGGTGGCGGAGGGCTTCAGGCCGGTCGCGTTCCTGAGCCGGTTGCGCAGTTCGACGGCGGTCAGCGAGTCGAAGCCCAGCTCGGTGAACGGCCGGTCCGCCTCGATGGCCGACCCGTCGCGGTGCCCGAGCACCTCGGCGACCTGGGTGCGGACGAGGTCGGCCAGGGCCCGGGTGCGGTCGGCGGGAGCGAGCCCGGCCAGCCGGCCGGCCAGGGCGGAGGCGCTCTCGCCCGTTCCGGCGGTGCCGCGGCGCGCGGTGGGCCGGACCAGTCCGCTGAGCAGCGGCGGGAGTTGGCTGCCGAGGCCGCGCAGGGCGGCCAAGTCGAGCCGGGTGGGCAGCGCCCAGCCGCGGCGCTCCCGCAGCACCGTGTCGAACAGGGCGAGGCCGTCCGCGTCGCCGAGCGGGCGCATACCGGCCCGGGCGATCCGCTCGCGGTCGGTGCCGGTCAGTTCGCCGGTCATCGCGCCGCCGGACTCCCAGAGCCCCCACGCGAGCGTCGTCGCCGGCAGGCCGAGTCGGCCCCGGTGGGCGGCCAGGGCGTCGAGGAAGGCGTTGGCCGCCGCGTAGTTGGCCTGGCCCGCGCCGCCGAAGGTGGCGGCGGCCGAGGAGTAGAGGACGAAGGCGGTGAGGTCGAGCTCCCGGGTGAGCTCGTGCAGGTGCCAGGCCGCGTCGGCCTTCGGGCGCAGCACGGTGGCGAACCGCTCCGGCGTGAGCGAGGTGACGAGCCCGTCGTCGAGGACGCCGGCGGTGTGCACGACCGCGCGCAGCGGCCGGTCGGCGGGGACGGCGGCGAGCAGGGCGGCGAGCGCGGCCCGGTCGCCGACGTCGCAGGCCGCCACGGTGGCCTCGGCGCCGAGCGCGGCCAGCTCGTCCCGCAGGGCGGCGGCGCCGGGCGCGGCCGGGCCGGAGCGGCTGACCAGCAGGAGGTGCCGCACCCCGTGCTCGCGGACCAGGTGGTGGGCGAGCCGGGTGCCGAGGGCGCCGGTGGCGCCGGTGACCAGCACGGTGCCGTCGGGGTCGAACGGGCCGGCCCCGGCGGTGTCGGTAACGGAGTCGGTGCCGGTGTCGGTAGCGGAGTCGGCGGCGGAGTCGGCGGCGGGCAGGCGGGCCAGGCGGGGCACCAGGACGGCGCCGTCGCGGAGCAGGACCTCCGGCTCGTCGACGGCCAGGGCCGCCGCCCAGGCGTCGGAGGACGCCTGGGCCGTTTCGCCGCCCGGCGCGGAGCCGTCGGCCGAGTCGACGAGCAGGAAGCGCCCGGGGTGCTCGGTGGCGGCGGCCCGCACCAGGCCGCGGACGCTCGCGGACGCCAGGTCGGTGCCGTCGACGGCCCCCCGGGTGACCACGGCGAGCCGGGTAGCGGCCAGCCGCTCGTCGGACAGCCAGTCGGTGAGCAGGGCGGCCGTCCCGGTGACGGCGGTGTGGGTGTCCGCGAGCGGGTCGCCGGTACCCGGCGCGAGGCCGGTCAGGACCAGCTCGGGCACGGGTGCGCCGTCGTCCAGTGCCCGGCGCAGCGCGGCCAGGTCCGGGTGCCCGGGGGCGGTGGGGAAGGCCCCGGCCAGGTCCGCGCCGGCCAGCAGGACCGGCTGCTCGGGCGCCGGCCGGGTGGCGGTGGCCGGACGCCAGTCGATCCGGAACAGCGCGTCGTGGTCGCGGGTCGCGCCGCGCAGCGCCGCCGGGTCGACCTCGCGCCAGGTCAGCGTGGCGACGGTGGCGACGGGCGCGCCGTCGGCGTCGGCGAGGGCCAGCGCGACGGAGTCGGGCCCCGTCGGGGTGAGCCGGACCCTGAGCCGGGTGGCGCCGGAGGCGTGCACCTCGACGCCGCTCCACGCGAACGGCAGGCCGCCGTGCCGGCCGTCGTCGACGACACCGCGCAGCAGCGGGTGCAGGGCGGCGTCGAACAGGGCGGGGTGGAGCACGAACCGGCCCGCTTCGGCGGTCTGTTCCGGGCTGAGCGCGGTCTCGGCGAACAGCTCGCCGTCGCGCCGCCACACCCGGCGCAGGCCCTGGAACTGCGGTCCGTAGCCGTGGCCGAGCCCGGCCAGCCGGGCGTAGACGCCGTCGAGGTCCACCTCGACCGCGCCGGGCGGCGGCCAGGCGCCCACCTCGGCGGGTGCCCCGGCGCCGGGGGCGACCACCCCGGTGGCGTGGCCGGTCCAGACCGGCTCCGCCCCGTCGGCCGGTTCGGGCCGCGAGTGCACGGACGCCTCGCGCTGGCCGTACTCGTCGGCCGGGCCGATGACGACCTGGATCTGGACGGCGCCCTGGGCGGGCAGCAGCAGCGGTGCGGTCAGCGTGAGGTCCTCGATCCGGCCGCAGCCGACCCGGTCTCCGGCCGTGGTGACGAGCTCGACCAGCCCGGTACCGGGCAGCAGCACGGTGTCCAGCACCGCGTGGTCGGCGAGCCACGGGTGGCTGCTCAGCGAGAGCCGGCCGGTCAGGACGACGCCGCCGCCCGCCAGTTCGACCGAGGCGCCGAGCAGCGGGTGGCCCGCGAGCCCGAGGCCGGCGGCCGTGACGTCGCCCACCGAGCCGTCGGAGCGGAGCCAGTAGTCGGTGTGCTGGAACGCGTAGGTGGGCAGCTCGACCGGTCGGCGCGGGCCGCCGAGCAGGGCCGTCCAGTCGACCGGCACGCCCCGCACGTGGAGTGCGGCCGCGTTGGTCAGCAGCTGGTGCAGGCCGCCGTGGTGGCGGCGCAGCGAGCCGACCACGACGGCGTGCTCGGCGCCGCGCTCCTCGGCCGTCTCCCCGATGCCCATGGTGAGCACCGGGTGCGGGCTGAGCTCCACGAAGGCGTGGTGCCCGGAGTCCAGCAGGGCCGCCGTGCCGTCGGCGAAGCGCACCGTGCGGCGCAGGTTCTCGTACCAGTAGTGGGCGTCCATCTCCGCGGTGTCCAGCCACGCGCCGGTCACCGTGGACCAGAGCGGAGTGTCGGCGGAACGCGGTGCGAGGTCGCCGAGTTCGGCCAGCAGCCGGTCCCGGATGCTCTCGACGTGCGCGGAGTGCGAGGCGTAGTCCACCGGGATGCGGCGGGCCCGGACGTCCTCGGCGGTCAGTACGGCGAGCAGGTCGTCGAGTTCGGCGGCGGAGCCGGAGACGACCACCGTCCGGGGGCCGTTGACGGCCGCCACCGAGAGCGCCCCGCCGTACCCGACGATCCGCTCCTCGACCTCGGCGAGGGGCAGCGGGACGGACGCCATGCCGCCGAGGCCGGCCAGTTCGGTCAGCGCGCGGCTGCGCAGCACCACCACGCGGGCCGCGTCGCGCAGGGACAGCGCGCCGGCGACGCAGGCGGCCGCGATCTCGCCCTGCGAGTGCCCGATCACCGCGGCCGGGGCCACCCCGATCGCCCGCCAGGCCGCCGCCAGCGACACCATGACCGCGAACAGGGCGGGCTGGACCACGTCGACGCGCGCCAGGGCGGACTCGTCCTCGGTCTCGGCCAGCAGGTCGAGCACGGACCAGCCGGTCAGCTCGCCGAGCACCTCGTCGCACTCGGCCATCGCGGCGGCGAACGCCGGTGAGCCGTCGAGCAGTTCAGCGGCCATGCCGAGCCACTGCGAGCCCTGGCCGGGGAAGACGAAGACGGTGCCGCCGGGCGCGCCGGCGGCACCCACGACCGCTCCGGCGGAGTCCTCGGCCACCGCGGTGAGCCCGGCCACCAGCTCCGCGTGGTCGGCCCCGAGCACGACCGCCCGGTGCTCGAACGCGGCGCGCGTGGCGAGCAGCGACCGGCCCGCGTCGGCGAGGTCGGGCGCGGGCCAGGCGGCCAGCCGGGCCGCCTGTGCCCGCAGGGCGGCGGCGCTGCGGGCGGAGAGGACCCAGGGCAGCACGGCCGGCGTCCGGTCCGGCCCGGCGGCCGGCTCCTCGGCCGCCTCCGGCGCGTCCTCGGGTGCCTCCTCCAGCACGACGTGCGCGTTGGTGCCGCTGATGCCGAACGAGGACACGGCGCCCCGCCGGAGCCGGTCCCCCGGCGCCCAGGCCTGCTCGCGGTCGAGCAGCCGGACGGCCCCGGTCTCCCATTCGATGTGCGGGGAGGGGGCGTCCACGTGCAGGGTGCGGGGCAGGACGCCGTTGCGCAGGGCCATGACCAGCTTGATGATGCCGGCGACGCCGGCGGCGGCCTGGGTGTGCCCGATGTTGGACTTCACCGACCCGAGGTAGAGCGGCCGGTCCCCGGCGCGCTCGCACCCGTAGGTGGCCAGCAGGGCCTCCGCCTCGATCGGGTCGCCGAGCCGGGTGCCGGTGCCGTGCGCCTCGACCACGTCCACGTCGGCCGGGGTCAGCCCGGCGTTCGCCAGCGCCTGCCGGATCACCCGCTGCTGGGCGGGGCCGTTCGGCGCGGTGAGACCGTTGGACGCGCCGTCCTGGTTCACGGCCGAGCCGCGTACCACCGCGAGCACCTGGTGCCCGTTGCGCCGGGCGTCCGACAGCCGCTCGACCAGCAGCAGGCCGACGCCCTCGGACCAGCCGACGCCGTCCGCGGCGGCCGAGAAGGACTTGCAGCGGCCGTCGGAGGAGAGCCCGCGCTGGCGGGAGAACTCGACGAAGACCGCCGGGGAGGACATCACGGTGACGCCGCCGGCCAGGGCCATCGAGCACTCGCCCGCCCGCAGCGCCCGGATCGCCAGGTGCAGCGCCACCAGCGACGACGAGCAGGCGGTGTCCACCGTGATCGCGGGGCCGGTCAGACCCAGGTTGTAGGCGATCCGCCCGGAGGCGATGCTCGCCGCGCTGCCGTGCCCGAGATAACCCTCGAAGCCCTCCGGCGCGGTCAGGAAGCGGGCCCCGTAGTCCGCGTACATCACCCCGGTGAAGACCCCGAGCGGCTGGTCCCGGACGGAGGTCGGGTCGATCCCGGCCCGTTCGAGCGTCTCCCAGGCGGTCTCCAGCAGCAGCCGCTGCTGGGCGTCGACGCCCATCGCCTCCCGCGGGCTCATCCCGAAGAACTCGGCGTCGAACTCCCCGGCACCGTGCAGGAATCCGCCGTCCGTGCTGTACGTCTTGCCGGTGCGGTCCGGGTCCGGGTCGAACAGGTCGGTCGGCCAGCCCCGGTTGGTGGGGAACGGGGTGATCGCGTCACCGCCGTCGGCCAGCAGCCGCCAGAGGTCCTCCGGCGAGGCCACCCCACCGGGGAACCGGCACCCCATCCCGACGATCGCGATGGGCTCCTGGTCCCGCTCCTCGAACTCCCGCAGCTGATGCCGGGCCTGGTAGAGGTCCGCGGAGACCTGCTTCAGGTAGTTCAGCAACTTCTCGTCGTTCGCCATCTCTTCCGCCCCGATCGGTGTCGCGTACAGACGTGCTCAGCTGAGGGAGATCCCGAGTTCCCTGGTGACAAAGTCGTAGACCTCGTCGGCGGAGGCGTCGGCCAGCCTTTCGGTGACCTGGGCCGCCTCGGTGTCGGCCGTCCAATGGGAGAGCAGCGCGCGCAGCCGCTCCACCGCCTGCTCCCGGGTGGCCGGGTCGAGCCCGGTCGTGCCCGTGGTGGCCTCCAGCGCCTCCAGCCGGTCCAGCACCGGGTGGCCGGCCTCCGGCACCCGCGCCCGCAGTTCGGTGCGCAGATAGCCCACCAGCGCGGTCGGCGTCGGGTAGTCGAAGGCCAGCGTGGCCGGCAGGCGCCGCCCCGCCAGGGCGGTCAGCCGGTTGCGCAGGTCCACCGCGGTCAGCGAGTCGAAACCCAGCTCCGCGAAGGTCCGGTCGCGGTCGATCCCGTCGGCCCCGGCGTGGCCGAGGACGACCGCGATCTCGCGGCACACCACCTCGTCGATCAGCCCGTCCCGGTCCTCCGGCGCGGTGCGCGCCAGCCGGTCCACCAGGGTCTCCTCGGGCGCCCCGGCCGCCGCGCCGGCCCGCCGGGGCCGGCCGACCAGGCCGCGCAGCACCGCGGGCATCGCCTCGCCCTGGGCCCGCAGGGCCTTGGCGTCCAGCCGCATCGGCAGCAGCCACGGCCGCCCCGCCGCGAGCGCCGCGTCGAACAGGTCGAGGCCGGTGGCGTCGTCCAGCGCGATGATCCCGGCCCGGGCGAGCCGGCGCAGGTCCGCCGCGCCAAGACGGCCGGTGATGCCGCTCTCCCGTGCCCACAGGCCCCAGGACAGGGCCGCCGCCGGGAGGCCCCGGGCCCGGCGGTGCAGCGCCAGGGCGTCCAGATAACCGTTGGCGGCAGCGTAGTTGCCCTGTCCGGGCGCCCCGAAGGTGGCGGCGACCGAGGAGAACACGACGAACGCCGACAGGTCCAGGCCGAGGGTCAGCTCGTGCAGGTGCCAGGCGGTGTCCGCCTTGGGCGCGAGCACGTCGGCGACCCGGCGGCGGGTCAGCGAGTCGATGACGCCGTCGTCGGCCACCCCGGCCAGGTGCAGGACGGCGGTCAGCGGGTGCTCGGCGGGGACGGCGGCCAGCAGCGCGGCCAGCGCCGCCCGGTCGGTCACGTCACAGGCCGCCACCTCGACCTCGGCGCCCGACTCCTCCAGCTCCCGGACGAGTTCGGCGACGCCCGGTCCGTCCGGGCCCCGGCGGCCGGCCAGCAGCAGCCGGCGGACGCCGTGGGCGCGCACCAGGTGGCGGGCGAACATCCCGCCCAGCACACCGGTACCACCGGTGATCAGCGTCGTCCCCGTGGCCGGGAACGCCACCGGGGCGTCACCCCCGGCCGACGGCCGGGCCACCCTGGGGACCAGTACGGTGCCTGCCCGCAGGGCCAGTTGCGGCTCGCCGGAGGCCACCGCGCCCGGCAGCAGCGGCCAGGCCGCGTCCAGGTCGTCGACGTCGACCAGCACCAGCCGGTCGGGGTGCTCGGTCTGCGCCGACTTCAGCAGGCCCCAGGCCGCGGCTCCGGCCAGGTCGACGGCAGTGGCGTCGGTGGCGCCGGTGGTGACGACCACCAGCCGGGCCCCGGTCAGCCGCGTGTCCGCCAACCAGGCCTGGACCAGCTCCAGCGCGTCACCCACCGTGGTGGCCGGGTCGGCCGGGTCACCGGCGGCCAGCCGGGCCAGCACGACCGGCGGCAGCGGCGCCCCCGCGTCGAGCGCGGCACCGAGCGCGGCCACATCGGCGTAGTGGAGCGGGAGTTCGTCGCTCGGCGCGCCGAGCACCGCCCACGTCGCGGTGGACTCCGCCGGGCCTGCCGCCGACACCGGCTCGACCGGCTGCCACACCACCTCGAACAGCGCGTCGTGACCGGCGGACCGAACGGCATCCGCGGTCACCTCCCGCCACGCCAGGGAGTCGATCCTGGCGACCGTCCGACCGCCGTCGTCCGCCATGTGCAGCGACACCGTGTCCGGACCGACCGGCACGATCCGCACCCGCAGCCGCGACGTCCCCGGCGCGAACACGCTCACCCCGCTCCAGGCGAACGGCAGCCCGGCCGCCCGCTCGTCGTCCACCACGCCCGGCAGCAACGGGTGCACCACCGCGTCCAGCAGGGCCGGGTGGAGGACGTAGTCGCCGGTCGCGCCAGGCGCGCCCGAGGGCAGCTCGATCTCCGCGACGACCTCGTCACCCGCCTTCCAGAGCCGTCGCAGGCCCTGGAACACCGGGCCGTAGGCGTAGCCCCGATCGGTCAACCCCTCGTACAGGCCGGTCAGATCGCGCTCGACGGCATCGCCGGCCGGCTGGTCGGCCCCCGCGCCGGGCTCCGCCTCGGCCGCACCCACCGAACCCGTCACGTGCTGGGTCCACTCGGGATCGGCATCGTCGGCGGCCGGCCGCGAGTACACCGCCACGGCCCGGCTGCCCGAACCGTCCGGAGCCTCCACCACGACCTGGAGCTGGACGGCCCCCGAGCGCGGCAGCACCAGCGGAGCGGACAGCACCAGCTCCTCCAGCCTCGGGCACCCGACGCGCCGCCCGGCCGTCAGCACCAGCTCGACGAAGGCCGAGCCCGGCAGCAGGACCGAACCCAGGACCGCGTGGCCGGCCAGCCAAGGGTGCGTGGCGAGGGAGATCCGCCCGGTCAGCACCGTCCCGCCGTCCGGGAGTTCGACGACGGCGGCGAGCAGCGGGTGGGCGGCGTCGGTGAGTCCGGCGGAGGCGACGTCACCCGTGACGGGCTCCAGCCAGTAGCGCTCGCGCTGGAAGGCGTAGGTCGGCAGCTCGACCAGACGCGGGTCATGGCCCGCGAACAGGGTGGGCCAGTCGACGTCCGTACCGTGGACGAAGGCGTGCGCGAGGGCCGTCACCGCCTGGCGGGCCTCCGGCCGGTCCCCGCGCAGCGCGGGCGCGCCGGCGTCGACGAGGGCGGAGAGCACACCGTCCGGGCCGAGTTCGACCCAGGCGTCCACACCCGCCGCTTCGACCGCGTCCGCGAAGCGGACCGTGCGGGACACATGGTCCACCCAGTAGGCCGGGTCGCACCACTCACCGTCGACGGGCAGGCCGGTGACGGTCGAGACCGCCGCAACGCGCGGCGGGTGGAAGGCCAGACCCGACACGACCGCACGGAAGTCCTCCAGCATCGGGGCCATCAGCGGGGAGTGGAACGCGTGGCTGACATCGAGCCGCTTGGTACGGCGGCCCGGCAGCGCCTCGACAACCGCACGAACCGCGCCCTCCGCACCCGAAACCACCACCGACATCGGAGAGTTGACCGCCGCGACACCCACCTCCGCGAGCCCGGCGAGCAGCGCGAGGACCTCCTCCTCGGCCGCCTCCACCGCGACCATCGCCCCACCGGCGGGCAACGCATCCATCAACCTCGCCCGCGCCGACACCAACGCACCCGCGTCCACCAGATCCAGAACCCCGGCCACATGCGCCGCCGCGATCTCACCCACCGAATGCCCCACCAGCACACGCGGAGCCACACCCCAGGAGGCCAGCAGCCGGAACAGCGCCACCTCCAGCGCGAACAGCGCCGGCTGCGCCAACCCCGTGCGGCTCAGCCCCTCACCCGAGGCGACGACCTCCGCCACCGACGCGTCGAGCACCGCACAGACCTCGTCGAAGGCCGCCCGGAACACCGGGAACGCCTCGTACAACTCCCGCCCCATCCCCGCCCGCTGACCGCCCTGGCCCGCGAACAGGAACCCCACACCCGCCCGAACCGCACCCGGCGAGGACAACACCGGCTCGGCCGCGACGAGTTCGGAGCCGTCGGCGCCCAGCAGCACCGCCCGGTACTCGAACACCGCCCGCGACCTCGCCAACGACCACCCGACGTCCACCGGGTCGACATCACCCGAGGACGCCAGCTCCGCCACCCGGGCCAGCTGGCCGCCCAGTGCCTCCGGCGAGTGCGCCGACACCACCCACGGCACCACCGGCATCGCCGGCCTCGCCGCCCGGTCACCGTCCACGGCGACCGCCGCCGGATCCCCCTCCTCCACGATCACATGCGCGTTCGTACCGCTCGCACCGAAGGAGGAGATGCCGGCGCGACGCGGACGCTCGCCAGCAGCCCACTCCCGGGCTTCGCTCAACAGCTCGACGGCGCCCTTGGACCAGTCGACGTGGGGTGTCGGGGTGTCCAGGTGCAGGGAACGCGGCAGCAGACCGCTGCGCAGCGCCATCACCATCTTGATCACGCCGGCCACACCCGCGGCCGCCTGCGTATGCCCGATGTTCGACTTCACCGACCCCAGATACAGCGGCCGGTCCGCGTCCCGCCCGCGCCCGTACGTCGCCAGCAACGCCTCCGCCTCGATCGGGTCACCCAGCCGGGTGCCCGTCCCGTGCGCCTCCACCGCGTCCACATCCGCCGCCGACAGCCCCGCACTCGCCAACGCCTGCCGGATCACCCGCTCCTGCGAGGGACCGTTCGGCGCCGTCAGACCGTTCGACGCACCGTCCTGGTTCACCGCACTGCCCCGCACCACCGCCAACACCCGGTGACCCAACCGACGGGCATCCGAGAGCCGCTCCACGAGCAGCACCCCCACACCCTCCGACCAACCCGTCCCGTCCGCGTCCGCCGAGAACGACTTGCACCGACCGTCCGCCGCCAACCCCCGCTGCCGCGAGAACTCCACGAACGTCCCCGGCGACGACATCACCGTCACCCCGCCCACCACACCCAACGCACACTCACCACCGCGCAACGCCTGCGCCGCCAGGTGCAGCGCCACCAGCGACGAGGAACAGGCGGTGTCCACCGTCAGCGCCGGACCGGTGAAGCCGAAGGCGTACGCGATCCGGCCGGCCAGCACACTGGCCGCGTTGCCGGTCATCAGGTACCCGTCGACGCCGGCCGGGACGCGGGTCATGGACGTCGCGTAGTCCTGACCGTTGCCGCCGACGAACACGCCGGTCGGGCTGTTGCGCAGCGCCGCGGGGTCGATGCCGGCCTGCTCGAACGCCTCCCACGCAGTCTCCAGCAGTTGGCGCTGCTGCGGGTCCATGCCCAGCGCCTCCCGCGGCGAGATCCCGAAGAACCCGGCATCGAACTCGGTCGCCCCCCGGAGGAAGCCGCCCTCGGCGGTGTAGGTCTTCCCCGGGGCGCCGGCGTCCGGGTCGTAGAGGTCCTCGATGTTCCAGCCGCGGTCGGTGGGGAACGGCTCGATCATGTCGGCGCCGTCGGCGACGACCCGCCACAGGTCCTCCGGCGAGCAGATCCCGCCGGGGAAGCGGCACGCCATGCCGACGATCGCCATCGGTTCGTCGGTGACCGCGGCCGGTGCGACGGGCAGTTGGTCGTCGTCCGCACCGAGCAGTTCCGCCGCCAGGTGGTCCGCGACCGCCTCGACCGTGGGGCGGTCGAAGGCGAGCGAGACAGCCAGGCGGAGGCCGGTCCGCGCGTTCAGGCGATTGCGCAGGTCGACGGCGGTCAGCGAGGTCAGCCCGAGCTCGGTGAAGGCGCGGGCGGTCTCCAGGGGCCCGGACTCCGCGTAGCCGAGCACCTCGGCGACCTCGGTCCGGACCAGGGCGACGAGCGCCTGGCGGCGGTCCGCGTCCGCCAGACCGGCGAGCCGGTCGCGCAGTGCCCGGGCGTCCGCCCCGAGCAGGGCCCTGACCTCGGGCAGCTCGGCGACGAAGCGGTGGGCGCGCGCCACGGTCGGCGCCGCGACCACCTGCTCCCAGTCGACGTCGGCGACGACGGTGTTCTCCCGGCCGGTGCTCACCAGCCCCAGCGCCTCGCGCAGACCGACCGGGCGGAACCCGAGGGCGCCCGGCCCGTCCTCGTCCGGGCCGACGGCCACCGACAGCCCGGGAAGACCCAGGGACCGGCGGTGCCGGACCACGGCCTCCGCCGCAGTCTGGGTCACTGTGGGCGACGCGGCGCCGCCGATGACGCCGACGGCGGAGCAGAGCACCAGCAGCATCCCGGCCCCGGCCCACTCGTGCAGGTCCTTCAGCTGTTCCGTCCGGGCGGTGACCAGCCGGTGCCACTGCTCGGCCGTCAGGGTCGTGGTGTCGCCGTGTGCTTCTTCGAGCAGGACGACGGCGCTCCCGGCGAGCGCCGCCCGGGTGGCGGCGTTCCACTCCGCGCGCTCGACCCGGTCCGGGAGTCCGGGCTCGCCGACTCCCTCGTCCGCCCGGCCCGTGCCGCCCGGTGCGCCGACCAGGACGACCCGGTCGGCGCCGACGCCCAGCAGCCAGTCCGCGAGCACACCGGCCCGGGGCCCGAGGTCACCGACGACCGCGACCGTTCCGCTCAGGCCGACCGCGCTGCCCCCGGCGCGCGCGGGCCGCAGCCGCCGGGTGAGGACCCGCCCGGCCCGCACGGCAAGCTGGTCGTCCGCGTCCTGGCCGGCGGCCAGCACGTCGCGCAGCCGGCTCCAGTCCTCCTCGGTCGGCGCGGCGGGCAGGTCGACGACTCCGCCCCAGCTCTCGGCCAGCTCCCAGCCGAGCACACGCGCGACCGCCCACGGGCCGGCGCCGTCCGGATCCACCGCCGGATCCTCGGCGGTGGCCGCCACGGCGTTGCGCGTGAGGCACCACAGCGGGATCGTGTCCAGCGCACGGGCGACCGCCACCAGCGCCCCCGCACGCGGACCGAGCAGCGACACCGCGCCCGCGAGGGGCGCCTCGCCCGCGATCCGGCGCAGCAGCCCGGCGACCGCCTGCTCGTCGAGCTCGACGGCGGGGTCGAGCTCGACCCGGACGACGTTCTCGACCAGGGTCCCCAGGCGCCGGGCGGCCTCCGCCAGGAACTCGTCCCGGTCCGGTCCGGGCGATGTGACGGCCAGCCAGGTGCCGGGCACGGCATCCCGCAGCGGCAGGTCGAGTGGTTGCCAACCCACCTGGTAGAGCAGGGAATCGCGGGAGACCGGGTTGCCCGCCCCGGTGCGTGTCGCCGGCTTCAGCCAGTAGCGGTCGCGCTGGAAGGCGTACGTCGGCAGCTCGACCAGACGCGGGGCATGCCCCGCGAACAGCGCCGGCCAGTCGACGTCCGTACCGTGGACGAAGGCGTGCGCGAGGGCCGTCACCGCCTGGCGGGCCTCCGGCCGGTCCCCGCGCAGCGCGGGCGCGGCAGCCTCGACGAGCGCGGAGAGCACCCCGTCCGGGCCGAGTTCGACCCAGGCGCCCACACCCGCCGCCTCGACCGCGTCCGCGAAGCGGACCGTGCGGGACACGTGGTCCACCCAGTAGGC
>NZ_JBEXYC010000099.1:0-14317 GCF_040630835.1 Kitasatospora sp. NPDC005751
TGGAGGCGGTGCTGGCGGCGGAGTTGGCCGGGATCGTGCCGCGGGCGGGTCGTGTTCCGATGATCTCGACGGTGACGGGCGAGTGGTTGTCCGGTTCGGAGGTGGATGCGGGCTACTGGTTCGCGAATCTGCGGCGGATGGTTCGTTTCGAGGAGGCGGTCCGCACCCTGCTGGGTGGCGGTTACGGCTCGTTCGTGGAGGTCTCGACGCACCCGGTCCTCACCGCGGCGGTGGCGGAGACGGCCGAGGACGCCGGTGTCGCCGATGTCCTGACGGTGGGCACGCTGGAGCGCGACAACGCGGGCGCCACCCGCCTCCTCACGGCGTTCGCGCAGGCCTACGTCGGCGGCCTGTCGGTCGACTGGAAGACGGTGCTGCCCGCCGCCGAGACGGTGGAGCTGCCGACCTACGCCTTCCAGCGCCAGCGGTACTGGCTCCAGGCCCCGGCCCGGACCGTCACCGTCGGCGGGGACGGCTCCGGCACGGCGGCGGAAGCGCAGTTCTGGGCCGCCGTCGAGGGCGGCGACCTGGCCCGGCTGGCGGACACCCTGGCGATCGAGGACCAGCAGCGCCTCGCCGAGGTGCTGCCCGCACTGGCGTCCTGGCGCCGCCGGGAGCAGGACCGCTCGGTCACGGAGGCCTGGCGCTACCGGGTGACCTGGGCCCCGGTGACGGAGCAGTCCGCCGCCGCGCCCGCCGGTCGCTGGCTGGTCGTCACCCCGAGCGGTACCGCCGACGAGGCCTTGGCCCGGCAGTGCACGGCGGCCCTGACCGCCCGCGGCGCCGAGGCGGTGTCCCTCGACGTCCCGGCCGGGACGGTCGACCGGGCGGACCTCGCCGCACTGCTCGCCGAGGCGCTGCCGGACGGCGGGGAGCTGTCCGGCGTGCTGTCGCTGCTGGCGACCGACGAGACCCCCCTGCCGGCCCACCCGGCGGTGTCCACCGGCCTCGGCACGACGCTCGCGCTCGTCCAGGCCCTCGGCGACGCCGGGGTGGCCGCGCCGCTCTGGGTCGCCACCCGTGGCGCCGTCGCGGCCACGCCGGGCGAGGTGCCGGCCGGTCCGGCGCAGGCCCAGGTCTGGGGCCTCGGCCGGGTCGTCGCACTTGAACACCCCGACCGCTGGGGCGGTCTGATCGACCTGCCCGAGGTGCTGGACGACCGGGCGGGCACCCAGCTGGCCGCCGTGCTGGCCGGCTGCGGCGAGGACCAGGTCGCCATCCGGCAGACCGGTGTGCTGGGCCGTCGCCTGACCCGCGCGCCGCAGCCCAAGGCGGGCCGGGACTGGACGCCGGGTGGCACCGCCCTGGTCACCGGCGGCACCGACGCCATCGGTGGGCACGTCGCCCGCTGGCTGGCCGACCGCGGTGCGTCCCGGCTGGTGCTGAGCAGCGCCGCGGGTCCCGCCGCTCCCGGTGTCGCCACGCTGGCGGCCGAACTGGCCGCCCGGGGCTCCCGGGTGGACGTGCTGGCCTGCGACGCGGCCGACCGGTCCGAGCTGGCCGGCCTGCTCGACCGGATCGCCACGACCGGCCCCGCGCTGTCCTCCGTCCTGCACCTCGCGGAGGCCATCGACAACCAGCCGGTCGAGAACCTCGGCCTCGCGGACCTCGCCGCCGTGCTCGCGGTCAAGGCGGAGGCCGCGCGGTGGCTGGACGAGCTGACCGCCGACCTGGACCTCGACGCCTTCGTCCTGTTCTCCTCGGTCGCCGCCGTCTGGGGCGGTGGCCAGCAGCCCGGATTCTCCGCCGCCAACGCCTCCCTGGACGCCCTGGCGGAGCGCCGGCTGGCCCGGGGCCTGGCCGCCACCTCGGTGGCCTGGGGCCCGTGGAGCGTCGGCGCGATGGGCTCCGGGGACGACGCGGCCCAGCTGGAGCGGCGCGGGCTGCGGCTGCTGGGCCCCGACCCGGCCACCCGCGCGCTGTCCCGGATCCTGGACGGCGGCGAGGCACTGACGACGGTCGTCGACGTGGACTGGGCGCGGTTCGCCCCGCCGTTCACGCTGCGCCGGCGCAGCCCGCTGATCGAGCACCTGCCCGAGGTCGCCGGGGCGCTGGCCGGCGACGGGCCCGACCCGGCCGTCGACCGGGAGGCCGGCACGCCCCTGCGCCGGCAGCTGGCCGACCTGCCGGCCGCCGAGCAGGACCGCACGCTGGTCACCCTGGTCCGGGCCGAGGCCGCCGCGGTGCTGGAGTACTCCTCGCCGGAGGCCATCGGCAGCGGCCGGGCCTTCAGCGAGCTGGGCTTCGACTCGCTGACCGCCGTCGAGCTCCGCAACCGGCTGGGCGCCGCCACCGGCCTCAAGCTGCCCGCCACGCTGCTCTTCGACTACCCGAGCCCGGTGGTGCTGGCCGGCTACCTGCGGACCGAGCTGCTGGGCGACCGGACCGCGAACGCCGGTGCGGTCGCCGTCACCGGCCGGGCGGCGGCGGACGACGACCCGGTGGTCATCGTCGGCATGGGCTGCCGCTTCCCCGGCGGGGTGCGGAGCCCGGAGGAGCTCTGGGAGATCCTCGACTCGGGCACGGACGCGATCGGTGCCTTCCCGCAGGACCGCGGCTGGGACCTGGACGGCCTCTACGACCCGGACCCGGAGAACCCCGGCACGGCGTACGTGCGTCAGGGCGGATTCGTCTACAACGCGGCCGAGTTCGACGCCGGCTTCTTCGGCATCAGCCCCCGCGAGGCGCTGGCCATGGACCCGCAGCAGCGGCTCCTGCTGGAGACTTCCTGGGAGGCCCTGGAGCGGGCCGGCATCTCCCAGGCGGCGCTGCGCGGCAGCCGCACCGGCGTGTTCGCGGGTGCGAGCTACGCGGGGTACGGCCTGGTCGGGCCGGACGCCTCGGAGGGCCTGGAGGCGCACCTGCTGACGGGCACCACGACCAGCGTGCTCTCCGGCCGGGTGGCCTACACCTTCGGCCTGGAGGGCCCCGCGGTCACCGTCGACACGGCCTGCTCGTCGGCCCTGGTCGCGGTCAACCTGGCCAGTCAGGCGCTGCGTTCGGGCGAGTGCTCGCTGGCGCTCGCCGGTGGTGCGTTCATCGCCTCCACGCCGGACCTCTTCGTCTGGGTGAGCAAGCAGCGGGGGCTGTCCCCCGACGGCCGGTCGAAGTCGTTCTCGGCCGGGGCGGACGGCATGGGCATCGCCGAGGGCGCGGGCATGGTGGTGCTGGAGCGCCTCTCCGACGCCCGCCGCAACGGGCATCCGGTACTGGCCGTGGTGCGCGGCTCCGCGGTGAACCAGGACGGCGCGTCGAACGGTCTGACCGCGCCGAACGGCCCCTCGCAGCAGCGGGTGATCCGCGCGGCCCTGGCCGACGCCGGGCTGACCACCGCCGACGTGGACGTGGTCGAGGCGCACGGGTCCGGCACGGTGCTCGGCGACCCGATCGAGGCCCAGGCGGTGATCGCCACCTACGGCCAGGACCGGCCGGAGGGCCGGCCGATGTGGCTGGGGTCGGTGAAGTCCAACATCGGTCACACCCAGGGCGCGGCCGGTGTCAGCGGTCTGATCAAGATGGTGCTGGCGCTGCAGCACAGGAACCTGCCGGCCACGCTGCACGCGGACGAGCCCTCGCCGTACGTGGACTGGTCGGCCGGGGACGTCCGGCTGCTCACGGAGTCGCGGCCGTGGGAGACGGACGGACGGCCGCGCCGGGCCGGGGTGTCCTCCTTCGGGGTCAGCGGCACCAACGCCCACCTGATCCTGGAGGAGGCCCCCGAGCCGGCGGCCGTCGAGGCGCCCGCCGGGGATGACCCGGCCCCGGCCCTCTTCGACGCCCCCGGCGCCGGCGCCTGGGTGGTGTCCGGGCGGACGGCGGACGGTCTGCGCAGGCAGGCGGCCCGGCTGGGCGAGTACCTGGCGGCCCGGCCCGGGCTCGACCCGGCGGACGTGGCCTGGTCGCTGGCGGCGACCCGCTCGGTGTACGAGTACCGGGCCGTGGTGACCGGCACCGACCGCGCCGAGCTGGCCGAGGGCCTGGCCGCGGTGGCCGCCGGGGAGCACGCCCCCGGGGTGGTCGCCGGCACGACCGCGGCCACCGAGGCGAGCGAGGCGGTCTTCGTCTTCCCCGGGCAGGGCGCCCAGTGGGAGGGCATGGGCCGGGAGCTGCTGGCGGTCTCGCCGGTGTTCGCGGCCCGGCTCGCCGAGTGCGAGCGGGCCCTGGCCCCGCACGTCGACTGGTCGTTGACCGAGGTGCTGGCCGGTGCGGACGGCGCGCCCGCGCTGGACCGCGCCGATGTCGTCCAGCCGGCGCTGTGGGCGGTGATGGTGTCGCTGGCCGCCGTCTGGGAGGCCGCCGGCGTCACCCCGGGTGCGGTGGTCGGCCACTCGCAGGGCGAGATCGCGGCCGCGACGGTGGCCGGGATCCTGACGCTCGAGGACGCGGCCGAGGTGGTGACGGTCCGCAGCCGGGCGCTGTCCGGGCTCGGCACCGGCGGCGGGATGCTGTCGGTCGTCATGCCCGTCGCGGCGGTGCGCGAGGTACTGGCCCCGTGGGGCGACCGGCTGGCGGTCGCCGCGGTGAACGGGCCCGCCGCCACCGTGGTCTCCGGCGAGACCGAGGCGCTGGCGGAGTTCGGCGCCGAGCTGGCGGCCCGGCGGGTGATGCGCTGGCCGATCCCGGTGACCGACTTCGTGGCGCACTCGGCCGGGGTCGAGGAACTGGAAGGCGTGCTGACCGAGCGGCTGGCGGGGATCCGGCCGGGAGCCGGGCGGGTCCCGCTGTTCTCCACGGTCGAGTGCCGCTGGATGAACGGCCCGGAGCTGGACGCCGGTTACTGGTTCGCCAACGTCCGCCGCACGGTCCGCTTCGACGAGGCGGTCCGGGAGCTGGCCGCGGCCGGGAACCGGACCTTCGTCGAGGTCTCCCCGCAGCCGGTGCTGACCACCGGGATCGCCGACACGATCGAGGACCTGGGCACGGCCGGCGTCCCGGTGATCACCGGGACGCTGGACCGCGAGAACAGCGGCCCGCGCCGACTGCTCGCGGCGTTCGCCCAGGTGCACGTCGGCGGCACGCCCGTCGACTGGCGCAGGGTCCTGCCCGCCGGGCGGCGCACCGACCTGCCCACCTACGCCTTCCAGCACCAGCGCTACTGGCTCACCGGCTCCCGCGCGGCCGCGCCGGTCGCGGCCGGCGGGGACGGCACGTCGTCGGAGGCCGAGGCCCGGTTCTGGGCCGCCGTCGAGGGCGGCGACCTCCAGCAGCTCGCCGACACGCTCGCCGTGGACGGACAGCGCTCCTTCGGCGAGGTGCTCCCGTCGCTGGCGTCCTGGCGGCGCCGCGAACGGGACCGGGACGTCACCGGCGCCTGGCGCTACCGGGTCGCCTGGGCCCCCGTCACCGACCCGGCCCCGGCCAAGCCGGCCGGCACCTGGCTGGTGGCCGTCCCGGCGCACCGCAGCGGCCGCACCGCGGACCTCGTCGAGGCGTGCGTCCGCGCGCTGGCCGCGCGGGGTGCCCGGGTCGAGGTCGTCGAGGTCGAGACCGGGACGGCACGGCGCGAGCCGCTGGCCGCCGACCTCGCCCGGGCACTGCGCGACGCCACCGACGAGGCCGCGCCGCGCGTGACCGGCGTGGTGTCGCTGCTCGGCCTGGACGAGACACCGCTCGCGGAGCGGCCCGTGGTGCCGGCCGGCCTGGCAGCCGGCCTGGCCCTGCTGCAGGCACTGGCCGACGCCGCGATCACCGCCCCGCTGTGGACGCTCACCTCCGGGGCGGTCGCCACCGGCCCGGGCGACCCGCTGACCAACCCCGTGCAGGCGCAGGTCTGGGGCCTCGGCCGGGTCGTCTTCCTGGAACAGCCGGACCGCTGGGGCGGTCTGATCGACCTGCCCGCCGTGCTCGACGACCGGGCGGCGAGCCGCCTGTGCACCGTCCTCGCCGGCTGCGGTGAGGACGAGGTGGCGATCCGCCCCGCCGGGATCCTCGGCCGCCGCCTGACCCGGGCCCCGCAGCCCGCGCCCGGCCCGGACTGGACGCCGCGCGGCACCGTGCTGATCACCGGCGGGACCGGAGCGGTCGGCGGGCACGTGGCCCGCTGGCTGGCCGGCCGCGCCGAGCGGATCGTGCTGGCCAGCCGCTCCGGAGCCGCCGCCCGGGGCGCCGTGGCCCTGGCCGCGGGTCTGGCGGCCGCCGGGACGGACGTCGAGATCAGCTGCTGCGACAGCGCGGAGCGCGCCGACCTCGCCGGGGTGATCGACCGGATCGCCGCGGGCGGCCCGCCGCTGACCGCCGTCCTGCACACCGCCGGTGTGCTCGACGACGGCGTCCTCGACGGCCTCGACAACGACCGGCTGGCCAGTGCCCTCGCGCCCAAGGCCGCCGGCGCCGTCCATCTCGACGAGCTCACCGCGGACCTCGACCTCGACGCGTTCGTGCTGTTCTCCTCGGCCGCCGCCACCTTCGGCGGCGCGGGCCAGGCCAACTACTCGGCCGCCAACGCCTTCCTGGACGCGCTGGCGGAGCACCGGCGCTCCCGCGGCCTGCCGGCCCGCTCGGTGGCCTGGGGCCCCTGGGCCGGCGAGGGCGTGTCCGGCGGCAGCGAGGCGGCCCGGCAGCGGCTGCGCCGCAACCGCTGGGAGGTCCTGATGGACCCCGAGCTCGCGGTCAAGGCCCTGGGCGGCGTGCTGGCCGGCCCGGACACCGTGCTGACCGTCATGGACCTGGACTGGCCCGCCTTCGCGGCCGCGCCCGGCCAGGCCCAGATCCTGGACGTGCCGTTCCTGCGCGCCCTGCCGGACGCCCAGCGGCTGAAGGCGGCGCAGCGCACCGAGAGCGCCGGCGGACCGCAGGCCGAGGGCGAGCTGGCCCGGAGCCTGAGCGGCCTGTCGCGGGCCGAGCAGGACCGGATCCTGGTGGACACGATCCGCGACGAGGCGGCCGCCGTGCTCGGGCACGCGAGCTCCGACGACGTCGAGGCCGGGCGCGCCTTCAGCGAGCTGGGCTTCGACTCGCTGACCTCGGTCGAGCTGCGCAACCGGATCGCCACCGCGACCGGGCTGCGGCTGCCGACGACGCTGATGTTCGACTACCCCACCCCGACGGTGCTCGCCGAGCACCTGCGGACGGAGCTGCTCGGCGCCCTGGCCGGGCACGCGTCGGCGCGGGCCCTGCCGACGGCCGCCGTCTCCGACGACGAGCCGGTCGCCATCGTGGCGATGAGCTGCCGGTTCCCCGGCGGGCTCGACACCCCGGAGCAGCTCTGGGACCTGCTGGCGGTCGGCGGCGAGGGCATCTCCGGCCTCCCGCAGGACCGCGGCTGGGACGCGGAGGCCCTCTTCGACCCCGATCCGTCGCACGCCGGGACCAGCTACGCGCGGGAGGGCGGCTTCCTGCACCAGGCGAGCCGGTTCGACGCGGGCTTCTTCGGGATCAGCCCGCGCGAGGCGCTGGCGATGGACCCGCAGCAGCGGCTGATGCTCGAACTGTCCTGGGAGGCCCTGGAGTCCGCCGGACTCGACCCGGCCTCGCTGAGCGGCTCGCGCACCGGTGTGTTCATCGGCGGCTACTCGTCGAACTACGCGCTGGCCAGCATGCAGCTCGGCGGCCAGGACGGCGCCGCGCAGGTCGAGGGCCACCTGGTGACCGGCAACGCGACCAGCATCATCTCCGGCCGGGTCTCCTACGTCCTGGGCCTGGAGGGCCCGGCGCTCACGGTGGACACGGCCTGCTCGTCCTCGCTGGTGGCGCTGCACACGGCCGCCCGGTCGGTGCGGTCGGGCGAGTGCTCGCTGGCGCTGGTCGGCGGGGTCGCCGTGATGGCGACGCCGTGGGAGATGGTGGGCTTCGCCCGGCAGCGCGGACTGGCGGCGGACGGCCGCTCCAAGGCGTTCTCGGCCGCGGCCGACGGCATGGGCATGGGCGAGGGCGCCGGCATGGTGGTGCTGGAGCGGCTCTCCGACGCCCGCCGCAACGGGCACCGGGTGCTCGCGGTGGTGCGTGGTTCGGCGATCAACCAGGACGGCGCCTCCAACGGTCTGACGGCACCGAACGGTCCCTCGCAGCAGCGGGTGATCCGGGCGGCGCTGGCCAGTGGCGGGCTGACCGCCGCCGACGTGGACGCGGTGGAGGCGCACGGCACGGGCACCCCGCTCGGGGACCCGATCGAGGCGCAGGCCCTGCTGGCCACCTACGGCCAGGAACGCGCCGGGGAGCAGCCGCTGTGGCTGGGGTCGGTGAAGTCCAACATCGGGCACACCCAGGCCGCCGCCGGTATGGCCGGGGTGATCAAGATGGTGCTGGCGCTCCAGCACGAGGAGCTGCCGAGGACCCTGCACGTGGACGAGCCCTCGCCGCACGTGGACTGGTCGGCGGGCGAGGTGCGGCTGCTGGCCGAGCCGGTGCCGTGGCCCGCCGGGGACCGCCCGCGCCGGGCCGGTGTGTCGGCCTTCGGGATCAGCGGGACCAACGCGCACGTCATCGTCGAGGAGGCGCCGCCGGCCGTCGAGGCGGAGGAGGCACCCGAGGACCTCGACGCGGCGCCGGTGGTGTCGGGCGCCGGTGCGTGGCTCGTCTCCGGCCGGACGGCCGAGGGGCTGACGGCCCAGGCGGAGCGGCTGCACGACTGGGTGGCGGCGCGGCCGTCGGTGGACCTGGCGGATGTCGCGTGGTCGCTGGCGGCGACGCGGTCGGCGTTCGAGCACCGGGCGGTCGTGCTGGGTACCGGGCCGGCCGAACTGCTGGGTGGCCTGCGGAGCCTGGCCGCCGGGGCGTCTTCGGCCGCGGTGGTGTCGGGTGTGGCGCGGCCGGGTGCTCGGGTGGGTCTGGTCTTCGCCGGTCAGGGTTCGCAGTGGGTCGGCATGGGCCGGGGGCTGTACGAGGGCAGTGCGGTCTTCGCCGAGGTCTTCGACCGGGTGTGCGGGCTGCTGGAGCTGGAGTTGGGCGTCTCGGTCCGGGACGTGGTCCTGGGCGCCGAGGGTGTGGACGAGGCGCTGGCGAACCAGACGCTGTATGCGCAGGCCGGTCTGTTCGCCTTCGAGGTCGCTGTCGCGGCGGTCCTGGAGGCCGCCGGTCTGACGCCGGACGCGGTGGTCGGTCACTCGGTGGGCGAGGTCGCGGCCGCTTATGTGGCCGGGGTGCTGGCGCTGCCGGACGCGGTGCGGCTGGTGGCGGCGCGGGCTCGGTTGATGCAGGCGCTGCCGGCGGGCGGGGCGATGGCTGCGGTCAACGTCCCGGAGGCCGAGGTGCTGGCGGAGCTGGTGCCCGGGGTGGTGATCGCGGCGGTCAACGGCCCGGAGTCCGTGGTGGTTTCGGGTGAGGTCGAGGCCGTCGATCAGGTGGTGGAGCTGTGGCGTGAGCGGGGTCGCCGGGTGCGGCGGCTGCGGGTCTCGCACGCCTTCCACTCCCCGGCAATGGACCCGGTGATCGACGAACTCACCGCCGTCGCGGCCGGGTTGGAGTACCACCGGCCGAACCTGACGTGGGCGGGCGCGCTTTCGGGCGAGCTGGTCACCGAGCCCGGGGCGGGCTACTGGCCAGCGCAGACCCGCCAGGCGGTGCGCTTCGCCGACGCGGTGGCGACACTGGCCCGCCAGGGTGTCTCGGTGTTCGTCGAGGTCGGCCCCGACGGATCGCTCTCCTCGCTGGGCCCGGACATCGTGGCCGGTAGCGGGAGCGAGGGGGCGGTCTTCGTCCCGCTCCAGCGGCGGACCGACGAGAGCGTCACGAGCCTGCTGGCGGGGCTCGCCCGCGCGTACGTCAACGGTGCGACGGTGGAGTGGAGTTCGGTGCTGCCGACCGGTACGCCGGTCGAACTGCCCACCTACGCGTTCCGCCACCAGCGGTACTGGCCCAAGGGCGTGCAGACCCCGCCGAACGCCGGCGGGGACGGTACCGGCACGGCCGCCGAGGCGCAGTTCTGGTCCGCCGTCGACGGCGGGGACCTGGAGCAGCTCGCGGACACCCTGGCGATCGAGGACCAGCGGCAGCTCGCCGAGGTACTGCCCGCCCTGGCGTCCTGGCGCCGCCGGGCGCAGGACCGCTCGGTGACCGCGAACTGGCGGTACCGGGTCGGCTGGGCGCCGGTGGCCGACCCCGACCCGGCGGAGCTGGCCGGGCACTGGCTGCTGGTGGTCACGCCCGACCAGGCCGAGGAGGAGCTGACGCGGGACTGTGCGCGGGCGCTCGCCGCCCGGGGCGCGGAGGTGGTCACCATGGTGACCACGGAGACCACCGACCAGCAGCGGATGGCCGAGCGGATCGCCGCGACCCTGCCCGAGGCCGGAGTCGCCGGCGTCGTGTCGCTGCTGGCCCTGGACGAGACGCCGCTGCCCGGTCACCCGGTGCTGGCGAACGGCCTCGCCGGGACCCAGACCCTGATCCAGGCCCTCATCCTCCAGGGCGTCCACGCCCCGATGTGGGCGCTCACCCGCGGTGCGGTCGGTGCCACGCCGGACGAGGCGCCGACCAGCCCGGTGCAGGCCCAGAGCTGGGGCCTCGGCCGGGTCGCCACCCTGGAACACCCTGACCACGGCGGCGGGTTGATCGACCTCCCGGCCGAGTTCGACGAGCAGGCCGCGGCGCGGCTCTGCGCGGTGCTCGCCGAGTGCGGCGAGGACCAGGTCGCGATCCGGCCGGCCGGGATCTTCGGCCGCCGGCTCACCCGGGCCCCGCGACCCCGCGACGGCGCGGCGCAGTTCGTGCCGCGCGGCACCGTCCTGATCACCGGCGGGACCGGCGCGATCGGCGGCCACGTCGGGCGCTGGCTGGCCGGCCGGGGCGCCAAGCGGCTCGTCCTGACCAGCCGGTCCGGCGCCGGAGCGGCGGGGACGGCCGCGTTGGCCGCCGAGTTGGCGACGATCGGTGCCCAGGTCGACGTCTTCGCCTGCGACGCGGCCGAGGACGCCGCGCTGGCCGGGGTGATCGCCAGGATCGGTGCGGGCGGCCCGCCGCTGACCGCGGTCATGCACGCCGCCGGTCTGGCGCAGGCGACCGCGCTGGACGACGTCTCGGTGGAGGAACTGGCGACGGTCCTGGCCGCCAAGGCCGCGGGCGCCGCCAGCCTCGACCGGCTGACGGCCGGTCTGGAGCTGGACGCGTTCGTCCTGTTCTCCTCCATCGCCGCCACCTGGGGCAGTGGTCTCCAGGCCGGCTACGCCGCCGCCAACTCCTACCTGGACGCGCTGGCGGAGAACCGGCTGGCCCGGGGCCTGGCCGCCACCTCGGTGGCCTGGGGCCCGTGGGGCGGCGGCGGAATGACCGACGCGGAGGGCGCGGCCCAGATGACCCGCCGCGGTCTGCGCCTGATCGACCCCGACCAGGCGATCCGGGCGCTGGCCCAGGTGCTCGACGGCCGCGACCCGATGATGACCGTCGTGGACGTGGACTGGGCGCGCTTCGCGCCGCCGTTCACGCTGCGCCGGCCCAGCCCGCTGATCGAGAGCCTGCCCGAGGTCGTCGAGGTGCTGGCCGGGAAGGGCGGCGACACCGGTCCGGCCGAGTCGCCGGCCGGGAACGCGCTGGCACAGCAGCTGGCGGAACTGCCCCGGGTGGAACAGGACCGGTTGCTGACCGACCTGGTCCGGACCGAGGCCGCCGCCGTCCTGGGACACCCGAGCATCGAGTCCGTCGAGGCCGACCGGGCCTTCAACGACCTCGGAGCCGACTCGCTGACCGCCGTCGAACTGCGCGACCGGCTGGGCGCGGCCACCGGCCTGCGCCTGCCCAGCACCCTGCTGTTCGACTACCCCACCTCGGCCGCGCTCGCCGACCACCTGCGGGCCGGTCTGACCGAGGAGACCAGTCCGGCCCAGCCCGTGCTGGCCGAACTGGACAAGCTGGAGGGCATGCTCGCCGCTTTCGCCGGCGACGACGAATCCACGCTGATCACGAACCGCCTCGAAGTCGTCCTTTCCAAGTGGAAGGAGGCTCGGGCACAGACCGCCGAGACCGGAGTTGCGGAGAAGCTCGAATCGTCAACCGACGACGAAGTCTTCGATTTCATCGGCAAAGAACTCGGAATCCACTGACTCGGCCAACGCCGCGACTTCTTCGACGAGGTGACGTAAGTGAGCGAAGAGAAGCTCCGCTACTTCCTCAAGCGGGTGACCGCTAATCTGCACGAGACCCGGCAACGTTTGCAGGAACTGGAAACGGCCGGTGGTGAGCCCATCGCCATCGTCGGCATGAGCTGCCGCTTCCCCGGCGGGGTACGCGACCCCGAAGCCCTGTGGGAACTGCTGGACGCCCAGCGGGAATCGGTGGCCGGACTGCCCCAGGACCGGGGGTGGGCCTTCGGCGACGCCGACGACCCCGGATCCGGCGCCGCGGAGGTGCAGGCGGGCAACTTCGTCTACGACGCCACCCAGTTCGACGCCGGGTTCTTCGGGATCAGCCCGCGCGAGGCGCTGTCGATGGACCCGCAGCAGCGGCTGCTGCTCGAAGTGGCCTGGGAGGCGCTGGAGCGGGCCGGGATCGATCCCGCGTCGCTGCGCGGTTCGGCGACCGGCGTGTTCGCGGGCGCCTCCGCCTCCGGCTACGGCTGGATCACGGGCAAGCAGGGCGAGCTCGACGGCCACGTGATGACCGGCAACGCCACCAGCATCCTGTCCGGCCGGGTGTCCTACACGCTGGGCCTGGAGGGCCCGGCGGTGACGATCGACACCGCGTGCTCGTCGTCGCTGGTCTCCCTGCACCTGGCCGCGCAGGCGCTGCGCTCCGGCGAGTGCTCGATGGCCCTGGTCGGCGGCGCGTTCGTGGCGGCCACCCCGGTGCTGTTCACCGACTTCAGCCGCTCGCTGGGACTGTCTCCCGACGGGCGCTGCAAGACCTTCGGGGCCGGGGCGGACGGCATGGGCGTCGCCGAGGGCGCCGGGGTCGTGGTGGTGGAGAAGCTCTCCGACGCGCGCCGCAACGGGCACCGGGTGCTCGCGGTGGTACGCGGTTCGGCGATCAACCAGGACGGTGCGTCCAACGGTCTGACCGCTCCCAACGGCCCTTCGCAGCAGCGGGTGATCCGCGCGGCGCTGGCCAGCGCCAAGCTGTCGACGGCCGACGTCGACGTGGTGGAGGCGCACGGCACGGGTACCCCGCTGGGCGACCCGATCGAGGCCCAGGCGCTGCTGGCGACCTACGGCCAGAACCGGCCGGAGGAGCGGCCGCTGTGGCTGGGGTCGGTGAAGTCCAACATCGGGCACACCCAGCAGGCCGCCGGTATGGCCGGGATCATCAAGATGGTGCTGGCGCTCCAGCACGAGCGGCTGCCGGCGACGCTCCACGTGGCGGAGCCGACCCCGGAGGTCGACTGGTCGGCCGGTGAGGTGGAGCTGCTGGCCGAGCCGGTCCCGTGGCCGGCCGGGGAGCGGGTGCGCCGGGCCGGTGTGTCGGCCTTCGGGATGAGCGGCACCAACGTCCACATCATCCTGGAGGAGGCCCCGACCGGGGACGCCGAGACGGTGGAGACGCCGGCCGGGGACGCCGACGAGGCGGACGCCCTGGACGAGCCGGCCGCGGAGGTGGCGGCGGCTCCGGTCGCTCCGGCCCTGCTGGAGCTCGACGGGTCCACCGCGTGGGTGGTGTCGGGTCGGTCGGCGCAGGGGCTGACGGCTCAGGCGGGCCGGTTGCGGGAGTGGGTGTCGGCGCGGCCGTCGCTGGATCCGGTGGGTGTGGCGTGGTCGTTGGCGGCGACGCGGTCGGTGTTCGAGCACCGGGCGGTGGTGGTCGGTGGTGGTCGTGAGGAGTTGGTGTCGGGGCTGGGTGGCCTGGTGTCCGGGTCGGGTGCGGCCGGGGTGGTGTCGGGGGTTGCCCGTTCGGGTGGTCGGACGGCGTTCGTGTTCGCGGGTCAGGGTGCGCAGTGGGTTGGCATGGGCCGTGAACTGGTCTTGTGCAGTCCGGTGTTCGCGGCGCGTCTGGCGGAGTGTGAGGCGGCGCTGGCGCCGTATGTGCCGTGGTCGTTGAGTGAGGTTCTGGCGGGTGCCGAGGGTGCGCCGGGTCTGGACGCGGCTGATGTGGTGCAGCCGGTGCTGTGGGCGGTGATGGTGTCGCTGGCGGCGGTGTGGGAGGCCGCGGGCGTCACGCCGGACGCGGTGGTGGGTCATTCGCAGGGTGAGATCGCGGCGGCGACGGTGGCCGGGATGCTGTCCCTGGAGGATGGTGCGCGGGTGGTGGCGGTGCGGGCTCGGGCGCTGACGAGTTTGTCGGTGCAGGGTTCGATGGTGTCGGTGGTGATGCCGTCGCAGGCGGTGCGGGAGATCGTCGAGGGTTGGGGCGAGCGCCTGTCGGTCGCGGCGGTGAATGGCCCGGCTGCGGTGGTGGTGTCGGGTGAGCCGGAGGCGTTGTCGGAGTTCGAGCGTGAGTTGGCTTCGCGCAAGGTGTTGCG
>NZ_JBEXYC010000100.1:0-14247 GCF_040630835.1 Kitasatospora sp. NPDC005751
AGCTTCACAGGCCCCTGGGCCGTCCGGTCCTTGCGGATCTCGAAGTCCATCGCACCCCTTGAGCTGGGGTGTTGCAACGACTCCTAGAACCCAAGTCGAAGCCGCGGGCCCTTCCGGCGTTTCGCGGTCCTGTGGCGGCGTCAACCCCGGGCGGGGTCCGCTGCACCCGTCCGGGGGTACCTGGCTCGCGCCGCCGGGCCACCGCGCTTCTCATGGGGTGTGATGCGACACACACCTTGAGGAGGGACCTCCATGCCCGCAGCCACTCGCGCTCGATGGGTCCTCGCCGCTGCGACATCTGTGGCCCTGGTGGCCAGTGGGTGCAGCAGTAGCGGCGGAGGCAGTAGTTCGTCGGACAGCGGCAAGACCTTCAGCTACCAGAGCAGTGAGCCGCAGAACCCCTTGCAGCCCGCGAACGCGAACGAGACCGGCGGCGGCCGCATCCTGCAGAACCTGTTCAAGGGGCTGGTGGACTACGACCCCAGCAACGCGAAGATCCGGATGCAGGTCGCGGACTCGATCGAGACCAGCGACTCGCAGACCTTCAACGTCACCCTGAAGACCGGCTGGACGTTCCACGACGGCACCCCGGTCACCTCGAAGAACTTCGTCGACGCCTGGAACTGGGGCGCGACCACCAGCAACAACCAGATCAACAGCTCCTGGTTCTCGGACATCGAGGGCTACCAGGACGTCCACCCGGCCAGCGGCCAGCCGACCGCCACCGCGATGTCCGGCCTGACCGTCGTGGACGACACGCACTTCACCATCAAGCTGCACACCAAGGTCTCGTACTTCGAGTACAAGCTGGGCTACATCGCCTTCTCCCCGCTGCCGACCGCCTTCTTCAGCGACCCGACCGGGTTCGGGCAGAAGCCGGTGGGCAACGGCGCCTACCAGTTCGTCAGCTGGAGCCACAACCAGCAGGTGGTGACCAAGGCGTACCCGAACTACCAGGGCGTGGACAAGCCGAAGAACGGCGGCATCGTCTTCAAGATGTACAACACGTCCGAGGCCGCCTACGCGGACCTGCAGTCCAACAACCTCGACGTGATGGACCAGGTGCCGCCGTCCGCGCTGGCGACGTACAAGAGCGACCTGGGCGACCGGGCGATCGACTCGCCGCAGGGTGCGATCCAGAACATCGGCTTCACGCTCTACCAGCCGGACTGGGCCGGCCCGGACAAAGCGAAGGTCCGTCAGGGGCTGTCGATGGCGATCGACCGCGACACCATCACGAAGACCGTGCTGCAGGGCTCGCGCAAGCCGGCCTCCGCGTGGGTCGCCGAGGGCGTCGAGGGCTACAAGGCCGGCCAGTGCGGCGACAACTGCACCTTCGACGCCACCAAGGCCAAGCAGCTGATCACCGAGGGCGGCGGCGTCCCCGGCAACAAGCTGACGATCACCTACAACGCCGACGGCGGCCACAAGGAGTGGGTGGACGCGGTCTGCAACTCGATCCGGCAGAGCACCGGCGTGGACTGCGTGGGTGACCCGAAGCCCGACTTCAAGACCGCCCGCGCGGCGATCACCGGGCACCAGATCAACGGCGCCTTCCGCACCGGCTGGGTGCAGGACTACCCGCTGAACGCCAACTTCATGGCCGACGTCTACCGCACCGGCGCCGCGTCCAACGACTTCGGCTACAGCAGCCCGCAGTTCGACCAGCTGGCCACCGAGGCGGACCAGGCGGCCAGCGTGGCGGACACCGTGACGGGCTACCAGAAGGCGGAGACGGTGCTGGCGAACGACATGCCGGCCATCCCGCTCTGGTACTACCGCACCAACTCGGGCTACTCGGCGAACGTCCAGAACGTGAAGTTCGACTCCTTCGGCAACCCGGCCTGGACCCAGGTCGAGGTCAAGGGCTGATCCAGCCCCTCGCGCCGGCCCCGCCCTCCCCGCACGGAGGGCGGGGCCCGGGCACTCGACCCCCACGCGGCCCTGCGCACCCGGTCACGGGCCGACCAGTCACCTAGGAAGGAGGCTCGGATGGGAAGTTATGTGCTGCGGCGGGTGCTGCAGATGATCCCGGTGTTCTTCGGCTCCACATTCCTGATCTTCCTGATGGTCTACACGCTGCCCGGGGACCCGGTCGCGGCGCTCTTCGGGGACAAGGCCGCGGACCCGGCGGTGGTGGCCAATCTGAAGCACAAGTACTACCTCGACCAGCCGCTGTGGAAGCAGTACCTGCACTACATGGGGAACCTCTTCCAGGGCGACTTCGGGACGAGCTTCACCGGCCGGTCGGTCACCGACATCATGGCGGACGCCTTCCCGGTCACCATCCGGCTGGCGCTGATGGCCTTCGCCTTCGAGCTGATCGTCGGGCTGGCGCTCGGCCTGGTCTCCGGCCTCAGGCGCGGCAGCGTCCAGGACACCCTGGTGCTGGTCCTGACCCTGGTGGTGATCTCGATCCCGGTGTTCGTGCTGGCCTACATCGCCCAGACGATCTTCGCGACCAACCTGGGCTGGGTCACCCCGACCGTGCAGGACTCCAAGGACCTCTCCCAGCTGATCCTGCCCGCGATCGTGCTGGGATCGCTCTCCCTCGCCTACGTCGCCCGGCTCACCCGGACCTCGATCGGGGAGAACCTGCGGGCGGACTACATGCGCACGGCGGTCGCCAAGGGCCTGCCCCGGCGCACCGTCATCACCCGCCACCTGCTCCGCAACTCGCTGATCCCGGTGGTCACCTTCCTCGGGACCGACCTGGGCGCGCTGATGGGCGGTGCGATCGTCACGGAGGGCATCTTCAACGTCCAGGGCATCGGCAACGTGCTGTACCGGGCGATCAACCAGAAGGAGGGCCCCACCGTGGTCGGCATCGTGACCGTCCTGGTGATCGTCTACCTGGTCGCCTCCCTGATCGTCGACCTGCTCTACGCGGTCCTGGACCCGAGGATCCGTTATGCCTGACCTGCATGACGAGGGCGAGTTCAAGCCGCACGCGGCCCCGGGCCTCGACCACCTGGACTACGCCGGCGAGCAGGGCATGGCGGTCGAGCAGGAGACCCTGGTCGAGGGCGATCCGGCCAAGCGGGAGGAGGCCCGCAGCCTGTGGGGCGACGCCTGGCGGGACCTGCGGCGCCGGCCGATCTTCCTGATCTCGGCGATCCTGATCCTCCTGCTGGTCGTGATGGCGATCTTCCCCTGGGCCTTCACCGACGCCGATCCGCGCAAGGCCGACCTGGTCAACGACTACCTCAAGCGCCCGGACTGGTCGGACTTCTTCGGCGCCGGCTGGTTCGGCTACGACGGCCAGGGCCGGTCCATCTACGCCCGGGTGGTCTACGGGGCCCGCGCCTCGATCACCGTCGGCATCTTCGTGACCCTGGGGGTCACCCTGCTCGGCGGGCTGACCGGGATGGTCGCCGGGTACTTCGGCGGCGCGGTGGACGCCGTGATCTCCCGCGTCGTCGACATCTTCTTCGGCATCCCGCTGCTGCTCGGCGCGCTGGTCCTGCTGGGCGCGTTCTCCGCCCGCACGGTGTGGAGCGTGGTCATCGCGCTCGCGGTGCTCGGCTGGACGCAGATCGCGCGCGTCATGCGCGGGGCCGTCCTGACCGTCAAACAGTCCGACTACGTGGTGGCCGGCCGGGCGCTCGGCGCGAGCACCGGGCGGTTGATGTTCCGGCACATCCTGCCGAACGCGATCGCGCCGGTGATCGTCGTCGCCACGATCGCGTTGGGCGGCTACATCGCGACCGAGGCCACGCTGAGCTTCCTCGGCATCGGCCTGCAGGATCCGACCATCTCCTGGGGCATCGACATCGCCTCCGCCCAGAAGGTCATCCGGACGGCCCCGTACGTGCTGTTCTTCCCGGCCGTGGCGCTCTCGATCACCGTGCTGGCCTTCATCATGCTGGGTGACGCGGTGCGCGACGCCCTCGACCCGAAGCTTCGCTGAGCGAGGGGACTCATCGTGACCACAGCTGTCGACACCGGCAAGCCCCAGCGGGAGACGCCCTACGAGGGGCCGCTGCTGGACGTCCGGGACCTGCACGTCGAGTTCGTCACCCGGGACGGCGTGGCGAAGGCGGTCAACGGGGTCAACTACAGCGTCCGGGCGGGGGAGACCCTGGCGGTGCTGGGGGAGTCCGGTTCGGGCAAGTCGGTGACCGCGCAGGCGATCATGGGCATCCTGGACATGCCCCCGGCCCGCATCCCGCAGGGCGAGATCCGCTTCCGGGGCCGGGACATGTTGACGATGGGCAAGGAGGAGCGCCGGAAGATCCGCGGCCAGAAGATCGCGATGATCTTCCAGGACGCGCTCTCCTCGCTGAACCCGGTGCTGAGCGTGGGCTTCCAGCTCGGCGAGATGTTCCGGGCCCACCACGGGGCGTCGCGCAAGGAGGCCAAGGCCAAGGCCGTCGAGCTGATGGACCGGGTGCGCATCCCGGCGGCGAAGGAGCGGGTCAACGACTATCCGCACCAGTTCTCCGGCGGCATGCGCCAGCGCATCATGATCGCGATGGCGCTGGCCCTGGAACCGGACCTGATCATCGCGGACGAGCCGACCACCGCGCTGGACGTGACCGTGCAGGCGCAGGTGATGGACCTGCTGGCCGAGCTGCAGGCCGAGTTCCACATGGGGCTGATCCTGATCACCCACGACCTCGGCGTGGTCGCCGACGTCGCGGACAAGATCGCCGTGATGTACGCGGGCCGGATCGTCGAGACCGCCCCCGTGCACGAGCTGTACGCGCGGCCGGCCCACCCGTACACCCGGGGCCTGCTGGACTCGATCCCGCGGCTGGACCAGAAGGGCCAGGAGCTCTACGCGATCAAGGGGCTGCCGCCCAACCTGCTGCGGATCCCGCCGGGTTGCGCGTTCAACCCGCGCTGCCCGCGCGCCCAGGACATCTGCCGGGCCGAGGTGCCCGAGCTCTTCCAGGTCACCGCGGACGACGGCAGCGAGCTGGCCGGGCGGGGCAGTGCCTGCTTCTTCTGGAAGGAGACCCTCCATGGCTAGCCCGCTCGGGCCCGCGGTGCCCAAGGAGGAGGCGTTCGCGCAGGCCGTGCGGCCGGGCGAACCGATCCTCGAAGTCCAGGACCTGGTCAAGCACTTCCCGCTGACGAGGGGCGTCGTCTTCAAGAAGCAGGTCGGCGCCGTGAAAGCGGTCGACGGGGTCAGCTTCGACCTGATGCAGGGGGAGACGCTCGGCATCGTGGGGGAGTCCGGCTGCGGGAAGTCCACGCTGGCCAAGGTGCTGATGAACCTGGAGCCGGCCACCGGCGGATCGGTGCGCTACAAGGGGGAGGAGATCTCCCGGCTCTCCGGCTCCGCCCTGAAGGCGGTGCGGCGCAACATCCAGATGGTGTTCCAGGACCCGTACACCTCGCTCAACCCGCGGATGACGGTCGGTGACATCATCGGCGAGCCGTACGAGATCCACTCCGAGGTGGCGCCGAAGGGCGACCGGCGCCGGGCCGTCCAGGACCTGCTGGACGTGGTGGGTCTGAACCCGGAGTACATCAACCGGTACCCGCACCAGTTCTCCGGCGGCCAGCGCCAGCGCATCGGCATCGCCCGGGGGCTGGCGCTCAAGCCGGAGGTGATCATCTGTGACGAGCCGGTCTCGGCGCTGGACGTCTCCGTCCAGGCGCAGGTGATCAACCTGCTGGAGCAGCTGCAGGGCGAGTTCAACCTCTCGTACATGTTCATCGCGCACGACCTCTCGATCGTCCGGCACATCTCCGACCGGGTCGGCGTGATGTACCTGGGCAAGATGGTGGAGATCGGCTCCGACCGGGAGATCTACGACCACGCGACGCATCCGTACACCCAGGCGCTGCTCTCCGCGGTGCCGGTGCCGGACCCGACGGCGCGCGAGTCCCGGGACCGGATCGTGCTCGTCGGGGACGTGCCGTCGCCGGCCAACCCGCCGTCCGGCTGCCGGTTCCGCACCCGCTGCTGGAAGGCGCGGGACAGGTGCGCCGTGGAGGTGCCGCTGCTGGCCGCCCCGGCCTGGCTGGACGGGCACGCCCGGCACGACTCGGCCTGCCACTTCGCGGCGGAGCGCGGGGGCCCGGACGGCGGGGAGGGCGCGGCGGGCACGCCGGAGCCCCCACCCGAATCCAGTTGACACAGTTGTCCTGACCACGCACCAAGGGCGCGTCCTCCCTCCGGAGGGCGCGCCCTTGCGTTGTCCTGCGGAAACGCCGGAATTCCCGGCCCGAAAATGATCATTACGCTCCGTAAAGCATCGAATACCGGAGCTTATTGTTCGTTATCCGGAAACCGGAATGCGGCATTCCAGGTTCGATATGCCGGAATTTGGCGAGCATTGTCATGACTTGGTCTGAGCATGTAATTGAAAAGAGATGTGAGGCGGATTCCGCCGGAGGGGTCGGGTGATCGATAGTTGCTCTGCGCGTATCAGTGGTCACCTCGCCAACTGTGCGGATCGGCCCTGAGATGTCGACCCTTGCCATGCCCGGCACACCGACTGGCGAGGCGCCGTTCGTTCGTAAGCCCCTAAATCGAGAGGCACTTGAATGAGGCTCACCAAGACCATGCGTTGGACCGCGCTCGCGGCGTGCACCGCACTCGCGATCTCCGCCTGCAGCACCGGCGGCGACAAGAAGTCCTCCAGCGAGGCGAGCGGCGCCGGGTCGGGCAAGAAGGGTGGCTCGATCAGCGTCGAGCTGGGTGAGCCGCAGCACGGGCTGGTGCCCCAGAACACCTCCGAGTCCGAGGGCGCCGAGGTGCTCAACGCGATCTTCGCGGGCCTGGTCGACTACGACATCAAGGACAATTCGCCCAAGCTCCGGGTCGCCGAGTCGATCGAGAGCCAGGACGCCACCACCTGGACGATCAAGCTGAAGGACGGCTACACCTTCCACAACGGCGAGAAGGTGACCGCCCAGTCCTTCGTCGACGCCTGGAACTACGGCGCCAACCAGGACAACGCGCAGGAGGCCCTGCCGTTCTTCGACAAGATCCTCGGCTCCGACGAGCTGGCCCCCGGCAAGGACAAGAAGCCCACCGCCGACAAGCTCAAGGGCCTCGCGGTCGTCGACGACAAGACCTTCACCGTCACCCTCAAGGCGCCGTTCTCGCAGTTCAAGACGATGCTGGGCTACAACGCGTTCTTCCCGCTCCCGAAGGCGTTCTTCACCGACCCGAAGGCCTTCGAGGACGCGCCGATCGGCAACGGCGCGTTCCAGATCGACGGGAAGTGGGAGCACAACAAGCAGATCAAGGTGAAGCGCTTCGAGAACTTCCCGGCGTCCGACGGAAAGGCCAAGCTGGATTCCGTCACGTTCAAGATTTACGACAAGCTGGACACCGCGTACAACGATCTGCGAGCGGACAACATCCAGATCACCGACAAGCTGCCGATCTCGGCGATGGCGACCGTCGCCCAGGAGTTCGGCGACCGCTACATCTACAAGCCGGATTCCGGCGTCGGTTACCTCGGATTCCCGATCTCGACGAATCCGGCATTCGCCAGTCCGGACCTCCGCAAGGCGATCTCGATGGCGATAGACCGGGAATCGATCACCAAGACCATCTTCTCGGGCACCCGCAAGCCCGCCGACGACTTCATCAACCCGATCATTCCCGGGTACCGCCAGGGCGCGCTCGGCGACGCCGCGAAGTACGACCCCGCGAAGGCCAAGGCGCTCTTCACCCAGGCCGGCGGCCTGCCCGGCAACACGCTGGAGATCGGCTACAACGCCGACGGCGGCCACAAGGAGTGGATCGAGGCCGTCGGCAACCAGCTCAAGGCGAACCTGGGGATCCAGGTCACCTTCAAGCCGTTCGAGAAGTTCGGCGCGATCCTCACCGCGCTGGGCGAGCACAAGTACTCCGGCGCCTTCCGGATGGCCTGGTCGATGGACTACCCGTCGATCGAGAACTACCTGCGGCCGATCTTCTCCAAGGTCGCCATCGACAACGGGTCCAACTACGGCGGCTACGTCAACGAGGAGTTCGAGGCCCTGCTGTCCAAGGCGGACGCGGCCAAGACCGACGCCGAGGGCATCAAGCTCTACCAGCAGGCCGACGACATCCTGGTCAAGGACCTGCCGTACATCCCGGTCTACACCTACATGTCCTCCGCGGCGTACACCAAGACCGTCAAGAACGTGAACGTCAACGCCCAGGGACAGATGGACCTGGCCAACGTCGAACTGGCCTGACCGACATCCAGCTGACCGGCACGCCGGGACGGGTGGCGCGGGCAACCCCCGTGCCGCCCGTCACGGGCCTGCCCCGAACCACGAGGAGGCCGCATGGGCCGCTATGTGGTCCGCCGGATCATCCAGGCCATACCTGTGATCCTCGGCGCGACGTTCCTGATCTACGCACTGGTCTTCCTGCTGCCTGGCGACCCCATCACGGCACTGGCCGGTGAGAAACGGCAGGACCCTGCCGTCGTCGCGGTCCTGCGGGACCGCTACCACCTGGACGACCCGTTCTTCATCCAGTACTGGGACTACCTGGTCGGCCTGTTCAAGGGCGACTTCGGGGAGGACTACCGCGGCAACGAGGTCGTGGACGTCATGAAGACGGCGTTCCCGTACACCATCAACCTGGCGGTGACCGCGCTGGTCATCGAGATGGTGGTGGGTGTCACCGCGGGTGTGATCGCCGCCCTGCGCCGCGGCAGGTTCATCGACAACGTGGTGCTGATCTCGACCCTGATGGTCATCTCGATCCCGGTCTTCGTGATCGGCTTCGTGCTGCAACTGGTACTCGGGGTGAAGCTCAACACCGATTACGGCATCGACTTCTTCCCGGTCTCGTTCAACGAGGACGCCGGCTTCCGGTCCTATCTGCTACCGGCCTACGTCCTCGCCTCCACCTCGCTGGCGTACATCGCGCGGCTCACCCGGACCAGCCTGATCGAGGTGATGCGGGCGGACTACGTCCGCACGGCGGTCGCCAAGGGCCTCAGCCCGCTGCGGGTGGTCGTCCGGCACGGCCTGCGCAACGCGCTGATCCCGATCGTCACCTTCCTGGGCATGGACCTCGGCGGGTTGATGGGCGGCGCGGTCATCACCGAGGGCATCTTCAACATCCCCGGAGTCGGACACCAGCTCTTCCAGTCCGTCTACCTGCGCGAACGCACCATCGTGGTGGGCATCGTGAGCGCCCTGGTGCTCGTCTACCTGTTCGCCAACCTGGTGGTCGACCTGCTGTACGCCGTTCTGGACCCGAGGATCCGCTATGAGTGAGCCGACGAAGAGCGAGGACACCAAGGTGGCGATTCCCGAGCAGCCCGGTTCCGCGGCGCCCGGGACCGCGGTGCTCACCAAGGACGCCGAGGCCGGCCGGACCGGCAACGAGCGGGTGGCCAGCCTCTGGACCGACGCCTGGTACGACCTGCGGCGCAATCCGCTGTTCCTGATCGGCGGGTTCCTGGCGCTGTTCATGGTGGCGCTCGCCGTCGCCCCGAGCCTGTTCACCGACGGGGACCCGACCTCGGCGGGGTTCTGCAACCTGTCCGACTCGCTGAAGCGGCCCAGCGCCGACCACTGGTTCGGCTTCGACGTCCAGGGCTGCGACATCTACACCCGCACCGTCTGGGGCGCCCGCAACTCGATCATCGTCGGCATCCTGACCACCTCGCTGGTGGTCGCCGTCGGCGGCACGCTGGGCCTCTGGGCCGGCTGGATCGGCGGGATCTGGGACAGCCTGCTCTCCCGGGTCACCGAGATCTTCTTCGCCATCCCGCTGCTGCTCGGCGGCATGCTGATCATGTCCACCTGGGGCAAGGGCAACGCCTGGACCGTCTCCGCGGTGATGGCCGTCCTCGGCTGGCCGCAGATCTACCGGCTGATGCGCTCGGCGGTGCTCTCCAACAAGCACAACGACTACGTGGTCGCGGCCAAGGCGCTCGGCGCCGGCACCGGGCGGATCGTCTCCCGGCACATCCTGCCGAACGCGGTCGCCCCGGTGATCGTGGTCTCGACCATCAACCTGGGCGTCTACATCGGTGCCGAGGCCGCGCTCTCGTACCTCGGCATCGGCATCCAGTCCCCGGCGATCTCCTGGGGCCTGATGATCAGCGACGCGCAGTCCCGCTTCCTGACCGCGCCGCACGTGCTGCTCTTCCCGGCCGCGGTGCTGAGCATCACCGTGCTGGCGTTCATCATGCTCGGCGACGCGGTACGCGACGCCCTCGACCCGAAGCTGCGCTGAGGAGGGCCGCGGACGATGAGTGACACGACGAAGCTGTCGAAGCAGTCGAAGGACGGCACCCCGCGCCGGGACGCCGTAGAGGTGATCGGCGGCGGCCGGGAGAACCTGGTGCCCGGAACGCCGCTCCTGGAGGTCGACGACCTGCACATCGAGTTCCACACCCGGGACGGCGTGGCCAAGGCCGTCAACGGCGTGAGCTACTCGGTGTCGGCCGGGGAGACCCTGGCGGTGCTGGGGGAGTCCGGCTCGGGCAAGTCGGTGACCGCGCAGGCGATCATGGGCATCCTGGACATGCCCCCGGGGAAGATCACCGCCGGCTCGATCCGGTTCCGGGGCGAGGACCTGCTCACCATGAGCCCCAAGGCCCGGCGGGCGGTCCGCGGCCGGAAGATCGCGATGATCTTCCAGGACGCGCTCTCCTCGCTGAACCCGGTGCTGAGCGTGGGCTACCAGCTGGGCGAGATGTTCCGGGTGCACCAGGGGGCCTCCCGCAAGGAGGCCAAGGAGCGGGCCGTCGAGCTGATGGAGCGGGTGCGCATCCCCGCCGCCAGGCAGCGCGTCGGCGACTACCCGCACCAGTTCTCCGGCGGCATGCGCCAGCGCATCATGATCGCGATGGCGCTGGCCCTGGAGCCGGACCTGATCATCGCGGACGAACCGACCACCGCCCTGGACGTCACGGTCCAGGCCCAGGTGATGGACCTGCTGGCCGAGCTGCAGGCCGAGTTCAACATGGGCCTGATCCTGATCACCCACGACCTCGGCGTGGTCGCCGACGTCGCGGACAAGATCGCCGTGATGTACGCGGGCCGGATCGTCGAGACCGCCCCCGTGCACGAGCTGTACGCGCGGCCGGCCCACCCCTACACCAAGGGCCTGCTCCGGTCGATTCCCCGGCTGGACCAGAAGGGCCAGAACCTCTACGCCATCCAGGGCCTGCCGCCGAGCCTGCTGCGGATCCCCGAGGGCTGCGCGTTCAACCCGCGCTGCGATCGGGCGGCGGACCGCTGCCGCGGCGAACTCCCGCGGCTGGTGCCGGTGCTGGACTCCGACGGGGCCGATCTGCCGGGCCGCCGCAGCGCCTGCCACTTCTGGAAGGAGACCCTCCATGGCTGAGCCCATCCTGGAGGTCAGGGACCTGGTCAAGTACTACCCGCTGACCCAGGGCATCGTCTTCAAGAAGCAGGTCGGCGCCGTGAAGGCGGTCGACGGCATCTCCTTCGAGCTGAGGAAGGGCGAGACGCTCGGCATCGTCGGCGAGTCCGGCTGTGGCAAGTCCACGCTGGCCAAGGTCCTGATGAACCTGGAGCGGGCCACCTCCGGCCAGGTGCTGTTCAAGGGCCAGGACATCACCCGGCTCTCCGGCGCCGGGCTGAAGGCGGTGCGCCGCAACATCCAGATGGTCTTCCAGGACCCGTACACCTCGCTCAACCCGCGGATGACGGTCGGCGACATCATCGGCGAGCCCTTCGAGATCCACCCGGAGGTGGCGCCGAAGGGCGACCGCCGCAAGGCCGTCCAGGACCTCCTGGACGTCGTCGGCCTGAACCCGGAGTACATCAACCGGTACCCGCACCAGTTCTCCGGCGGCCAGCGCCAGCGCATCGGCATCGCCCGGGGGCTGGCGCTCAAGCCGGAGCTGATCATCTGCGACGAGCCGGTCTCCGCCCTGGACGTCTCCGTCCAGGCGCAGGTGATCAACCTGCTGGAGCAGCTGCAGAGCGAGTTCGAACTCTCGTACATGTTCATCGCGCACGACCTCTCGATCGTCCGGCACATCTCCGACCGGGTCGGCGTGATGTACCTCGGCAAGATGGTCGAGATCGGCACGGAGGACGAGATCTACTCGCACCCGACCCACCCGTACACCCAGGCGCTGCTCTCCGCGGTGCCGGTGCCGGACCCGACCGGGCGGGAGCAGCGCGAGCGCATCCTGCTCACCGGCGACCTGCCGTCCCCGGCCAACCCGCCGTCCGGCTGCCGGTTCCGCACCCGCTGCTGGAAGGCGGAGGAGCGCTGCGCCACGGAGGTCCCGCTGCTGGCGGTGCCCGGCACGCTCAGCGGTCCGGCGGCGCACGACTCGGCGTGCCACTTCGCCGAGGTCCGGGACGTGATCGGCGCGGGCTGAACCGGTCGGCGGGCCGGGCCCCGGGGCGTGCTCCCCGGGGCCCGGCCCGCCCGGCCGTTCACCGCTGGAAGGCGACGTTCTCCCAGACGATGTCGGACAGGCCCTGCGCGCCGATGTTGGCCAGGTCGGCGCGGGCGCCGTACAGCTGCGGGCGCTGGTAGAGCGGCAGCACCCCGGCCACCTTCCACAGCTCGCCGTCGGCCTGGTTGATGGCCTCGAAGGCGGTGGCCGCGTCGGTCGCGGCGGCGGCCCGGTCGAGGGCGGCGTCGACGGTGGCGCTGCCGGCCAGGGAGTGGTTCGTGCCGCCGTTCTGGACGAAGTTGGCCCGGTTGCCGCTGGCGGGGAAGGGCGTGCCGAGCAGCGAGTAGGCGGCGATGTCGAAGTCGTGGCGGTTGACGTACTTGTCGAAGTACTCGTTGGCGGCGGCGGTCACCGTGGTGACCTTGACGCCGACATCCTTGAGCATCCGGGTGGTCACGGCGGCCTCGTTCTGGGCCTGGGTGACCCCGGCCGGGATCACCATCCGCAGGTTCAGCTCCCGGCCGTCCTTCTTGCGGACGTCACCGTCGAGCTTCCAGCCCGCCGTCTCCAGCTTGCGGACGGCGCCGGCCGGGTCGAACCGGCTCAGGCCGAGCGAGTTGTCCCGGTAGGCGTTCTGGTTGGCCACCAGCAGGTGGTTGTTGAGGGTGACGGTGGGCCAGTCCAGGCCGCTGAGGTCGGAGCGGGTGATGGCGTCCCGGTTGATCGCCTGGAACAGGGCCTGCCGGACGGCCGGGTCGGTCAGCAGGGGGCTGCGGCTGTTCAGCGTGAACTGGCGGAAGTCGGGCCCGCCGGCGCGGCGCACGGTGGCGCCCTTGGTGCTCCTGATGAGCTGGTAGCCGGCCACGTCGGGGCCGTTGTTGAAGAAGTCGATCTCACCCTTGGCGAAGGCGGCGGCCATCGTGTTGGGCACCATGGCACGGAAGACGATCCGGTCCAGCAGCGGCTTCTCGCCCCACCACCCGGGGTCGGCGACCAGGGTGACGGTCTGCGCGGCCCGGTCCAGCTTCTCCACCTTGAACGGGCCCGCGGTGACCGGTATCGCGTCCAGGTAGGCGGAGTTGAACAGGTCCGCGGTGGCGATCCGGCTCGCGGGCAGCAGCGGGGCGTTGGCGGCGCCGTTGAACATCGACTGCCACTCGGAGAACGGCTTGTCGAAGGTCATCACGGCCTGGAAGTCGTCCCGGCCCCGCTCGACCGACGAGACCAGCTCGAAACCGGTGCTGCTGGAGGCCTTGAAGGCGGGGTCCTTCCCGTTCAGGGCGTGCCAGTTGGCCGCGATGTCGCGCCAGGTGAGCGGGGTGCCGTCGGACCACCTCGCCTTCGGGTTGAGTGTCCAGGTGACGACCTGGTGGCCGTCCCGGAGCTCGGACCGGGCGTCCTGGAGGTAGGCCGGGTTGATGCTCTGGGTGCCGGCCGCGTCGGAGCGGAAGAAGGTCGGCAGCAGCGGCTTGGTGACGGTGACCGTGGAGGACTCGCTGCCGTCGGTGTGGATCGGCGACCACTGGGTGGAGTACTGCGCGACCGCGACCCGCAGGGTGCCGCCCGGGCGGAGCTCGGCACGGTCGTGCGGATTGATGTCGACCGCGGTGAGCTTGGGCGATTCGAGCGGGGTCGGGGCGGCCTGGGCGCCGCCGGTGCCGGAGCCGCAGGCGCAGAGGGTCAGCGAGAGCGAGACGGCGGTGAGGCCGGCGAGCAGGGCCGTGCGGTGCGAGGTGAGGCGGCCCATGATGCTGCTCCCGGTGCGGATGTGAAGGATGTGACGGAGGGTACGGCGTCACATCTTGGTGACCGGGGTGGTGAGTTGTCGAGGGGCGGGCCCGGATCCGCTCCTTCACCTACATCGGCTACCGGGGTGACGGCTACCCGCAGTGGAAGGCCGCGTCGGGCAACCTCTACTGCAACGAGGGCAACCACTGGGACA
>NZ_JBEXYC010000101.1:0-12166 GCF_040630835.1 Kitasatospora sp. NPDC005751
AATAGCTGTGACTCTGTTTCCCTACCGCAGGCTCTTCGGATCTGGTTCAACCCCGCCGCGCGCCGGGTGGCCCGGGTGGGCGCCCGCCGGGCCGACGTGCACCCGGACGACACCGGCCTGCAGCCCGACGCCGTGCTGCGCGCCACCTCCGACCCGGTGCGCCGCTTCGGGCCCCCGGACCGCACAGGCGCCCTGGCGGGCACCTCTGGTGAGGGCTGGACCACGTCGTCCTGGTCCGCGCCGGAAGCTGCCGGCGTTCACCAGCTCCACCACCAAGGGGGGTGAGGGTCGGCTGGGCCGCGCCGCTCGACGACCGTCCGTGGGGCCGGGACGGCTGGATCGCGGTGCTGCACCTGGCCGATGCGGCCGGGCCGAACCGCTGCTCGGCCGCCTCGGCCGGCCCCTCCTGCACAGCGACCGAAGCGAGGCCCTCGACGCCCGGTCGGCTGGGTCGAGGGGGCCTGGACGGCGGAGACGGCTGGGTCGCGGGGGACGAGGGCTACTATCTCGGCGACCCGGCCACCCAGCAGGCCGTCCGCATTTTGCACCACGCCCACTTCGCGGGCCCCTGACCGGAGCGGACAGGACGACAGGCCGCGGAACGTTTCCAGGGGCGGCGCCGTTCTGCGGCCGGCTGGCGGGCCAGGCGAAGGCCGGGTGAGGGCGACGCTGACCAGCCGGGTCCCCAGGTCCCCAGGTCCCCAGATCGGCGGTGTCCGGTGCGGTCCGAGGAGGCCGACGCCGGTCGGTCACCTCGCCCTGCGCCAGGGAGGGTGCCCGGCCCTCCGGTGTTGCCGGAGGGCCGGGCGGGTGTCAGTTCTCTACTCCGAAGTAGCGGGTGAGGTAGTCGATGATCTCGGGCGCGTGGGGGACGAGTTCGGGCAGCTGGGTGGCGAGGGCTTCGCGGGTGGCGGCGGCCAGGCCGGCGCTGCTGGTGGCGGCGGGGCGGACGTGGGGTTCGAGGCGCTTGATCAGCTCGTAGTTGCTGTCGATGTTCTCGGCGCGCATCGCCCTCTCCAGCGGCGGCGCGGTGGGCGGCGGGACGGGTGCGAGCACCCGGCTGACGTAGGTGACCCGGTGCAGGACGCGCCAGCACGGGGGCTTGGCGGAGTTCTGGCGGGTCTGCCGCAGGGCCGCGGCGTCGGGCGCGTCGCTGTTCGACAGCCAGACCGGGTCGACGACCTTGTGGTAGAAGTCGTCGAAGTTGGCGCTGTTCTCGCCGAGGTAGAAGCTGAGGAAGCGGTAGGCGTCCACCTTGCCCGGCACCAGGACGGGCTTTCCGGCCGCGTCGTAGACGGGCTTGCCGTCCTTGTCCCGGCGCTGGAGGTCCCCGGACGGCGCGCACTGGACGTCGAGGCCGAAGCTGCGGGAGGTGTCCCTGCTCCTGGCCCGGGTGACGCTGAAGCCGCCGCCCCTGGAGGCGTCCAGGTGGGCGGTGAAGCCGATGCCGAGGACGCCGAAGCTGAAGTCGAAGGAGCCGCCGAATTTGCTGCTGTAGGTGTAGGAGCCGGAGGTCGTCTCGCTGACGGCGTCGGTGGCCTCGGTGGTCTCGGCGAAGAAGCCGCCCTGGGCCGTCCACACGTAGGTGTTGACCAGGTCCCGGTGCGAGAAGCCGGTGGCGGTCTTGCTGCCGGCGGTGGTGCGGCGGCCGTCCGGGCCGACGGACACGCCCATCGAGCGAAGGGCCGTCTTGGCCTGTTCCTTGGCCTGGTCGTCGCTCGTGTGGTGGCCGACCTCGGTGGAGATCGACTCGTAGTAGGCCTGCAGCCGCTGCTGGTCGCGGGTGACGCGGCGCTTGAGCGCGTAGGCGTCCCGCGGCTTGAAGTAGCTGTACTCGCCGTAGTCCTTGGCCGTCGGGTAGTCGGGGTCGAGGACCTTGCCGTTGTCGTTGAAGCCGACCGTGCCGTCCAGGGTGCCCTGCTTGGTGTAGCGGGGGTTGATCGGGAAGTGGATGACATTCCAGTCCGGCGGGATGTCGGGGTTGGGCATCATCCGGTAGGCGACCAGGGCGCCGGTGTGGCCAGGCGCAGCGCGAAGATGTCGGCGGTCTGCGACTGGACCAGCGCCATGCCGGTGTTGGCGGGCACGTAGCGGCGGCCGACGGCGGGGTTGAGCACCTTGGCGGGGTCCTCGACGTAGCCGCTCAGCGCGAGCTTCGTCTTTCGGGCGGTGTTCCTGCCCTGGCTGATCCTGGTGTCCTCGCTCCAGGTGTTGGAGTACTCGAGGCTGCCCGTCGCGGCGAGCTTCAGCTGGAAGTTGGCCGCGGGGGTCGCGGTGCCGACGCCGAGGGGCGCGGTGACGGTCATGGTGCCGGCGTCGGTCTCGCCGCCGAAGGAGAAGTTGAAGGCGGTGTCGACGCTCCGGGTCCGGCTGGAGGACAGGGCCTGCACCACCTGCTCGGCCTCGCCGAACTCCACCGAGGAGGCGGCGGCGTAGCCGTCGGACTTGTCGGTGAGGTTCTCCGACGGCACCGGCGGGGCGCCCTCGACGTAGCCCATGAGCTGCGGGTCGAACTGGGCCTGGCCGACCCATTCGGTGACCAGGTCGCCCACCTTGTAGCCGGTGATCAGGTGCCAGCGGCCGTCGCGGACGAAGCCGTAGCAGCGCTTGAGCACGCCGAGCGCCTGGCCCCGGGCGTCGTACTGGAGGTCGGCGTACTCGGTGGCGCCGGGGGAGCCGGCGACGGTGCTGTGGAAGGGGGTGCGCACGTCGGCGAGGGCCGAGCGGACCTGCGCGGTGTCGGCGGAGATGGGTGCGGTGGAGAGCAGGACGCGCGGCCGCTTCGGGGAGAAGTCCAGGTCGTTGCCGCGCAGGCCTTCGTCGCGCACCGAGGCGGCGCCGGCGGCGGTGGAGTCCCGGTCGAACGGCCAGTAGCCGAGCAGGTCCTGCTTGTCGCCGCGCAGGCGGGTGAACAGGTTGTCGGAGATCTGCTCCCGGGTGCGGACGGTGCGCCAGATCCGCACCTCCTCCAGGGTGCCGGTCAGCAGTTCGCTGGGCTTGCCGCCCACCAGGCGACCGCCCAGGGTGAGCTGGGCATCGCCCCAGGCGTCGCTGTCCTGGGCGGTCACCGGGCCCTCGGACAGCGCCTCGCCGTTGCGGTAGAGGCGCAGGGCGCTGGCCCTGGGGTCGGGGTCGCGGGTCCAGCGGGCGCCGCGCAGCTTCGCCGGGAAGGAGCCGCCGACGTCGTGGGTGACGTTGCCGGTGTTCTCGTTGAAGGGCCAGCAGGCCAGCAGGCCCTTGTCGCGCGGTCCGACCGGCAGTCCGAGCTGCGGGGCGGTGCGCGCGGTGTTCCACAGCCGCACCTCGCACAGGACGCCGCGCAGTCCCCGGCCCATCTCCAGCGGGCTGGTGTTGGACTGCGGACCGGGGCCGCTGTACAGGGTGGTGCCGGCCGACACGCCGTCGAAGTAGAGGCGGATCTGCTGCACCGGCGGGCTGCTCTCGGTCAGCGTCGCGGTGGTGCGGACCTCGGGGCTGAGGCGCTCGCGCACCACGGTGAGGCGGTGGAAGGTGCCGGGCTTGACGGCCTGGCCGGTGGTGTACCGGTTGGCCTTGCCGTCGGCGTCGGCGAAGGCGAACTCCACCCGGCCGTCGGCCCGGATGCCCAGCTGGTACGGGACTCCGTCACGGCCGCCGTCGATCGCCGCTCCCTTGGCGACCAGGACCATGGGCTTGCCCAGCTGTTCGACCTGGACGAACGCCTCGATGGTGAGGTCCTCCAGGATGTTCAGCGAGTCCTGCGAGGCCACCGACAGGCCCTCGCCGCCGTCCAGGCGCACCGCCCAGGACTGGGTGAAGGTCGCGGCGACGTGCCCCCACTCGTTGCACGGGAAGCGCTCGGCCGAACGCACCACCTGGCCGCCGACCCGCGCGACCACCTGGTAGCCCTTGATCGGGGAGGCCGTGTCGTTGGAGCCCTCGAAGTTCCAGTGGCCCAGCAGGCCGGGCTCCAGTCCGGACAGCCGCTGGTAGCGCTGGGCGGTGATCTCCTCCGGGGTGCGGACCCGCCCGAAGACGCGGACCTCGTCGATCTGGCCGTAGAGGTGGGCACCGGTGAACTGCTGGTGGCCCAGGACCAGCGGGCCGTTGCCGGCATAGGCTCCGGTGGCGGTGCGCCGGGCGACCTCGACGCCGTCCCGGTAGAGGATCTGCTCCCGGGTGGCGTTCCTGTACACCGCGGCCCAGTGGTGCCACTCCAGGTCGGAGTACGCCTGAGTGGTGGTCAGGTCGTCGTCGAACAGCGCGAAACCGAAGGTGTTGTCCGGCTCGAAGTGCAGGTGCAGCGTCCGGTCCCGGCCGCCCCCCGGGAGGCCGTGGGTCAGCAGTGGCTCCCGGACGCTGCGGGCATTGTCCCGCTTGGCCCACAGCTCGACGGTGAAGTCGCGGTTCGACAGGTCGAGCGAGGCGGTCAGCTCGACCTTGGAGTTGCCGAGGAACTGCCACACGGGGAGACCGGCGGCACCGAGCGCCAGCGAGTAGGACGCCCCGTCCGTCTTGCCGTGGACGAGCCGGCCCTGTCCGGTCTCGGGGTGGACCCACGCCTCCAGGCTCAGGTCCCCGCCCGGGGTGACGGCCTGGTGCTTCGCGGCGGGGAGCGTCAGGTACTGCTCCTTGCCGTCGAACAGGAAGGCGCGGCCGGGCATCTCGGCGCGCCAGCGGCAGCCGCGGCCGGTGACGGACGCCTTGGCCGTGCCGTTGGGCACGGAGTCGACCCCGCCCGTGGTCAGTCCGATCAAGCGGGACCCGGCGGACAGCAGGACCCCGGGCCGGCTGGACCGGGCCCGGCTCCAGTCGTAGGCGACGAGGCTGACCTTGTCACCGGGCTTGATCGCGGTGCTCGCCGAGGTGAGGGTGAGGGTCTTGGCGCCGATCGGGGCGTCGGCGGACGCGGCGTGGTTGGTGCCGCCGATGAGCAGGTGGGCCCTGGACGGGACGGCGACGGTGGTGGCGGCGGTGAACTCCACCGTGCTGCCCGTCATCCGTGCGACCGTGCCCAGCGTCACCGGCCGGCCGGGGTTCCCGGCCAACGCGGCCGCCATCAGCTCGGCCTTGCGCGGCAGGGACCTCCAGGTCTCGGTGTCCGTCCCGACGGTGACGGTCAGGTCGCAGCGGCCGGGCGCGTCACCGTCGCTGACCTGGATGGTGCATGGGTCCAGGGCGACGGCCGGGTCGCGGGCGAGGAAGGCGAGCGTGCCGCCGTCCCCGGCCAGCGTCCGGGCGCCCCGGATGACGGCGGTGTCGTAGTACACGGCGAAGAACTGCTCGTTGACCCCGCGGAAGTACAGCACGAGGTTGCCGGTGCCGCTGTCCAACAGCGTCGGCCGGTCGGTGCCCCGGGCGAATTCGAGCAGGCTGCCGGACACGCTCAGGCCGGTGGCGTCCACCGCGATCAGCGGCATGGCCAGCGTCAGGTCGTCATCGCCCTGCAGGGCGGTCGACAGTGCGGCCAGCCGGCTCTGAGCGGCTTGCAGTTCGACCTGTCGGGCAGTGAGCCTGAGCTGCAGTTCGGCGGTGCGCTGCTGGGCGGTGATCGCCTCCTGGAGCTTCCTGCGCAGCTCGTCCATCGCCGCCTTGGCCGGGCCGTACTGCTTGTCCAGCCCCGACGTCAGGCCGAGGTTGACCAGGAGGAACAGGCCCGATTCCGCGGTGAGGCACTCGCTCGACTGACACAGGAGGGCGTACGGGACGGCGGAGGGCGAGCCGATCGCAAGCCGGCTCTTCCGGTTGACGAGGCGGACCTCGCGCGTGGCGGTGACGTCGTTGTTGTCGGTGAGGAGCATGAACTGCATGGCGGCGTTGGCCGGGTCGTGGGCGGCCGCGTCCAGCTTGGCGTTCTCCTCCGTCGAGTCGCCGACGACGTGCAGTCGCTGCCCGCCCGTGTTGCTGGAGACCAGCCAGTAACAGGGCCTGCCGTCCTGGCTCTGGCCGACGGCCGCCAGCCGCCAGACCGCCCTCGACTGCGGGTCGGCCGGCTTGTCCTCCGTGAAGACCACGACGCCGTTGCTGCCCGGATTGCTGGCGGCGAACAGCCACCGCCACCGGTAGCCGCTCGGCGCCACCCGCTCGGTCTTGAGCCCCAGGTTGTAGTTGTACGCGGTCACCTGGTCCCTCTCGGCCAGGTAGCGCCTCTCGAGCTCGTCGAACCCCGGCCGCAGGCGGTCGTGTTCCGCCTGGTGGTCGGCCGCCTTGCCGGCTACGCCGGCCAGCTGGGCGATCTTCGACCGCAGGTCGGCGATCTCCGGCTCCAGCCGCTTGATCGTCTGTTGCAGGGCGCTGATCTGCTCCGAGTCCTGGCCCTTCACCGGCCGCTTGAGCACCGCCGGGTCCAGCACGTCCGGGGCCTGGGCCAGCCGGCCGTCGCGGCCGACGGCGAAGTCCAGGGCCGCCGTGTACGGGTCCTGGCCGTCCTTGGCGGCGAAGGCCAGCATCACCCGGGCCTGCCGCTTGGCGGGCTTGGGATCGGGGCGGTACCCGGCGACGACGTTCTCCTGCTGGTGGTAGAGCACGGCCGACATGCCGGACTCGACCGTGCGCCCCTTGAGGGTGAAGCTGTCGCGCCGCACCCCGGGGTGGTCGCCGACCGGGGCGTCCGAGCCGGTCCACTGCGCGTCGGCGCTGAGCGTCCCGTGCAGGGCGTTGTCCGTCTGGTCGTAGGCGGTGGTGCCGGCACCCTCGTCGAAGCGGTAGTAGGCCACCAGGCCCGGCTCGTTGCCGATCAGCCGGTGGCCCATGCCCGCGGTGAGCTCGGCCTGGGAGCGCACCCGGTTCCAGACCCGAAGCTCGTCGAGGTCGCCGTCGAAGTGGTCGCCCGCACCGTCCTTACCGACCAGGGTGCTCACGCCGGTGGCCGGGGTGAAGGGCAGCGCGCCGCTGCCGGCCGGATTGCCGTTGACGTACAGCTTCGCGGTGGTGCCGTCGAAGGTGGCGGCGACGTGGGTGTAGGTGTCGGTGGGGACGTTATCGGTGGAGGTGAGCGGGGACGGCGCCCCGGTGTGGGTGAGCACCACCGAACCGGTGGGGTCCACGCTCAACCGGTACTCCCCCTTCCGGCAGAGCACCGGGCCGTCGTAGGAGTTCGGCTTGATCCAGGCCTCGACCGAGTAGGGCTCGCCGCCGAAGCGCAGCGCCGCCGGGTCGCCGAGGTCGACGCAGGGGCCGGTACCGGTCAGCCGCAGCGCCGTCTCCGCGTGCCCCTCGGCGCCCGTGACCGGGACCAGCTCGCGCCCGGTGAACGGACAGGTGCCCGGGCTGCGTTCGAACACCGAGTCCCGGTAGAGCGGATCCGGGCTGGTGTAGAAGCGGGTGCCGAGGGTGTTGAACAGGCCCTGGGCGCCCTGCTCGACGTTGAAGCAGTCGACCCGCCCGGTGGCGTCGTTGTGGGCGAACAGCTGCCAGCGCCGCACGTTGCTGACCGCGGTGGGCACCAGCACGGCGGCGAACCGGCCGCGGGTCAGGTTCCGGACGAAGGACAGCTCCTGGGTCGGCTCGTGGAAGGGGCGGCCCTCCATGTCCTCGGTGCCCAGGCTGTCCTTGGCCGACTCGGGGCGGGTGGCGTGCCGGCTGCGCTTGAAGCGCACCTCCAGGACCGGCTTGAGCTTGCCGTCCACCAGCAGGAACCGGTCGACCAGCAGGGTGTCGCGCACCAGCGGCACCTTCTTCGCTCCGCTGAGCACGTAGTCGCCGCGGGTGGCGTCCCCCGAGCAGCCGCCGCCGGTCAGCTTGTGCACCGCGTCGGTGTGCGTCGCGCCGATCGACTGCCGCAGCACCACCAGGTAGGTGCCGTCGGAGACCACGTGGAACGGCGCGTCCGCCGTCAGCCGCGCGGTGCTGGAGAGGAAGGAGTCGGTCTCAGCGGCCGTCGGCCGGTCATCGGGGCCCGCCTCGGCTCCGCCCCGCTTGACCGTGGGCATCGCCGTCGCCCCGACGACGGCGTACCCCACCTCGGCCAGCTCACGGGGGAAGGCGAGTTCGGCGGGGTTCTCGCTCCAGTACGCGGAGTCGATCTCCCCCTTGGTCTGCTGGCCGGACAGGTCGAGGACGGAGTAGACGATCCGGCGCGCCGCGTCCATCGCGAACGCGATGGTCGTGCCCTGGTGCCGGGCCATCGTCACGTGCCGGTACGACCGGTCTCCGTAGACTTTGAGCAGGGATTCCCGAGGTGCCACTGTTCCCCTCCCACAAGCATGGACGCCTGCCCCGGCCCGTCCCCCGTCCCGGAGCGGCGATGAATGTGCCGCGTACCCCTGACGAGGCGTCGGCAAGTCTGGCATCGGAGCTTCGGCGGCGAGGTCCGGTTGAACTTACTCTCTTCACAACCGACTTGAACGCTGCGGCTGGTGGCCGGAACATCGCGTTCCGGTCGTCGGGGCCGGCCACCACCTCCAGGCCGGCGTGGGTCGGCGAGCCGGAGAGGCGGGCGCGGGTCGGCGAGCCGGAGAGGCGGGCGAAAGGGGTGACCGTGCCGCGACCCCGCCTCATCCGCGGCGATGGCCCCGACCGTCGGCTTCTTCTTGCCGGGCACAGCTCCAGCCCGAGTACGAGGACGATCTCCTGGCACGTAACCAGCCATTCGACCGTGCGGCGTTCGGTCAGCGCCGAGAGGAGCTGCTGGTGGTCCGCCGCGAGCACGTCCGCGGTAGGCGTGGGCCGCCACACCGGCACGATCGAACCCGTCCGTGCTGCACCCGCGCGGGCGGGTTCGATCGACGGCACCGTGACTCTGCCTCCGGCTCCGGCACACCGGAGTCCTCGACCGAGACGGAACCGACAACGCCGGCCTCCGAGCGCTGCGCGCGCGACGCCGGGATCCCCTCAGGCCCGAACGCCCGGGTCGTGGCCGGTGACGGCGCGGGCGTAGGAGTTCAGTGCGCTGATCACCTCGGCGCGGGTGCGCCGACCGGCGAGTACCTCCATCTGGTAACCGTCCTCCATCGCCACGAAGTTGGCCGCCAGCAGGCGCGGGGGGTCCGGGAGGACGAAGTGGCCCTGCGCCTCGCCGAGGACCAGGATCGCCGAATAGACGGCGATCTGACGTTCCGTCAGAGCGCTGTCCAGCGCGGCGGCCTTCGCGTCACGCAGGCAGCGTGGCCAGTACTCGAAGAGCAGCCTGGTCAGCGCGTCGTCCGGGCCGGTGGCGACGCCGTTGTCGATGCAGGCCCTGAGCTTGTCGCGGGCGTCGGCGAAGCCGTCCGCCGCCTCCTCGCGCCCACGGCTGTAACGCTCGATGGCCTGCTGGTAGGTCTCGTGGACCAGGCCGTCGAGGTCGCCGTAGTAGAGCACGGCGGCCGGCGTGACCCCGGCCTCCTCCGCGATGTCGCGCAGCCGCAGTCCTTCCAGGCCCCGCACCATCAGGGCCCGCTGCACCGCCGCCCCCAGCTCGGCCCGGCGAGCCTCCTTGCCGCTGCCCTTCTTGGCCGCCACTCCCTCTCCCTCCATTGGTTCTGTTGCATCTCGATTTAACAATACCTCCTCAGCTCTTGACTGATACAGCAGCTATCTCTTAAATCTGCGTTTAACAACTCCCTGTGCCCCCCACCGCCCCAGGAGCCCGCCGTGACACCCGACCCCCGCGCTACCGACGTCAGACCGGGCCCACCACCCACCCCCGCCGGAAAGGGCCTGCGGGCCGGCTCGGTCGGCCTCGCCGCCTCGATCGCGCTCGGCCTCTCCTCCGTCGCCCCGGCCTACAGCATCGCCGTCACCCTGGGCTTCGTGACGCTCGTCGCCGGGGACCTCGCCCCGGCCGCGCTGCTGCTCGGCTTCCTGCCGATCCTGCTCACCGCCTTCGCGTTCCGTGAGCTCAACCGGGAGATGCCGGACTGCGGCACCACCTTCGTCTGGACCACCCGCGCCTTCGGGCCGGCCGTCGGCTGGCTCGCCGGGGGTTGGGTCGCTCAGGCTGCCACCGTCATCGCGATGACCGCCCTCGCCAAGGTCAGCGCCGGCTACCTGCTGGCTCTGCTCGGTCTGCACGCGCTCGCCGACGACGGCGCGACCGTCACCACGACCGCCGTCCTGCTACTGGCCGGTCTCACCGCGATCGCCCACCGCGGCCTGCGCGTCGCGGCCGCCGTCCAGTACGCGCTGCTCGGGCTCCAGTTGATCGCGCTGCTCGGCTTCGGAGCCGTCGCCCTCACCCGGCCCGGCTCCGCCACCCCGTCACTGGCCTGGCTCGACCCGCTCGGCTTCGACGGCTTCGGGCCGTTCGCCCAGGCCGTGCTGCTCTGCCTGTTCATCTACTGGGGCTGGGACGCCCTGATCACCACCAACGAGGAGACCCGGGACAGCGGCCGGGTCCCCGGCCAGGCCGCCGTGATCTCCACCCTCGTCCTGCTGGGGACGTACCTGTTCACCGCCTTCGCCGCACTCTCCTTCGCGGGCTCCGGCACCGACGGCCTCGGGCTCGGCAACCCCGACAACGCCGCCGACGTCCTCGCCACCCTCGCCCCACCCGTCCTCGGTGACGCGCTCGCCCGGGTGATGCAGCTGGCCGTCTGCGTCTCGGCCGCCTCCGCGCTGCTCACCTGCCTGGTCGGCACCTCGCGGGGCACGCTCTCGATGGCGGCTCACGGCGCCTTGCCGCGCGCCTTCGCCCGCATCCACCCCCGTCACCTGACGCCGGGCTTCGGCACCGTCTTCTTCGGTGCGACGGCGGCCGGCCTGCTCGTCCTGCTCACCCTGGTGTCGAGCCACTTCCTCGGCGACGCCATCCTCTGCGTCGGCCTGCTCATCGCCTGCTACTACGGCACCACCGCACTGGCCTGCGTCTGGTACTTCCGCGGCCGACTCCGCGACTCACCGCGGGACCTGCTGCTGCGAGGCGTCCTGCCCCTGTTCGGCGGGCTGCTGATGCTCGCGGCCTTCGCCCGCAGCGCCGCCGACATGTTCGACCCGGGTTACGGCAGCACCTCCTTCCACGGCGTCGGCGGGGTCTTCCTGCTGGGCGTCGGCTCCATCGCCGGGGGAGTGGTCGCCATGCTGGTCGTGCGCGCCCGGTTGCCCCGCTTCTTCCGCGACGGCCGCACGGCCGTAGCCCGACTCACCGTCACCGACACCGACACCGATGTCCCCGCCCCGGCCACTGCCACGGGCCGTCTCTCTACCACCGCCCGCCCCTCTGCCACCGCCCGCCCCTCTACCACCGACGCCGACCGCCCATCCGACTCCACGGAGGACTGAACACCATGCGCACGCTCGCCATCGCCGCCCTGCAGACCAGGCCCGTCACCCACGACCTCGAAGCGAGCTGGCAGCGCTTCGCCGACCAGGTCCGCACGACGCGGGCGCTCTTCCCGCACGTCCAGCTCGTCGTCGTTCCCGAACTGCTGCTCGCGGCCGAAGGCCCGCTCCTGCGGCCGGCACCCGCGGACTGGATGGAGCGGGCCGCCGTCACCGTCCCCGGCCCGCTCACCGACCGGATCTGCGCGCTCGCCGTGGAGACCGGCCTCTGGCTCGTCCCCGGCAGCCTCTTCGAACGGGATCCGGCGGACGGGCTCGTCTACAACACCGCCATCGCCGTCTCCCCGCAGGGCGAGATCGCGGCCCGCTACCGCAAGGTCTTCCCCTGGCAGCCGTACGAACGCGCCGCCCCGGGCCACGAGTTCACCGTCTTCGACATCCCCGGTACCGGCCGGGTGGGCCTGGCCGTCTGCTACGACGGCTCGTTCCCCGAGACCTACCGCCAACTCGCCTGGCTGGGCGCGGAGATCGTCATCCAGCCCACCCTCACCACCACCCGCGACCGGGAGATGGAGCTGGTCTGCGCCCGCGCCAACGCCTGGACCAACCAGGTGTACGTGGTCAACGTCAATGCCGCCGACCCGGCCGGCGTCGGCGCCAGCGTCGTCGTGGACCCGGAGGGCATCGTCCGCCAGCAGGCCGGCCCCGGCGAGGAGATCCTGGTCGACGTCCTCGACCTGGACGCCGTCACCCGCGTCCGCCGCCACGGTTCGGCCGGCCTCAACCGCCCCTGGGCCCAGCTCGCCCGCTACGGCGACACCGTCCGGCTCCCCATGTACGGCGGCGGCGGCTTCCGCACGCCGGACTGGCTGCGGGAGGCGGAGGCGGAGGCGGAGGCGTAGGGCGGCACCGCTCCGCCGTCCGGCTCCCCGGCGCGGGCGGGGACGCCGGGGGTGCGCCGGGAATGCCGGGGGATGCCCGGAACGCC
>NZ_JBEXYC010000102.1:0-11807 GCF_040630835.1 Kitasatospora sp. NPDC005751
CCCTGGCCGCCGGCGCACCGAAGTGGAAGACCACCGCCACCGTCGGCCGCACCGACCTCACCACCACCACCGGCGCCACCACCGAGATCGTCGAGCTCGTCCCCCGCCAGGACCGCGACCTCGTGATGGCCCGCCTCGCCACACCCGTCGACGGCATCACCCCGCTCACCCTCGCCACCACCGCCCCCACCGCCGGCGAGAACCTGCGCGTACCCGCCTACGGCCGCACCAAGACCGAGTGGGTGCCCCTCAAGCTCCACAGCGGCGTCTTCAACGTCGGCGCCGTCACCGCCAACGCCATCAACACCACCGGCACCAACGGCACCTCGATCTGCCAGGGCGACACCGGCGCCCCCGCCGTCCGCGAGGTCAACGGCAGGACCGAACTCGCCGCCATCGCCTCCCGCTCCTGGCAGGGCGGCTGCTTCGGCAGCACCGAAACCCGCACCGGCGCCACCAACACCCGCGTCGACGACCTCACCGCCTGGGTCCAGCAGGTGCGCGGCACCTCGGTCGGCTGGAAGACCCAGGCCCTGGTCAAGGGCGGCACCGGCCTCTTCCAGGCCGCCCGCCTCTACGACGGCTCCTGGACCCCGTTCGAGGACGTCCAGGCCAAGGCCGGGGGCATCGGCGGCGTGCGCGCCGTCGCCACCGCCGGCATCAACGGCGACACCCACGTCGTCGCCCTCGGTGGCGACGGCCACCTGCACCACACCATCCGCCACCTCGACGGCACCTGGGCCGGTTTCGGCGACCTCAACACCAACGTCGGCGACCTCGGCAACATCACCCAGGTCGCCATCGCCTCCACCGGCGCCAACCTGGAGGTCGTCGTCCTCGCCGACGGCCAGCTCTTCCACAGCGTCCGCACCAGCGGCGGGTACTGGACCGGCTTCGGCAAGGTCTTCGAGGCCGCCGGCCCCCTGAGCGGCGTCACCACCCTCGCCACGGCCGGAGTCGGCGGGGACCTCCAGGTCGCCGCCGTCGCGGGCGGGCAGGTCTACCACACCATCCGTTCCGGCTCCACCGGCAGCTGGAGCGCCTGGGGCGCGGTCGCCGGCGCCGCCGGCGCCACCGCCCCGGTCACCTCGCTCGCGATGGCCCGCCAGGGCGACGACATGAACCTCGTCGTCGTCACCGACACCGGCTCCCAGCTCCACACCATCCGCTACGCCAACGCCTCCTGGCAGCCCTTCGGCTCCGTCAGCAGCGTCATCGGTCAGGTCACGGCCACCTCGGTCAGCGCCGCCCCGGTCGACACCGGCGCCCAGTTCGCCATCACCACCGGCGACAACCGCGTCCTGACCACCACCCGCCTCGCGGACGGCAACTGGACCGCCCCCCAGGCCCTGAACCTCCAGGGCGTGAACGGCGACCACACCGGCACCGCCATCACCGGCACCCTCTAGCACGCCACGACGGAGGGGGCGGGCGGCCGCACGGGCCACCCGCCCCCTCCGTCGTGACCGGTGGGAACAGGCGAGCCCCACGGGGCGTTGCGAGCCTGCGCCGTCCCACTCCACCCCGGTGCGGGCGGCTCGGAACACAGTTGTTCAAATTGGAACTACCGAGTACCGTCGGGGTCCGACCATCACCCCGGTAACGGAGGCCCCGCCCATGCCGCAGCCTGCCCCGACGCAGCCTGGCACCGCTCCGACGCAGCCCGGCACCGCCACGGTGCGCTCCCGGGTGCGCATCCCGCTCACCTTTCCGGACGGGTACCGCGCGGACGCCGAGGTGTTCACCTTCCACGGCATGGCCGACGGCGCCGAGCACCTGGCACTCGCCTTCGGCAGCACCCCGGAGGGCGGGACGCCGCTGGTGCGGCTGCACTCGGAGTGCCTGACCGGGGACGTCTTCGGCTCGGACCGCTGCGACTGCGGGCCCCAGCTGCGCGAGTCGGTGGAGCGGATCGCCGAGGCCGGCGGCTACCTGCTGTACCTGCGGCAGGAGGGCCGGGGCATCGGGCTGTACAACAAGCTGGACGCCTACGCCCTCCAGGACGCCGGGCTCGACACCTATGACGCCAACACCGCGCTGGGCCTGCCCGAGGACGGGCGCGACTACACCGCCGCCGCCCAGATGCTGGCGGCGCTCGGCACCACCGGCATCGACCTGCTGAGCAACAACCCGGACAAGGCGGACCAGCTCGCCGCCCTCGGCATCACGGTCGAGCGCCGGGTACCGACCGGGGTGCACCTGTCGGCCAGCAACGTCCGCTACCTCCGTGCCAAGGTGGAGCGGACCGGCCACTCGATCGAGCTGTCCCGGCTGGTCGGCTGAGCCGGCGCGGGTCCGCACGCCCGGGCGGGCCGGTTCGTCCACGCACCTGATGCCGCCGACCGGCCGAAGGGGCATTCTGGAGGGACGTCCGAGTACTCCGGGAGGCGTCCGTGCCGACGCATCGCCGACTGCCGATCGCCGTCGTGGGGGCCGGGCCGTACGGGCTCGCGACGGCCGCCCACCTGGCGGCGCGGGGCAGCGACCTGCGGGTGCTCGGGGAGCCGATGGCGGGGTGGCGCGACCACATGCCCGCCGGGATGTTCCTGAAGTCCACCCCGCGTGCCTCGAACATCTCCGCGCCCGCCCCCGGGCACCGGCTGGCCGACCACCGGACGGCCCTGGGCGTGGCGCCGGTCGGCGACCGCTACCCCGTGCCGATCGCGGAGTTCATCGCCTACGGCGACTGGTTCCAGCAGCGGTGCGTGCCCGGGGTCGAGCGCTGCTCGGTACTCGGCATCGGCTACGACCACGGTGTCTTCCGGCTGCGGCTGGACACCGGTGAGGAGCTCCGGAGCCGGGCCGTGGTACTCGCCACCGGGCTGCGGGCCTTCGCCCACGTCCCCGGCGAACTGGCCGCGCTGCGGGAGTCGGGCCTCGGCTCGCACACCTCGGACCACGCGGACCTGGGCCGCTTCGCGGGGTGCCGGGTCGCGGTGGTGGGCGCCGGGCAGTCGGCGCTGGAGAGCGCCGCCCTGCTGGCCGAGGCCGGGGCGCGGCCCACACTGGTGGCCCGGACGGCCCGGCTGCGGTTCGGGACCGCGCCCGGGGCGGACCTGCCGGGTGAGCGGCCGGCGACCGTGCGCGCCCGGTACCCGGGCACCGAACTCGGGCCCGGCTGGAACCTTCTCGGCTACTGCCGCGCCCCCTGGGCCTTCCGTCATCTCCCCGACGACGTCCGGGCCGGCCGGGTGCGGACGGTGCTCGGCCCGGCCGGTGCCTGGTGGCTGCGCGAACGGGTCGAGGACGCGGGCGTGCCGGTGCTCACCGGGTGTTCGGTGGAGTCCGCGCGGGAGCGGGCGGGCGCCGTCCGGCTGCGGCTGCGCGGCCTCACCGGCGCCCTGGAGGTCGACCACGTGCTGGCGGCCACCGGCTACCGGGTGGACGTCGAACGCCTGGACCTGCTCGACCCGGGCCTGCGGCGGGCGGTGCGGCGCACGGCGGACGGGGCGCCCCGGCTGACCGGCGGCTTCGAATCCTCGGTGCCGGGGCTGTACTTCACCGGGCTGGCCGCGGCGAACTCCTTCGGCCCGCTGCTGCGCTTCGTCTGCGGTACGGACTTCGCGGCCCGCCGGATCACGGCCGCTGTCACCGGCGGCGCACCGGATTGACCGGCCGTCAACTCCCGCCCCAGCACGCCCACTCGCCGCCGCCCACTCGTCGCCGCCCTCACGGCGCGCCCCGTCACGCCGCCCCCGCGCCCACCCGCCCCGTCACGCCGCCCCCCGCGCTCACCCGCCCCGGGCCGCGGCCGCCAGGCGGCGGGCGGCGTACCGCGCGGCCCGGCCGCCGAACCGGGCGGCGACGGCCACGGCGGGCAGCGGATCGTCCGCGCAGAGCCAGGCCCGCTCGGTGCTCCGGTGCGGCCACGGGTCGGCGGGCGGGCGGTGCTCGTGCCACGCGGCGGACCCGAGGGAGAGCAGGTCGAGCTGGCCGACCCCGTAGCCGCGCCGCAGCTGCGGCCCGGGCGGCACCGGCCGCCCGGTGAGCGACAGGTGCAGCGCCCGCACCACGTCGACGCCCGCGGTGGTCTCGAAGAGCCGGAACTGCGCGCCCGTCCGCGGGTTGAAGTCCACCAGCTTGTACCGGCCGTCCCGCAGGTCGAGCCGCCAGTCGAGGTCGGCGATCCCGCAGTAGCCGAGCCGCCGGCAGAGCCGGACGGCCAGCTCGGCCAGCTCGGGGTTGGCGACGGCCCCGGCCCGGGTGGTGACGCCCGCCCCGGGGGGCCAGGACCGCAGTTTGACGCCCGTGAAGACGGCCAGCGGCTCGCCGCCGGGGCCACAGGTCAGATGGGTGATCCAGTCCCGTGCCTGCTCGGCGGGCAGGTACTCCTGGACGAGCACCGCGAGCGGCGGCCCGTCGCAGGAGGCCCCGGGCGGGCAGTGGGACAGCAGCTCCGCCTCGCTCCGGACGACGGTCGTGTGGCCGACCACCGGGCGCTCCAGCCGGGTGAAGGAGGCGAGGTTCTTCAGCACCAGCGGATACCCGAGCTCGGCCGCGGCGGCCAGCAGTCCGGCCCGGTCGGCGGGCGTCCGGGCGGCCGGGGTGGGGGTGCCGGTAGCGCGGCAGAGGTCGTGCAGACCGCCCTTGTCGGCGAGCCGCCGGGGCAGACCGGGCGGCACCGGCGGCAGCAGCAGGTCCTCGGCCAGCTCGGTCGCGTGCTCGGCGAGCAGCACGGCGGCCTCGTCGTCGGTGGCCACCGCCACGGCCCGCCGCCCGCTCCGCCGCCGCACCTCGCGGGCCACCCCCCGCAGGGCGGCCGCCAGTTCGGCGGGCGGTTCCCGGCCGGTGCTCGGCCTGACCAGCGCTCCGGTCAGGTAGCGGGAGAGCGCGGTGGGCGTCAGCCGGTCCTCGACCATCGCGTAGACCGGGACGCCGAGCCGGCCGAGCGAGCGCACCGCGCCGACGGCGCTGTGCGACAGCGGGTAGTGACCGACCTTCACCAGCAGCGCGGGGACGGCGCGGTCGACGCCCAGCGGGCCTCCTGCCATCACGCTCCCACCTCTCAGTGCTGCCACACCTGGACCCACTGCGCCTGTAGGGCCGCCGAGTCCGTCCCGGCGGGTGGCGACTCCAGGTACCCGACGGCGAGGTTGATCACGATCTCCATCGCCACGGTCGGGATCCGCGAGGGGTCGGTGACCTGGAACCAGGCCTTGCCGTCGACGTACCAGGTCACCGCGGCGGGCTCCCAGTCGACGCCGAAGACGTGGTAGCCGGCGGAGAAGTCGGCGGGGCCCCAGTTCTGGCCGACGTGCTGGTCGGAGCCGTCCGCGCCCCGCCAGTGCAGGTTCATGTGGACGTACTGGTCGATGTTGGGGAACTCGGCGATGTCCACCTCCGGCGGGGTTCCCCTGGTCGCGGCCGGGATCAGCCAGAAGGCGGGGAAGAAGCCGTGCGGGTTGGCCGGGACCTTGATCGAGGCCGCGAAGTAGCCGTAGGTGAAGGTGTGGCGCGGTTCGGCGTTCCAGGAGTCGCGGCCGGTGCTGACCATGCCGGAGACCCACGGGTACGTCCGGCCGTCGCTGCCCTTCACCGTCCGGGGCTGCGCGGTCAGGGTGAGGCGGCCGCCGCCGGCCTTGACCTGGCCCGGCTGGTACCACTGGTCCTCGCCGTTGCCGGCGTTGGTGCAGCCACCGTCGTTCCAGTCGTAGCAGGTGGTCCAGTTCGCCGTGTCGAGCGAGGAGCCGGTGAACTCGTCGTCGAACACCAGCCGCCAGGTGCCGGGCGCCGGGGGCCGGTTCGCGGCGGCGCCCGTCGGCAGCCCGGTGCCCGACCCCGTCGGCCCGGAGCCGCCGGCCGTCCCGGGGGTGCCGGAACAGGCGGCGGCCGACACCAGCAGGGCGGCCGCCGCTAACCCGCCGGCCGGCCGGCGGGCCCGGCCCGGTCGCCACCGTCCGTGCCTCGGCCGCGCCCCGGCCGGCCGGCCCCGCCGGGTGCGGTGCGGCACCAGGGCGAACACCGTGGTGACGGCCGCCAGGGCGGCGAGCGCGGCGCCCACCGAGAAGACGTGGCAGCCCAGCAGCGCGACGGCGGTCAGCGCGGCCGGCGCGGTGCTCAGCGCCACCGCGAGCGAGGCGGCGGCGAGCCCGTCGGGCCCGCCGGCCGTCCGGGCGACGGTGGGCCGGGCCAGCAGGACGGCCGCCCCCGGGCCGATCACCAGGAAGCCGCCGGTCAGCGCGACGCGCAGCGGACTGCCCGCCGCCGGCACGGTGGACGCCAGCGCGGCCCAGCCGAGCAGGGCGAGCGCCGGCCGGGCGGCGGTGCGGGGAGGCGGCCTCATCATCACTGCCCACTCTCCGCGAACGGGCTCTCGACGGCGACCTGGGCGGAGTGCCGGTAGACGGTGGCGTCACCGTCGGTGAACACCACCCGCAGCGTCGGGGAGGCGGAGGCCGCCGCGCGGACCCGGTCGACGGTGTCGGCGGGCAGGATGCCGGTCAGCGTGCACTCGGCGGTCTGGGCCTTGGTCAGCACGAGGTACGAGGGGCCGGTGACGGCGGGGTCCGCGAGTGCGGCCTCGACGGCCGGGGCCGGGTCGGCGACCAGCTGCCGGCGGTCGTCGGGCGTGCCCACCGAGAGCGCCGTCCGGCTGAGCTCGTCGTAGCGCTCCTCGGAGCCGGGCAGGTCCGCGGTGACCGAGACGATCCGCGACCCCGGCGGCGCGGTGTGCGCGACGTAGCGCAGTGCGGCGACCTCGCCGGGGCTGAAGGTGTTCATGGCCTCCTTGCTGTAGTAGCCGAAGACCAGGCCGCCCAGCAGGGCGAGCAGTGCCACCAGGGTCAGCCCCCGGCGCACGGCGGGCAACGCCCGGCGCGGGCGGCGGGCCCGGTCGCCGGCGGGGGTGCCCGCCGGGGCGGCGGGGCTGGCCGGAGCACGGGAGGACGGGATCAGCACGGTCGCGGCGAGCAGAGCGGCCGCGGGCAGCGCGAACAGGTAGGCGCGGAAGATCATCTCGCCGCCGTAGCTGTTGGCGAGCAGCAGCGGGACGGGCGCGATCAGGAGCAGCGGCAGGGGGGTGCGGCGCACCCAGCGGTGGTGCACCACCGCCGTCACCGCGAGCAGCAGGACGGCGGCGGTCAGGCCCCGGTCGACCCAGGAGGCGAACACCTGTCCGGGGGCGGGCTGGGCGAGCCGCTGGAGGCCGGGCAGCGCGTTGTTGTCGGGCGAGGCCAGCGCGGCGACCAGGTCGCCGATGTTCTTGGCCAGGTAGGGCCGCGCGACCGTGGCGTCCCAGGCGAAGGTGATGCCGACGGCACCGACCAGGGCGGGCAGCACCACCCGGCGGTTGCGCCGCGGGAGGGCGAGCATCAGCAGGGCGCTGATCAGCATCAGCGGGGTGAGCTGGTGCGAGCAGGCGATGGCGGCCGTCAGGACGAGCACCAGGGCGAACGGCAGCGGGCGCCAGCCGCCCCGGGGCGGGATGTCGGTCACCCAGGTCATCGCCCGGGCTCCGGTGCCCGGCCCGCTCCGCGCGCCGGCCGGGCCTCCCCCACCCGCCGTGGATCCCCCACCCGCCGGGCCTCCCCCACCCGCCGTGGCGTCCCGGCCGACGGACGCTCCCCCGCCGGGCGGTCCCTGCGCGACGCGGGTGGCCGCCAGCCGGCGCAGCACCAGCGCGAGCACCGCGAGGAACAACAGGTAGGAGAAGGCCTGCGGGGAGAAGTAGTCCTGGCCGATCCAGGAGGTGCTGTAGTAGATCCAGATGCCGCCCCAGACCAGCCGCCGGTCCCGGGTGACGGTACGGAAGATCAGCAGCAGCGGGCCGAGCAGCAGGACGTTGGTGAGCACCGGGAACCAGGCCGCGTACCCGAGCGCGGAGTGCAGGCCGGTGGCGCGCAGCAGCAGCACGTTGAGCTGGAAGAAGCCGGGCCACTGGTTGTAGATGTCCAGCTCGCCGGCGTTCGGCACGGAGCCGTCGTGGCGCAGCATGGCGTCCACGACCATCACGTGCTTCCAGGCCCACGCGTACCGCAGTTCCGGGTAGAGCAGGGTGGGCGTGGCGTGGAGGAAGGCGATCAGGGCGAGGACGTACCCGGCCGCCCAGCGCTGGCGGATCCGCCGGTCGCGCAGGACGGCCACGAAGCCGGCCACCAGCAGGGCCAGGCCGGTCCAGTACAGGGCCGGCAGCACCTGGATCAGGCCGAGGTCGCCCATGCCGCCGAGCCGCACCCGGGGCAGCGCGAGCAGCCACAGGGCGAGCGCCACCGGCAGGGCCAGGCGGGCGAAGACGCCGAGCGGCCCGGCCTCCCGGCAGCCGGCGCGCAGCGCGCGCAGCGGCCCCGCGCGCAGGCGCCCGAAGGGGCGCGCGCCGTCGGGCTCCGGGGGCGGGCCGCCGGTGGGGAGCTGGGCGGGGGCCAGTTGGTCAACCATTGGACGGCCTTCCGACCGGACTGCCGACCGCGGTGCGCAGCCGGCGGTAGTTGCGCCAGAGCCGCGTGTAGAGGCTCTCCGGGACGGGTCCGACCCGGGCTCCCCGCCCGGCGATCCAGCCGTCGAAGACGTGGTCGGGGGTGTCGCTGCGGACCATCAGCCGGCAGATCCGCAGCACGGAGTCGGAGGCGGAGCTGAACTTGTTCTCCACCGCGGTCGCCGACGTCCAGCCCGCCTCGCGGACCTTGCGCCGGACGGCCGGGCTGGAGTACCCGTGCGGGTAGGCGAACGCGACGACCTCGTGGCCGAGGGCGTCCTCCAGGCGCCGCTTGCACTCGACGATCTCGTCTGTGCAGCGCCGCCCGTAGACGGTGTCCAGCTGGGCGTGGGTGACGGAGTGGCCGCCGATCTCGACGCCCATCGCGTCCAGGGTGCTGATCTGCCGCCAGTTCAGCATGTCGGCCGGCGGGAAGAGGCTGCCGGTGGGCGGGCCGCCCGGCGGGTGGACGGCGCCGACGGTGACGTAGAGGGTGGCCGGCAGGCCGCGCTCGGCGAGCAGCGGGGCCACCGTCCAGTAGAAGTCGGCGAACCCGTCGTCGAAGGTGAGGACGGCGGCGCGGGGCGGCAGCGGCGGGCCGCCGAGGATCGCCGAGACCAGCCGGCGCAGCGGCACCACGGGTCGCCCGCTGTCGACGATCCGGTCGATCTGGCGGCGGAAGGCCGCGGGGGTCACGGTGTACGGAGCGATCCACGGCGGCGGGTCGTCCGAGACCGAGTGGTACAGGAACACCGGGACCTCCTTCATGGCCGGCTCCTGGTGGACACGGCCGCTACGCCGGGCCGGGCGGCGGGGGCCGCACCGGTCTCCCCGGCGTCCCCGGCGCCCGCGGTGTCCGCGGTGTCCGCGGTGTCCGCCCGGGCGAGCCGGCCGACGGTGTACCCGGCCGCCGCCAGGCAGGCGCCGGCGCCGAGCGCCCCGGCGGCCCGCACCCGTCGCCGGCCCAGCGCGCGGAGGATCGCGGCGGGCAGCGTGCGGCGCACGTAGCGGCGCTCGGTGGACAGCGCCGACCGGCTGCCCGCGTAGCGGGCGACGACGGCCTTGGAGCGGCCCTCCGCGTAGCAGCGGGAGCTGAAGTAGCGCCAGGTGGTGCGGGCCGGCGGGACGTGCTGGCGGACGACGGCGGCGGGCTCGTAGCGCAGCTCGGTGCCGGGGTGCCGGGCGGTGAGCCGCAGGCAGAGCTCGGTCTCCTCGCAGCCGAACGGGCTGGTGCCGATCCGGCCGAGGTCGCCGCGGAAGCCGCCGGCGGCGACCACCGCGGCCCGGCGGAAGGACATGTTGGCGCCGATGAAGTTGCGCACCGTGCCCGTGCTCCCGGCGGCCCCGGGGTAGGAGCAGCCGACCACCCAGTCGTACTCGGGCGGGAACCAGCCGGGGCGGCCGGTCTCCCACCAGGAGTCGACCCGGCCGCCGACGCCGAGCACCCGCGGGTCGCGGAAGCCGGCCAGCAGCCGTTCGGTCCAGTCGGGTTCGGCCACCGCGTCGTCGTCCAGGAAGGCGACCAACTCGCCGCGGGCGAGCGTGACCCCGGTGTTGCGGGCGCCGGAGACGCCCGGGCGTTCGGGGCTCTCGACCAGCCGCAGGCCGGGGCGGGCGGCCAGCCGGGCCGTCAGGGCGGGGCAGTGGTCGACCACCACGACGGTCTCGTCGGGCTGCCGGCGCTGGGCGCGGACCGAGTCGAGGGCGGCGCACAGGTCGTCCCAGCGGTCGAGGGTGTAGCTGCAGACGACCACGGACAGGGTGGGCCCGGGGCCCGGTGCGGTGACCGGTCCGGCGTTCGGCACGGTGTTCATCACGATCTCCGATCGGACGACGGCAGCCAGCGCGGGAGGGCGACCAGCAGCGGGAGGGCGAGGACCGTCGCGGCGAGCAGCCACGCCAGCCCGACCCCGGTGAGGCCGAACACGGGCAGCAGTCCGGCGACGAGCGCGATCACGAGGACGGCGTAGACGAGTTGGAGCCCGATCATCCAGCCCAGGGCGCGGCGCACCCGGGCGACGTCGGTGGCCAGGCTCAGCACGACGGTGGGCAGGGCGGAGAGGGCCATCAGCCGCAGCACGGTGGTGCCGTGCTCGGCGTAGCCGGGCCCGAACAGGCGCAGCATCCAGGGGGCGAAGGCCACGATCACGGCCACCGCCGCGAGGACGAGCAGTCCGGTGTGCCACATCATCCGGCGGGCGTGTTCGGCGAGCCGCTCGGGTGCCCGGGCGGCCTCGACCACCAGCGAGCTGCCCATGCTGTAGGCGGCCATGTAGAGGCTGTCGGCGATCACCCAGGCGAGCGAGTAGTAGGCGTTCTGCTCCGCGCCGAGCACGGCCAGCACCATGAGCGGTACGACGCTGCAGGCGGCGATGCCGGAGATGTTGCCGAGGTAGTCCGCGACGGCGTAGCCGGCCACCCGCGGCGGGGCGGACGCGGTGGCACCGGCCGCCCGCTGGTGGGCCGGGATCGCCCGGCGGAAGAGCACGACGTTGGTGAGCAGGACGGTGATGAGCAGCGCCGCCGCCCAGGAGACCAGGATCCCGGTGCCGACCGCGAGGACCGCGCAGACGGCCAGCGCGCCCGCCTTCGCCAGGGCGAACAGCGCGTTCTCGCCGAGCACCCAGCCGGTGCGCCGCAGTCCGGTCAGCGCGCCGTCCTGGAGGACGAAGAGCGAGTAGCCGGCCGTGACCACCACGAAGGCGACCGCCACCACCGGCTGCCGCAGGTAGCCGAGGCTCGGGGAGATCCACGGGATCAGCAGCAGGAAGAGCACCGCGGCGAACGCGCTGGCGGCGATGCTCGCCGCGTAGCAGCGGGCCACCAGCCGGCGGGTGTGCTGCCCGGCGCCGGGGAGGAAGCGCACCAGGACGCTGCTGAGGTTGAACCGGCCGACCGCGGAGAGCAGCCCGGCGGCGGAGACGGCGGCGTAGCTGAGGCCGACCGTCTCGGCGCTGTACCAGCGGGTGGCGAACAGCCAGAAGATCGCGCCGAGCGCGGCCGCCACCATCGAACTCGCCAGCAGGATGTGGCCGTTGCGCAGCAGCGGTTCCCCGGCCAGCCGGGCCCGGCCGGCCCGGGCGCGGGCCCGCAGCAGGTCGCGGTAGGAGCACTGGCAGGGCAGCGGGCGCGGGCAGGAGCAGGGCCGGGCGGGCGCGGCCGAACGCGTGCTGAGCGACTGCATCACGACCAGTCCTCCGCCCGGAACCGGCGGTCCTGCCGCCGGCTGACCAGATAGCTGAACGGTCCGCGCAGCAGGCCGCGCAGTTCGAGCCGGCCGAGCCGGGCCAGTCCCGGATCGCCGTCGCGCCCGCCCCGGCCGGGGTCGGCCGATCCGGACCCTGATCGCCGGCGAGATCGCGCTCGCCTGCACCCTCGGCTCCGCGCTGACCCTGCT
>NZ_JBEXYC010000103.1:0-10919 GCF_040630835.1 Kitasatospora sp. NPDC005751
CGCGGGGACCGGCCGGAGGCCCGCCAGGCGGTGACGGCCCTCGCGCACGCCTTCGTCCACGGTACGGACGTCGACTGGCCGGCGCTGTTCGCGGGTCATGACCCGCGTCTGGTCGAGCTGCCGACCTACGCCTTCGAGCGCGAGCGCTACTGGCTGGAGCCCGTCGCGGGTGACGTCGCCTCCGCCGGACTCACCGACGCGGCCCATCCGCTGCTCGCCGCCGTCGTCGAACTCCCGGACGGCGGAGCGCTGCTGACCGGGCGGATCTCCCTCGCCACCCACCCCTGGCTGGCCGACCACGTGGTGCCCGGAGGACTGCTGCTCCCCGGGGCGGCCTTCGTCGAGCTGGCCGTCGCGGCCGGTGACCGCGTCGGCGCGCCTCGGATCGAGGACCTGACGGTGACCGCGCCGCTGCCCCTCGCCGAGCACGGCGTCGCTCTGATCCGGGTGACCGTGTCGGCCGAGGACGCCGCCGGGCGCCGGGACATCGCCGTCGACTCGCGGGCCGACGCCGAGGACGAGTGGACGCGCAACGCGAGCGGTCTGCTCGGCCGGGCCGTCGCCGAGCCGTCGGCCGCCGGGGCGTGGCCGCCGCCGGAGGCGGTCGAGGTCGACACGACGGACGTCTACCGGCGGCTGGCCGAGCACGGCTACGCCTACGGACCGGCCTTCCGCGGGCTGCGGCGGCTCTGGCGGGCCGGTGCGGACCTCTGCGCCGAGGTCGAGCGGGCCGCGCCCGCCGAGGAGGCCTTCGTCGTCCACCCCGCGCTGCTCGACGCCGCCCTGCACCCGTGGCTGCCGGGCGCCACCACCGGGGACGGCCCGCGCCTGCTGCCGTTCGCCTGGCAGGGCGTGGAGGTCCACGCGACCGGGACCGGCCGGCTGCGGGTCCGGATCACCCCGGTGGGGCCCGACGCGGTGGCCCTGCACCTCGCCGACGCGGCCGGCCGGCCGGTGCTGACCGTCGACTCGCTCACCTGGCGCGAGGCACGCGGCCCCGCCGACGCCGCCGCCAGGCACCTCTTCCAGGTGGACTGGACCCCGGTCGGGACGGCCGGGGCCGAGGCCGCTGACCAGGTCGAGCTGGCCTGGGACGCCGATCCGGCCGCGCTGTCCGGTCCGGTGCCGGCGCTCGTCACGGTGTCGGTGCCCGCCGGTGGCGCGGACGTCGTCGCCTCGGCCCACGAGCTGACCCGGGGGGCGCTCCGACTGGTCCAGGGCTGGCTGGCGCAGGAGCGGTTCGCCGATGCCTGCCTGGCCTTCGTGCTCGACGAGACCGATGTGGCCGCGGCGGGCGTGCGCGGGCTGCTCCGGTCGGCGAGCACCGAGCACCCGGGTCGGTTCAGGATCGTCGCGGTGACCGGCCGGCCCGGCCCGGCGGCGCTGCCGCTGCCCGACGTGGCCGAGCCGGAACTGGCGCTGCGCGACGGCGTCGTCCTGGCGCCGCGGCTGGCCCGGCTGGCGCCCGCGGCGGACGCGCCGGAGCTCCGGTTCGACCCGGAGGGGACGCTGCTGCTCACCGGCGGCACCGGCGAGCTGGGCGCTTCGCTGGCCCGGCACCTGGTCCGCGTCCACGGCGTCCGGCGGCTGCTGGTCCTGAGCCGCAGCGGCCCGGCGGCCCCGTCGGCGGCCCTGCTGCGGGACGAACTCGCCGAGCTGGGGGCCGAGGTGACCGTCGCCGCCTGCGACGCCGCCGACCGGGCGGCCCTGGACGCCGTGCTGCGCGACGTCCCGGCCGCGCATCCGGTACGGGCGGTGGTGCACGCCGCCGGTGTGCTGGACGACGGCATCGTCACCGCCCTGACCGCGGAGCGGGTGGACGCCGTCCTCCGGCCCAAGGTCGACGCCGCGTGGGCGCTGCACGAGGCGACCCGGGAGCTGGACCTCACCGCCTTCGTGCTCTACTCCTCGGTCTCGGCCCAGATCGGCGCGGCCGGCCAGGCCAACTACTCGGCCGCCAACGCCTTCCTCGACGCGCTGGCCGAGCACCGCGTCCGGCACGGCCTGCCGGCCACCTCCCTGGCCTGGGGCCTGTGGGCCCAGGCCGGCGGCATGGCCGAGAGCCTGACGGACACCGACATGGCGCGGATGGCCCGGACGGGCGTGCTCCCGCTGCCGCACGACACGGGGGTGCGGCTGTTCGACCTGGCGGTGCGGCAGAACCGCGCGCTGGTGGTGCCGATGCGCTTCGACTCCGCCGCCGTCCCGGGCGGCCCGGTGCCGCCGCTGCTGCGCGGCCTGCTCCGCGCCGGAACCCCGGCGCGGCGCGGCGCCGCCGCCGGCCCGCTCGCCGGTGCGGCGGCGCTGCCGGTCGCCGACCGCGCGGCCGCCGTGACCGGGCTGGTGCGGGACACCACCGCCGCCGTGCTCGGCCACGCCGACGCCGACGCCCTCGACCTGGACCGGACCTTCCAGAGCCTCGGGCTGGACTCGCTGACCGCCGTCGAGCTCCGCAACGGCCTGGCCGCGGCGCTCGGCTCGCGGGTGCCGACCACGCTGGTCTTCGACTACCCGACGCCCCGGGCGGTGGTCGCCCACCTGCTGGCCGAGCTGACCGGCGAGCCCGCGGCCGAGGAGGCGCCGGGCCGGCCGGACCGGGCCACGGCCGACGAGCCGATCGCCATCGTCGCGATGGCCTGCCGCTACCCCGGTGAGGTGGACTCCCCGGAGGCCCTGTGGCGGGTCGTCGCCGAGGAGCGCGACGTGGTGTCCGGCTTCCCGCAGGACCGGGGCTGGCCGGCGGACCTGTACGACCCGGACCCCGAGCGGCCCGGTCACACCTACGCGACCGGCGGCGGCTTCCTGCACGGCGCCGCCGACTTCGACGCCGCGTTCTTCGACATCTCGCCGCGCGAGGCCCTGGGCATGGACCCGCAGCAGCGCCTGCTGCTGGAGACGGCCTGGGAGTCGCTGGAGCGTGCCGGGATCGACCCGGCCACCCTGCGCGGCAGCCGGACCGGCGTGTTCGCCGGGCAGATGTACCACGACTACGCGCCCAGCGTGGACCGGATGCCGGAGGACCTCGAAGGCATCCTGCTGACCGGCAACACCGGCAGCGTGCTGTCCGGCCGGCTCTCCTACGCCTTCGGTCTGACCGGCCCGGCGATCACGGTGGACACCGCCTGCTCCTCGTCCCTGGTGGCGGTGCACCTCGCCGCGCAGGCGCTGCGGGCGGGGGAGTGCACGATGGCCCTGGCCGGCGGCGTCACCGTGATGTCGACGCCCGGCACCTTCGTCGAGTTCGCCCGCCAGCGCGGCTTGGCCCCCGACGGCCGGTCCAAGCCGTTCTCGGCCGCGGCCGACGGCGTCGGCTGGTCCGAGGGCGTCGGGGTGCTCGTCCTGGAGCGGCTGTCGGACGCCCGGCGCAACGGGCACCAGGTGCTCGCGGTGGTGCGCGGCTCGGCGGTCAACCAGGACGGCGCGTCCAACGGCCTGACCGCTCCGAACGGCCCGTCGCAGCAGCGGGTGATCCGGCAGGCGCTGGCGAACGCCGGGCTGACCCCGGCCGACGTGGACGTGGTCGAGGCGCACGGGACCGGCACCCGGCTCGGCGACCCGATCGAGGCGGAGGCCCTGCTGGCCACCTACGGCCGGGACCGGGACGCGGACCGGCCGCTCTACCTCGGCTCGGTGAAGTCCAACCTCGGGCACACCCAGGCCGCCGCCGGCGTCGCCGGCATCATCAAGCTGGTCATGGCGCTGCGGCACGAGGTGCTGCCCCGGAGCCTGTACGCCGACGACCCGTCCCCGCACGTGGACTGGACGGCGGGCGGGGTGGAGCTGCTCGCGGGCAGCCGGCCCTGGCCGGCCGGCGGCGCGGCCCGGCGCGGCGCGGTCTCGTCCTTCGGCATCAGCGGCACCAACGCCCACGTGATCATCGAGCAGCCGCCCGCCGCGGTGCCCGCCGTCCCCGTCGCCCCGGCCGCCGTCCGGGCCCCGGGCGTCGTGCCGTGGGTGCTCTCGGCCCGGAGCCTGCCGGCCCTGCGGGCCCAGGCAGGCCTGCTCGCCGACCGACCGGCGGACGACCCGGCGCAGGTCGCCGCGGCCCTGCTCGCCACCCGGTCGGAGTTCGAGCACCGCGCCGTGGTGCTCGGCGACGGCGCCGAGGACCTGCGGACGACCCTGCGGGCCGTGGCCGCCGGGGAGCCGCACGCCCGGGCGGTGCTCGGCGAACGGACCGAGGAACCCGGCGACGTGGTGTTCGTCTTCCCCGGCCAGGGCTCCCAGTGGGTCGGAATGGCCCGTGAACTGGTTGTCACCGCACCGGTGTTCGCGCAGGCCCTGCGGGCGTGCGACCGGGCGATCGGCGAGCTCACCGGCTGGTCGGTGCTGGCGGTCGTGACGGGCGCCGAGGACGCTCCCTCGCTGGACCGGGTCGACGTGGTGCAGCCCGCGCTGTTCGCGGTGATGGTGTCGCTGGCGGAGCTCTGGCGCTCGCTGGGCGTCCACCCCGCCGCCGTGGTCGGGCACTCCCAGGGCGAGATCGCGGCCGCCCACGTGGCGGGCGGCCTCTCGCTCGCGGACGCCGCCCGGATCGTGGTGCTGCGCAGCCGGGCCCTGACCGAACTGGCCGGCTCGGGCGGCATGCTGTCCGTCCCGCTGCCCGAGGCCGAGGTGACGGCCGCCCTGGCCGGCCGGGACGGCCGGCTCTCGGTCGCCGCGGTGAACGGACCGCGCGCGACCGTGGTGTCCGGCTGGGTCGACGCGCTGGACGCCTTCGAGGCCGAGCTGCTCGCGGCGGACGTCCAGGTGCGGCGGATCCCCGTCGACTACGGGTCGCACTCCGTCCAGGTCGAGCCGCTCCGGGAGCGGCTGCTCGCCGAACTCGGCCCGGTCGCCCCGGTCTCCGGCACCGTGCCGATGTGGTCCACCGTCACCGGAGGCCGGCTCGACACGGCGGAGATGGGCGCCGCCTACTGGTACGAGAACCTCCGCCGCACCGTCCGCCTCGACGAGGTGGTCGGCGAGCTGCTGGCCACCGGGCACGGCGTGTTCGTGGAGTGCAGCCCGCACCCGGTGCTCACCGTCGGGATCCGCGACCGGGCCGAGAGCGGCGACCGGCCCGCGGTCGCGGTCACCGGATCGCTCCGGCGCGACCGGGGCGGCCTCGACCAGTTCCTGGGCAGCGCCGCCGAACTGTACGTGCGCGGGGTCCCGGTGGACTGGACGCGCCCGCTCGGCGCCGTCCCCGGCCGGCCGGTCGACCTGCCCACCTACCCGTTCCAGCGCGAGCGGTTCTGGCTCGGCCCCGTCACCGCCGCCACCGACGTCACCGCCGCCGGGCTGGCCGGCACCGGCCACCCGCTGGTCGGGACGGCCGTCGACCTGCCGGACGGCGGGCTGGTCCTGACCGGGCGGCTCGCCCTGGACACCCGGCCGTGGCTGGCCGACCACACCGTGTTCGACCGCGTCCTGGTACCCGGGACGGCCTTCGCCGACCTGCTGACCGCGATCGGCGACCGGGTCGGCGCACCCTGCCTGGAGGAGGTGACCATCACCGCCCCGCTGGTCGTGCCGGAGCGCGGCGGCGTCCTGGTCCGGGCCGTGGTGTCACCGGCCGACGAGGAGGGCCGCCGCCGGGTGAGCGTCCACTCCCGCACCGGGACGGACGAGGCCGCACCGCCGTGGACCGACCACGTCGAGGCCGTACTCGGCTCGACCGGCGGCGCCCCGGTCGAGCTGCGCGCCTGGCCGCCCGTCGGTGCCGCCGAGGTGGACCTCGACGGGGCGTACGAGCGGCTCGCCGCCGACGGCTACCGGTACGGACCGGGCTTCCGCGGGCTGCGCCGGCTCTGGCGGCTGGGCGAGGACCTCTACGCCGAGGCCGTGCTGGAGGGCGAGCAGCCCGACGGGCACCTCGTGCACCCGGGCCTGTTCGACAGCGCGCTGCACCCCCTGCTGCTCGTCGACGACCGGGAGGGCGGACTGCCGTTCGCCTGGCAGGGCGTGCGGGTGCACGCCTCCGGCGCCACCCGGGTCCGTGCCCGGATCAGCCCGGTCGGCGCCGACGCGGTGTCGGTGGCGCTCGCCGACGGCACCGGCGCGCCGGTGCTGACCGTCGACTCGCTGGTCCTGCGGCCCGCCGCCCGCGCGGCGCTCGCCGCCGGGGCGGGGACGCCCGACGCGCTGCACCTGGTCGACCTGGTGCCGCTGCGGCCCGCGCCGACGGACCCCGACACCACCGGCTGGGCCGTGCTCGGTGAGCTGCCGGCCTGGTGGCCCGCCGAGCTGGGCCGGCCGGCCTCCTTCCCCGACCCGGCGGCCCTGGCCGCGTCGGCCGGCCCCCGCCCGGCCGTCGTCCTGGCGCCCGCGGACCTGCCGGCGGACCGGGCGGACACCGGAGCGGGTGTCGCCGACGCCGCCCGCCGAGCCGTGCACCGGACGCTCGACCTCGTCCGGTCCTGGCTCGCGGACGAGCGGCTGGAGGGCACCGAACTCGTCGTACTGACGGTCGACTCCCTCGCCGGCGACCCGGCCCAGGCCGGTGTCCGCGGCCTGCTGGCGACCGCCCGGACCGAGAACCCCGGGCGGTTCCGGCTGGTCGACCTCGACGGCGAGGCCGCCGCCCGGTCGCTGCCCGCCGCGCTGGCCACCGGTGAGCCCCAGCTGGTGCTGCGCGGCGCCGAGTGCTTCGTCCCCCGGCTCGTCCCGGCGGCGAGCCGGCCGGCCCTCCCGGTGCCGGACTCCGCCGCCTGGCGGCTGGAGATCCCCGAGGTCGGCACGCTGGACAGCCTGGCGCTGGTGCCCGCCGACACCGCCGACCGGCCGCTGGAGCCGGGCCAGGTCCGGGTCGCCGTCCGGGCGGCCGGGCTGAACTTCCGGGACGTCCTCATGGCCCTCGGGATGTACCCGGGCGAGGTCGTCCTCGGCAGCGAAGGGGCCGGCATCGTCACCGAAGTGGCTCCGGACGTCACCGAGTTCGCGCCCGGGGACCGGGTGGTCGGGATGTTCTTCCACGCCTTCGGCCCGGTGGCCGTCGCCGACCGGCGCATGATCGCCCCGATGCCGGAGGGCTGGTCCTTCGCGGAGGCCGCGTCCGTCCCGGTCGTCCACCTCACCGCCTACTACGGGCTGGTGGACCTCGCCGGGCTGCGGGCCGGGGAGCGGGTGCTGATCCACGCGGCCACCGGCGGCGTCGGCATGGCCGCCGTCCAACTGGCCCGCCACCTCGGGGCGGAGGTCTACGGCACCACGAGCCCCGCCAAGCAGGGGGTGCTCCGTGACCTCGGTGTCGACGAGGCGCACCGCGCCTCCTCGCGGTCCCTCGACTTCGAGGAGCGCGTCCGCACCGCGACCGGCGGCCGGGGCGTCCACGTGGTGCTCAACTCGCTGGCCCGCGAGTACGTCGACGCGTCGCTGCGGCTGACCGTGCCGGGCGGCCGGTTCGTGGAGATGGGCAAGACCGACATCCGGGCCGCGGCCGACGTCGCGCGCGACCACGCGGGCGTCACCTACCGCGCCTACGACCTCGTCGACGCCGGACCGGAGCGGATCGGGGTGATGCTGCGCGAGATCCTGGACCTCTTCCGGGCCGGCGCGCTGACCCTCTCGCCGCTCCGGGCCTGGGACGTGCGCCGGGCCCGGGACGCCTTCCGACACCTGCGCGAGGCCCGGCACGTGGGCAAGAACGTCCTGACCGTGGCGCCCGCGCTCGACCCCGACGGCACCGTCCTGATCACCGGCGCCACCGGGCTGCTCGGCGGGATGATCGCCCGCCACCTGGTGCACGCCCACGGTGTCCGGCACCTGCTGCTGGCGAGCCGCAGCGGCGCGGCCGCCGAGGGGGCCGGCCCGCTGGCCGCCGAACTCCGCGCGGCCGGTGCCCGGGTGACCCTCGCCGCCTGCGACACCGCCGACCGCGCGGCACTGGCCGGCCTGCTGGCCGACATCCCGGAGAAGCACCCGCTGACCGGCGTCGTCCACGCGGCCGGGGTCCTCGACGACGGGGTGCTCACCTCGCTCGACGCGGCCCAGGTCGACCGCGTCCTGCGGCCGAAGCTGGACGCCGCCTGGCACCTGCACGACCTCACCCGCGACCTCGACCTGGCCGCGTTCGTCCTCTACTCCTCCATCGCCGGCGTCAACGGCGCCGCCGGCCAGGCCAACTACGCCGCCGCCAACACCTTCCTCGACACCCTCGCCGCGCACCGCGCCGCGAGCGGCCGGGCCGGGCTCTCGCTCGCCTGGGGTCTGTGGGAGCAGGCCAGCGGAATGACCGGGCACCTCGCCGAGGCCGACCGGGCCCGGATGGCCCGCGGCGGGCTGGTGCCGATGACCGCGGAGGAGGGGCTGGCCCTCTTCGACGCCGCGCTCGCCGCCGGCGAACCCGTGGTCGTCCCGGCCCGGCTCGACACCCGCGCCCTGCGCGCCGACCCCGACGGCGTGCCCGCGCCGCTGCGCGACCTGGTGCGGACCGCGGTGGTCCGGCGCACCGCCGCGGCGGGCGGCGACGGGTCGCAGTCCCTCGCCGAGCGCCTGGCCCGGCTGTCCGGGGCGGACCGGCGCAGCACGCTGCTCGACCTGGTCACCGCGCAGGTCGCCGCCGTCCTCGGGCACTCCGACCCGGCCCAGGTGCGGGACGCCCGCGCCTTCAAGGAACTCGGCGTGGACTCGCTCACCGCGGTCGAACTGCGCAACCGGCTGGCCGCCCTGAGCGGTCTGCGGATGCCGGTGACCCTGGTCTTCGACCACCCCAGCCCGGCCCGGGTCACCGACCACATCCTCGGCGCGCTCGCGCTCCCCGAGGACGACGAGGACCCGGTGATGGCCGGCCTCCGGGCGGTCGGCGACTCCCTGGCGGGCGCCCTCACCGACGAGGAGTCGCGCCGCCGCGTCACCGCCCGTCTGCGGGAACTGCTGGACGCCTGCGCGGCGCCCGCCGCGGACGGCGCGGGGGACGACGACGACCTCGACGCGGCCACCGACGACGAGCTGTTCGCCCTGGTCGACCAGGACCGGCCCTAGGGCTTGTCGGACGAGGAGGGGTGTGCTTCCTTCCGCCGCCCACTGTTCCACCGCCCGATGTTCCACACCGCCTGCCGTATGCGACCGACCAGGGAGTGACCGCGCGTGTCCGACGAATCCAAGCTCCGCGAATACCTCAAGCGTTCGATCGCCGACGCGCGTGACGTGCGGAGGCAGCTCGAAGAGGTCCAGGAGAAGGCGAACGAGCCCATCGCCATCGTCGGCATGGCCTGCCGGTTCCCCGGCGGGGTCGGCTCGCCCGAGGACCTGTGGCAGCTGGTCGCCGACGGCGTCGACGCCATCGGCGGGCTGCCCACCGACCGGGACTGGGAGCTCGACCGGCTCTACGACCCCGACCCGGAGGCCGCCGGTCACAGCTACGCCCGGGACGGCGGATTCCTCTACGACGCGAGCCTGTTCGACGCGGGCTTCTTCGGCATCTCGCCGCGGGAGGCGCTGGCCATGGACCCGCAGCAGCGGCTGCTGCTGGAGACGGCGTGGGAGGCCTTCGAGCACGGGGGCATCGACCCGGTGGCGCTGCACGGCAGCCGGACCGGGGTGTTCGTCGGGGCGAGCGGCCACGAGTACGGCCCCCGCGTCGACGAGACCCCGGCCGAGGTGGAGGGGCTCGTCCTCACCGGCGGCGCACCGAGCATCATGTCCGGCCGGGTCGCCTACACCTTCGGCTTCACCGGTCCGACCCTGACCGTCGACACCGCCTGCTCCTCCTCGCTGGTGGCCCTGCACCTGGCGGCGCAGGCCCTGCGCAACGAGGAGTGCCCGATCGCGGTGGCCGCCGGAGTCACGGTCATGTCCACCCCCCGAACCTTCGTGGAGTTCTCGCGGCAGCGGGTCGGCGCGCCGGACGGCCGCTGCAAGTCGTTCTCGGCCGAGGCCGACGGCGCGGGCTGGTCGGAGGGTGTGGGGGTGCTGCTGCTGGAGCGGCTCTCGGATGCCCGTCGGCTGGGTCATCGGGTGTTGGCGGTGGTGCGGGGCAGTGCGGTGAACCAGGACGGTGCGTCGAACGGGCTGACGGCGCCGAACGGCCCCTCGCAGGAGCGGGTGATCCGGCAGGCTCTGGCCAGCGCCGGGCTGTCGGCGGCGGACGTGGACGCGGTGGAGGCGCACGGGACGGGCACCCGGCTGGGTGACCCGATCGAGGCGCACGCGCTGCTGGCGACGTACGGCCAGGACCGTGCCGAGGGCGAGCCGCTCTGGTTGGGCTCGGTGAAGTCGAACATCGGCCACACCCAGCACGCGGCGGGGATGGCCGGCGTGATCAAGATGGTGCTGGCGATGCAGCACGGGGAACTGCCCCGGAGCCTGTACGCGAAGGAACCGTCGCCGTTCATCGACTGGTCGGCCGGGGCGGTGGAGTTGCTGGGCGAGGCCCGGGAGTGGTTCCCGGGTGACCGTCCGCGTCGCGCCGGTGTCTCCTCGTTCGGGATCAGTGGTACGAACGCGCATGTGATCCTCGAGGAGGGGGATCCGGCGGCGGTCGCGGTGGGCGGTGACCGGGCGGCGATGCCGGTGGTGCCGTGGGTGGTGTCGGCGCGCTCGGCGGAGGCGCTGGGCGGGCAGGTGGCCCGGGTGGCGGAGCTGGCCTCCTCGGGTGACGCCGATCCGGTGGATGTCGGGTGGTCGTTGGCGACGTCGAGGGCGGTGCTGGATCACCGGGCGGTGGTGCTGGGCTCGGATGTGGTCACTGCCGGAGCGGGTGCGGTGCGGGCGGGTGTGGGGTTCCTGTTCGCGGGCCAGGGCGGTCAGCGGGTCGGGATGGGGCGGGAGTTGTACGGGGCGTTCCCGGTGTTCCGGGAGGCGTTCGACGAGGTGTGCGCGGTGCTCGACGCGCCGGTGGCCGAGGTCGTCGCCTCGGGTGAGGGGCTGGGTCGTACGGGGTTGGCGCAGCCGGCGCTGTTCGCGCTGGAGGTGGCGCTGTTCCGGCTGCTGGCCTC
>NZ_JBEXYC010000104.1:0-10792 GCF_040630835.1 Kitasatospora sp. NPDC005751
TCGTTTAGGGGGTGGGAGTGGTCCGGGCCACAGGTTTGGGGGTGTGAGGCCGGGCACATCGTCGACGGTGGGTGACGGGGTGTCGGCGGGGGGTGCGGATCGTGGGGGGTGGGGGTCGGGGGTCGGGTGGCGCGCACCACAGCCCTCACCCGACGTGCCCCGTCCGCTCACCCGTCGTGTCCGCCATAGCCTCTGGGCATGAGCAACGAGAGCGATGCAGAGGCCGTCGGCGGCGCCGAGGAGCCGGGGGCGGCGGTCGCGCCCGCCGGGTTCGAGCTGGGGACCGACGGGCCCAAGGTGATCCTGGCGGGGCTGGACGGCTCGGAGTCCTCGTGGCGGGCGACCGCCTACGCGGCCGGTCTCGCCCGGCGGCAGAACGCGACCCTCGCGGTGGCGTACGTCCAGCCCGTCCTCGGGGCGGCCACCGCGCTCGCGGGCGCGGCCGTCGGGGAGACCACGCAGGAGATCGCCGACGAGCTGCTGGCGGCGCTGCGCGAGGCGGAGCGGCGGCTGAGCGACGTCTGGCGGCTGGACTGGCGCTTCCTGACCCTCCGGGGCGACCCGTTCGCGGGCCTCGCGCGGATGGCGGACGAGCTGCGGGCGGACGCCGTGGTGGTCGGCGGCTCCGAGCAGGCCGGGCACCGGGTGATCGGCTCGGTCGCGGTCCGGCTGGTGAAGGCGGGCCGCTGACCGGTGACCGTGGTGCCGTAAGGGGGAGGGGCGGGGCCGGCGGACGGCGGAGTCGGACGTGCGGAAGGGCTGCGATCCGGGTGGGACCGGACCGCAGCCCTTCCGGCTGTGGGGAGGTCGCTCAGCCGAGGATGCTGACGCCGTTGCCGCAGATGTTGATCGGGATGCTGATCGGGATCTGGATCTGGTTGCCGGAGAGGACCCCCGGCGAACCGGTGACGACGCCGCTGGCGTAGGCACCGCCGGTGTTGACGCAGGTGGTGCCCGAGGACAACTCGGCGGCGGCGGCGCTGTGCCCGACCCCGTCGCAGTCCCCCGCGAAGGCGGGGCCGGTGGATATGACGGCCAGCGCGGCGGTGAGACCGGCGGCGAGCAGGTACTTCCTGGTGTTGGTCATGCCGGTAGGAATAGCCAGCCGACACGCTGAACCGGACACGATCCGACCGGAGTGCCACCCGATCGGCGCTGCGATCCGACTCGGATGCAGGAACCGGGCCGGCCGGCCGTCACCCGAACGGCGGGCATCGGGCGCGAGCACCGCCGGGCCGCCGGTCCGGTCCGGGGCCGGGGCCGGGCGCTGTCCCGGCCCGCGGTCGGGGCCGTGATGGGACGCCGGTCCCGTGCGTCCGGGACGTCCGCCGTCCGATGCTCGATGCGCGGGGCCGGTACGACGGCCCCGGGGCGTACCGCCCGACGACCCGCTACGGCTCACGCCACGCAAGGGAGACCGCATGTTCGCGCACTGGGGTACCTTCACCAAGAACGACACCCTCGGAGACTGTCTCGGCGTGGCCCAGAGCGCGCTGCAGCGCCAGGGCTTCCAGGTCTGGGACCTCGCCGGCGACGGCGACTACCAGGTGATCGGCGGCAACTCCGCCGTGATCGCCCACATCGTCTGCGTCCCGCAGTCCGGGAACATCTGGATCACGGTCAGCGCCTACTCCACCGACTCGGCGCTCGCCGAGCGGACCCGGAACGACGTCCGCACCTACATCGTCAACTCGGTCCGGATCGACTGAGACCGGCCGGTTCCGGCTGGGCCCCGGCGCGAGCCGGTCCGCGGGGCGGTGCCACCCGCCCGCCCTCGGGCCGGTTCGTACCCGGCGATAGGGTTCGGGACCATGACGGACACCCCGGTCGCACACCCCCGGAAGCCCGCCCGCCCGACGGCCGGGCCGAGACCCCGCCCGGCGGCGGCAGCGACGGCTGCGGCACCGGCGACGGCGACGCTCGTGGCCGGCCCGCCCGACGGCCCGGCCGGCAGTGACCTGCACCTCGAACTGCCCGCCACCGGCGGCCGCCGCGCCGCGCTGATGGCCGCCCTGCGCGAGGCGATCCGCAGCGGCCGGCTCGCCCCCGGCACCCGGCTGCCGCCGTACCGCTCGCTCGCCGCCGACCTCGGCATCGCCCGCAACACCGCCGCCGACGCCTACGCCGAGCTGGCCGCCGAGGGCTGGCTGACCGCCCGTCAGGGCTCCGGCACCACCGTCGCCGACCGGGCCGAGCCGGTCGCCGCGACCCGGGCCCGCCGGACGTCCCCGTCGCGCCGGCCCGCCCACGACCTGATCCAGGGCCGCCCCGACGCCTCCGCCTTCCCCCGCGCCGACTGGCTCGCCGCCGGCCGCCGGGCGCTCACCTCCGCGCCCAACGAGGCCTTCGGCCCGGGTGACCCGCAGGGCCGCCGCGAGCTGCGGGTCGCCCTCGCCGACTACCTGGCCCGGGCCCGGGGCGTGCGCACCGACCCCGAGCGGATCGTGGTCTGCTCCGGCTTCGCCCACGCGCTGCGGCTGCTGTTCGACGGCGCGGGCGCGGTGCTGGGCGGCCCCGCAGCCGGTCCGCTGGCCGTCGAGGCCTACGGGCTGGGCTTCCACCGGGCGCTGCTGGCCAGGGCGGGGGTGACGACGCTGCCGCTGCCGCTGGACGAGGACGGCGCGCGGATCGACGCGCTCGCGGAGCACCCGACGGTGCGCACGGCGCTGCTCACCCCGGCCCACCAGTTCCCGACCGGCGGCCCGCTGCACGCCGCCCGGCGCGCGGCGGTGATCGACTGGGCGCGCGGGAGCGGCGCGCTGGTACTGGAGGACGACTACGACGGCGAGTTCCGCTACGACCGCCGCCCGGTCGGCGCGGTGCAGGGGCTCGACCCGGAACGGGTGATCTACCTCGGCAGTGTCAGCAAGAGCCTGTCGCCCGCGCTGCGGCTCGGCTGGATGGTGCTGCCCGAGCAGCTGGTGGACCGGGTGCTGGCCGTCAAGGGCGAGCGGGAGGCCTGGGCGAGCGCGCTCGACCAGCTGACGCTCGCGGAGTTCATCGAGTCGGGCGGCTACGACCGGCACGTGCGGCGGATGCGCCGGCGCTACCGGGACCGCCGGGACCACCTGCTGGCCGAACTGGCCGTGCGGGCGCCGCACATCGAGGTGTCCGGGATCGCGGCCGGCCTGCACGCGGTGCTCCGGCTCGCGCCCGGCACCGAGCGGTCCGTGCTCAAGGCGGCGGCCTACCGGGGACTGGCCCTGGACGGGCTGGCGGACTACCGGCACCCGCTGATCGGGCCGGACGCGATGCCCGTGGCGGACGGTCTGGTGGTCGGCTACGCCACGCCGGCCGACCACGCCTACCAGGCGGCCGTCGCCGCGCTCTGCGACGTCCTGCCCGCCCCGCTCTGACCGCACCCTCCGGCCCGCACGCTCCGGCCCCGGGTGGGTGGTGCGGGCCGGAGGGTAAGGGGAAGGGCCGTGGCGGGAGGTGTCGTGGCGTAGTCAATGGCCCGCCGCGTCCGCTCCGCTGTCATATGCCGGTACGGGCCCGGGCGGAGGCCGGTGCCACGACCGGCGGTGCCGCCTAGGCTCACTGGTCATGCGCAGAACACATGTGAGCCGTCTCGGAATCGCTGCGATCCTGGCCCTCGTCGTCGGTCTGCTCCTCTCGGCCGCTCCCGCCCAGGCGGACACGCCGCTGCTCACGGTCGGCTCCGACCGGGCGACGGCGACCCCGGGCTCCGCGGTCACACTGACGTTGACGCTGACCAACCCGCACGACACCCCCGTGCGGTTCGTCTACCAGTCCGTCCAGCCGACCTACCAGACCAGCCAGGTCCCCGGTCTGGCGTACGCCTTCTCGTCCTGCGGCGGGGCGGTCAGCGCGTGCGACACCGGCGGCACCAGCGGCCTGGTCCACCACACCGTGCCCGTCGCGGCGGGGGCCTCCACCACCGTGACGCTGACCTACGACATCGCGGCCGGCTCGGCCTGCGGCGCCGGCACGCGGATCGACTTCTACACGTACCTCTACTACGAGTACCAGTCCGGCGCGGCCTCCGACTCCGGCATCTTCGACATCCCCGGCAACGAGGTCGTCTGCTCCTGACCCCGGCCGGTCCGGCCCGCTCGCGCGGGCACCCGTCCCACAGTCCCCCGTCAGGTGCCGGCCGCCCCCGTACCGGCACCTGACGGGCCTTTCGCGTGCGCTGTCGGACCCTCGTGACAGGCTTGCGCGCATGGCCGAACCGCTGACCGACGCGACCGACCGCGCCGCCGCGAGCGCGCCCGCGGGCCTCCCCGCGCGCATGACCGCAGCCGCGAGCACGACCGCCGGGGCGGCCGGCCCCCCGGGCCGGTCCGCCGCCCACCAGGGGGAGCCGGGTCCACGCGGGCTGCCCGTCCCGCCCGGTGTCGCCGAGGCGATCCGGGCCCGGGCCGACGAGCGGACGGCTCCGCTGGTCCACGGCCTGATGCGGCCCTCGCTGGCGCTCGCCGCCGGGGGCGACGGTCCGCCGGCCGGGGTGCTCGGCGGGCTGCCCGCCCTGCCGGCCGGCACCGGGTGGCCGGAGTTCGCCGGGCGCCCGATGCAGCTGCTGGCCCAGCTCGACTGCGCCGGCCTGGCGGAGGCCTTCCGCACCACCGGCCGGGGCGGTGACTGGCCGCTGCCGACCGCCGGGCTGCTCCTCTTCTTCCACGACGAGTGGCTCTCCGACTTCACCGGCCGTGGCTGCCGGGTCCTGCACGTGCCCGCGGGCGCACCGCCCGGACCGGCCCCGGCCGACGGCCCGGGCACCCCCGCCGTCCCGGCCGTCGAGGTCCGGGCCGAGTGGCGGCTCTCCGCGCCCTCCTACCAGGACCGCGAGCTGGAGAACGTCTTCCCCGACGACTTCATGATCGCCCTCGACCTCGCCGCCGACTTCCGCGACCACCTCGCCGCCCCCGGCGTGCGGATGCTCGGCTGGTGCGACACCGACACCGGCCGCCCGGCGGGGCACCGGCCGCTGCTGCAGATCGGGAGCCGCGCCCTCGCGGTGGACTGGGGCGAGTGCGTCAACGTGTCGTTCTGGATCACCGACGAGGACTTGGCGGCGGGCCGCTTCGACCGCGTTCGGCACGGCTTCGAGGTCGCCTGAGCGGGCCGGCGAACGCCGCCCGGAGCGGGCCCGCCACCGCTGCCCGGGCGGGGCCGCCCGGCCGCCACTAGGCTGCTGGAAGAGGTGGGGGCACCCGCCCGCGACCGCCGGTCCGCCCGGCCGAGCGGTCGGACCCCGATCGCCGAACCGGTGGGACGGACGTGGCAGCAGAGGGATCGGCGACATTCGACGCGGCGGCGCCCGACGGCCCGGAGCCCCCGGTCGGCGAGCTGCTGCGCTCGGTCCGGGCCCACCCCTCACTGCTGCCCGAGACCCTCGCCGTCTTCGCCGTCCGCCACCGCGGCCCCCGGGCCGCCCGCCGGGTCGCCGCGCTGCGGGCGGCCCACCCGGAGGCGACGCCGCAGGAGCTGGCCGGACTGGCGGTGACGCACGCCCGGCGGGTGAGTCAGAGCGAGGGCGCCTTCGTCGGCGGGCCGTTCATGGTGCTCATCCCCTTCGCGTTCTGCACCGCGCTGCTGGCCCAGGCCCAGCTGTTCCTCGAACTCGCCGCCCTGGCCGGGAGGGACCCGGCCGCCCGGCCCCGGGCCGCCGAGATCCTGGTGCTCCAGGGCGCCTACCCCGATGTCGCGGCCGCCGGGCGCGCCCTGGACACCGCGCCCCGGCCCTCGGGCGGGCGGCGGCGCGGGCTCTGGTCGCTGCTCCGGCGGATGGCCCGGCTGCTCGGGCTGACCAGTGAGGGGGCCGATCCGCCGCCCTCCCGCTGGCGGACGGCCGGCGGCTGGCTGCTGGTCCTGCTGGTCTTCCTGATCGGGCTGGTCGCGCCGCTGGTCTGGCTGCCCTACATGGGCTTCTCCTACGCCCGGGCGACCGACCGGGTCGGCGGCCGGGCCGTCGACTTCTACTTCGGCGGTGACGTCGCCGGGGCCGCGCTGCGGCGGCGCCGTCGTCGCAGCGACCCGGCGACCGTCGCGGCCACCATCAGGGCGGGGATCTCGCTGGTCCTACCGGTGGGAGCGGTGATCATGCTGCTGCTCGCCGACATCCGGGTCGCGGGCAGCCGGTGGCCGCTGATGTCGATCATCCTGCTCGTGCTGTCCGTCCTGGTCGGCGAGGTCTGGTACCGCCGCCACCGGCGCCACCGGCGGGCCGCGGCGCAGGACGGGTGACGGTTCGCCGCCGGGGCGTCCGACGGGCCGCCACCCGGCGCTTGGCCAGGTGTTCGACGAGCGAACACCTGTGCCATCCGCTCGTGCGCCGCCCGGCGGCCCGCGGGCCCGCACGTCGCTCCGTTCGGGTGGAGGGGATCGTTCCGGTGGGCGGGCGATTCGCATGCACAGCAAGTCCGGGGTCGGTGGGAGGAACGCGCGGGATTCCAACCGCCAGGCGCATCAGATTCACCCTATCGGGGGGTGCTTTGGGGCCGTACGGCTTTGGCCGGGCGCGGGTGATCTAGGGTTCCCGGTGGGTCGCCCCGAGCGGGCGGACACCATCGCGCTCTCTCGCCAACACCCCTTCCCATACGCGTATCTGATGATCCGTCCCCGGACTCCGGGGCGGGTCGGCGTGACCTTGACCAGATGAAGGAGACCCTGCCGATGCCGGTGGACACGAACCCGGAGACGCAGCAGGTACCGCAGCAGTCGAGCCTGACGACGGCCGCTGCCCGCAACCTCGCCACCACCACCAAGTCCGCACCGCAGATGCAGGAGATCACCTCCCGCTGGCTGCTCAAGGTGCTCCCCTGGGTCCAGGCCGCCGGTGGCGCCTACCGGGTGAACCGCCGGCTCACCTACACCGTCGGCGACGGCCGGGTGGAGTTCATCAAGACCGGCTCGGAGGTCCGGGTCATCCCCCGTGAGCTCGGGGAGCTCGCCCTGCTGCGCGGCTTCGACGACGACGGGGTGCTGACGGCCCTCGCCGACCGCTGCGAGCAGCGCGACTTCGGCCCCGGCGAGGTGCTGGCCGAGCGGGGCACTGAGGCGGACCGCATCTACCTGATCGCCCACGGCAAGATCAACCAGATCGGCACCGGCAAGTACGGCGACGAGACGGTGGTCGGCGTGCTCGGCGACGGCGACCGCTTCGGCGAGCACGCCGTGCTCGACCCGGACGCCGTCTGGGAGTTCACCGCCACCACGGTGACCGCCGGCACCGTGCTCTCGCTGCCGAGGCGCGAGTTCCAGGCCATCCGGGACGGCTCGCCCGCGCTCCAGCGGCACCTGGAGGAGTTCCTGGCCCTGCCGCTCCAGCGCCAGAACGAGCGCGGTGAGGCCGAGATCGCCATGTCGGCGGGCCACCACGGCGAGTACGAGCTGCCCGGCGCCTTCGTGGACTACGAGCTGAAGCCGCGCGAGTACGAGCTGAGCGTCGCCCAGACGGTGCTGAAGGTGCACAGCCGGGTCGCCGACCTCTACAACCAGCCGATGAACCAGACCGAGCACCAGCTCCGGCTGACCATCGAGGCGCTGCGCGAGCGCCAGGAGTACGAGCTGGTCAACAACCCGGAGTTCGGCCTGCTCAACAACGCCGACTTCTCGCAGCGGATCCAGACCCACTCGGGCCCGCCCACCCCGGACGACCTCGACGAACTGCTGAGCCGCCGCCGCGACCCCGACTACCTGCTCGCCCACCCGCGCGCGATCGCGGCGATCGGCCGCGAGCTGAACTCCCGCGGGCTCTACCCCCACCATGTCGACCTCGGCGGGCAGCAGGTGCCGGCCTGGCGCGGGGTACCGATCCTGCCGTGCAGCAAGATCCCGATCACCAAGGAGAACACCAGCTCGATCCTGGTGATCCGGACGGGCGAGGACAACCAGGGCGTCATCGGCCTGCACCAGACCGGCATCCCGGACGAGTACCAGCCGAGCCTCTCGGTGCGCTTCATGGGCATCAGCGAGAAGGCGATCATCTCGTACCTGGTCAGCGCCTACTACTCGGCCGCGATCCTGGTGCCGGACGCGGTCGGCGTCCTGGAGAACGTCGAGATCGCACACGGTCGCCACTGAACAACGGCCCGATCGGGCGCGGGCGGGCCGTAACCGGCCCGCCGCAAGATCGTTTCACCTGACGTCGGACGGCCCGCCCCTCAAGGGCGGGCCGTCCGATGTCGCCCCTCCCGGCGCCGACCGGGCTCCAGGACGGGGCCGACTCCCGACGAGGACAACTCCCCACGAACGCGGACCTCCTGACGATGCGAGAGATACATGGAGCCCCTGGCGCAGCCCCGGCGGGCACGGCGGATACCGGTGGACGGGCCGTCGTGACCGCAGACCTGGTCGTCGTGAGCAAGGGCGCTTCCGGGCGCCGGGCCCGGCTGGCCGGCGCGGCGGCCGGGGTGGCCGCCCTCTGCGCGCTGCTGAGCGGCGCGGCCGGTGCCGCCCGGACCCCCGGGCACCACGGCGGGGGCGACCCGCACGGGCCGGTCGTCGAGACCTGTGTCTCCACCGGCACGGACGTCTCGGTGTCGGTCGGCCGAGGTGGCGTGGGCGTCGATGTCGATGTCGACGTGGAGGTGGGCCTCTCGGTCGACCTCTCCGGAGTGCTGCACCACCCCGGTCCGCACCCGAAGCCCAGTCACCCGCCCTGGCACCACCACCACCCGTGCCCGAGCCCCACCCCGACGCCCAAGCCGAGTCCGACGCCGACACCCACTCCGACGCCGACTCCCACCCCCGCCCCGACGCCGATCCACCCGCCGACACCGGAGCCGAAGCCCACCCCGACGCCGACCCCCGCGCCGGTGCCGCCGCCCGCCCCGACGCCGAGGCCCACCCCGCCGCCCGCGTCGACCAGGCCCGTGCCGAAGCCCACGCCGAAGCCGACCGCGGCACCGGTCGTGCCACCGGCCCCCGCGCCCGAGCCGCCCTCGCCGACCGCCACGCCGAGCCCGGCGGTCGTCGAGGCGAAGCCGCGGCCCGTGGTCAAGCCCGTCCGGGTGCCGCTGGCGGCCCCGCCGGTGCCCGCTCCGGAGCGCCACCACGGCAGCTCGCCGACCCGGACGATGCTGCTCGTCACCGTGCCCGCCGTGCTCGCCGCGGCGGCCCTGCGCCCGCGCGGCCGGTCCGGCCGGGGCGGCTCCGGCCGCTCCTGAGGCGCCCGGCCCCCGAGGCGGCCCGACCCGGCCGGCCGCCTTCGACCGCCCGGTCGTCGGGTGAACGGGTGACGGCCGGGCCCGATACAGAGAACCCGAGCTGAAGAAGGGAGTTCCCATGTCCGAGTGGTTGGCGCTGGCCATCGCCATGTCGGCGGCCTGCGCCGTCGTGGTGGCGGTGGTGCTGCTGAGGCACCGCAGGGTCAGTCAGGAGGAGGACACCGACGAGACGCCCGACGTCATCGAGTACATGACGATGATGATCGGCGTGGTCTACGCGATCGTGCTCGGCCTGGCCATCGCCGGCGTCTGGGAGGCGCGCGGCGCCGCCCAGGACGACGTGGCGCGCGAGGCGCAGTCGCTGCACGAGGTGAGCGAGCGCGCCCAGATCTACCCGGTCGAGTTCCGCGACAAGGTCCGCGCCGATGTGGACGCCTACGTCTCCTACGTGGTCGACACCGAGTGGACGTACATGCGCGAGCACGGCGAGATCTCCGAGCGCGGCACCGAGTTACTCGACAAGCTCCGCACGGACGTCGCCACCCGCACGCCGGCCAGCGATCTGGAGGCCCAGGCCTACCAGCCGATCATGGACCGGATCAGCACCGTCGACGACGCCCGCAGCGCCCGAGGCCAGAACGCCGGGCCGACCATGCCGGGCGTGGTCTGGTTCGGCCTGATCGTCGGAGCCGTGGTGACCGTCGGCATGGTGTTCGCGCTGCAGATCCGGCGCTCGCCGCGGGAGTTGCTGCTGGCGGGGGCGTTCAGCGCGCTGATCGCCTTCCTGCTCTTCCTGATCTGGGACTTCGACGATCCGTTCGGCCGGAGCGTCTCGGTGACCACGCAGACGTTCACCGACCTGTTCCCGACCCTGGGCGGTGGCGACTGAGCGTCACGCGGACCGGCGTTCCTTCGATAATCTGATCCGGCCGTCGGGGGTCGGTCCCGTCGGGCGCATCGAGAGGATCGTCAGTCGTGACCTACCCGCCGCCCCAGCAGGGCGCGCCCTACCCGCCCCGACGCCCCCAGGTCGCCTGGTGGTGGCTGCCCGAGAAGGAGCGCCGCCGGCGCCGCAAGCAGCGCGAGGAGTGGCGGGCGTACCAGCGGCAGAAGGGCAAGAAGAACGACAACGACTGCTCGGACGCCTGCGACTGCTGCGACCTCGGGGACCCGTGCCTGATCGCGCTCGTCCCGGTGATGATGGCTGCGGGCCTGCGGTTCGCCCTCGGTGGCGGCCGCGGACGGCGCGGCGCGGCCGCCGATCCGTCGGCGCCCGCCCCGGCCGGCTTCGCGGCGGGCGTGCTGTACGGGGCGGTGCGGTACTACCGGAGCGAGATCAGCCCCCGGCGACCGGCCTGCTGCCCGTACACGCCCTCCTGTTCGACCTATGCCGTCCAGGCGCTGCACCGGCACGGCGCCGTGCGCGGGGCGCGGCTGACCGCCGGCCGGCTGCTCCGCTGCCGCCCGGGCACGGCGCGCCGCGGCGGGGCGGACCCGGTGCCGGGGCGGTAGGGCCCGTCGCGAGGAGCGGTGACGCAGGGGCCGCGCGGATCACGGTGATCCGCGGCGGGGGCCCGGTCGTGGACGTGCGGTTCGGCGGTGCCGGTGGGGCCGCCGGTCAGAACGCCGGGATGACGGAACCCTTGAAGGTGTCGTCG